>JAFGNZ010000347.1 GCA_016926755.1 Myxococcaceae bacterium | reverse complement strand
GCGGAGGCCAGCCGCCGGCCTTCCGCGTCCCAGGCCACGGAAAAGACAAAGCCCTGGTGTCCGGAGAGGGAGCGCAGCTCGCGGCCGAACTGTGCGTCCCACAGGCGCACGGTGCCGTCGGCCCCGGCGGAGGCCAGCCGCCGGCCTTCCGCGTCCCAGGCCATGGACGAGACACTGCCATGGTGCCCCCCGGCCAGGAGCGTCTGGAACGAAGGGGAAGCAGGTAACCGGCCCAGCGCAGAGGGGGCAGGTGCGATGAAGGTCGCGGTCACCTCCGCGCCACCAGGCTCGGCTCCTTCCCAGCGCCCCTCCAGCCACACGGACTGGCTCAGCGTCGCTCGGGAGAGGATGGCGCCCGTCACATCGCACCTCGTCGCTTCGGCCTGGGTGAAGTCCGCCTCCGTGGCGGTGGCTCCGCGCAGGGAGGCCCCTTCCAGGCGTGCCCCCGCCAACACCGCGCGGCTGAGATCCGCCCCCGTGAGGATCGCCCCTGACAGATCGGCCCCCGAGAGCAGGGCCCCCGAGAGCAGGGCCCCTCCCAGCCTCGCGTCGCGCAGATCCTCTCCCGGCAGCTCCACTCCCCGCAGGTCGGCCCGCTCAGGGACCCACTGCCTGCCGTCCCTGGCCCAGCTCGCCAGCCCGTGAAGGAGCCTGAAGGCGTTGGCGGCGGCCGGGCGTGCCGTGCCCTCCGGCGTCCCCCTCGCGCGCAGCAGGGCTTGCAGGGTGAGCACGGTGGGGGCTTGGAGGGCGTCTCCCGCCTGGCGGCGCAAGATCTCTCCCAGGAAGGCGGCGACCTCGCGCGTGAACGGGCGTGTATCCAGCGCTTGTTCCGGCTGGGCCTCCAGCGTCGCCACCAGGGAGCGGGCCAGGAAGTACTCGAGGAAGGACTTGTGTGCGAACCGGTAGTGCTCGTCGCCCTCGCGCACGAAGAAGGCTCCCCCCTCGATGTCCCGGAAGATGGCGACGGGGGGCAGGTGATCGGGGAGCTGCCGACCCATGCGCTCGCGGACGGTCCTCCGGAGCTCCTGCCAGGAGCAGGACGTCGTCCCCGAGCGCCACAGTTCCTCCGCCAGCGCCTCGGCGAACTCCAGCTTCTGGGCGTGGGTGAGGGACTCGCTGTCCTCGGCCGTCTGCGAGAGCCAATGCCGCAGATAGGCCTCATAGATGTCCGCCGGCGCCACGCGGGCCGTGGAGTCGATGCGATCCAGGGAGGCCAGGACCATTCCCAGCAACAGGGGGCGCTTCACCAGATCCATGAGATCGTAGGTCTCCTGGATCCGCCTGAGCGCCTCCTCCACCTTCTGCCGCGAGGGCAGGTTCTTCTCCACCAACTCCTCGATCTGGCCGCGGTCGAAGGGGAGGAAGCTCAAGCGGGTGAGGCCCACGGAGGCGCCCACCGCCTGGCGCAGCGCCTCCGCCGTGGTGGAGTGGAGCGTGGCCTCGGATTCGAAGTAGTGCTCGCGCGAGGACACCACCACGCGGCCCGTGTCCTCCGCGACGCCGAGCAGCTCCGAGAGCCGCCCGGCCAGTCCACTCGATCCGAGCCGCGTCGCCATCTCGTCGAAGCCGTCGAAGATCGGCAGCACCCGTTGGGCGTTGATGAGCAGGCGCAGGGCCGCGCGGTTGGCGGTGGTGTCGTCCGCGCCCGCGGCGTCCAGCAGCAGGCCGAGCGCGTCCCGAGCGGTTGCAGCGGAGGCGAGGCTGCACAACAGGGGGCGAGGTGCGTCGCCGCGCTCCCACAGCCGTGAGCACCACTCCGCCAGGGTGGTGGACTTGCCCGAGCCGTACTCGCCCAAGACCAGGGCTGTCTGGTCCCTGGAGGCGAGCCATTGATCCAGCGCTTCCAGCGCGGGCAGCTTCGTCTCACCCCTCTGGACGGTGGGCTGGACGAAGGCGCCATTCACCGAAGCCAGCCGTTCCGCGCGGAGTGCCTGGACTCGATCGCGTCCCTTCTCGAACCGGGAGAGCAGCGCCTCCAGCCGTTGTTTGGCGGCCTTGGTAGAGACGAGCCGCGCCTCGACTCGCCGGAGTTCCCCTTCGAGCGCTTGGAGAACTCGCGGGCCGTGTTCCTTCCACCAGCCGTCTACCTCCCAGACTTGTAAGGCCCAGTGCTCCCCCGCATGAGTGATGGGGAGGATCGTGTCCGCGAGCTGGCCCTCCGCCGCCACGGCCATGGCCGCGGTGGGGGCGGGCGCTTCCGCCACGGTGAGCAGGAAGAGCCCCTGAGCGTCGGCGAGCGCGCCTGGGCTGACCTCCCCACTCTCCTTGAGGGAGTGCTTCGTCTCGGCACTGTGCCCAGGCTGTCTCCAATCGACAGCACGGAAGTCTTCAGGCCGTGGACGGAAGCGGAAGACGTAGCCGCCCCGCCGCAGCTCGCCCAGCGCCGCAGGATCGAGCCCGGTGGGGATGGCCCAACGCACCTCCGCCTCGGGTGCGGGCTGGGCAGAAGCGGGGGAGGCGTTCGAGGGCTCATGGCGTACCGCCTGGCGCACGGACTCCAGCGCCGCGCTGCCCGCCTCGGTCCACTCTCCTGGATCCGGTGGAGACACCGCGCGCGCCGCCTCGTGGAGCCGCTGCACGAGCGGGCCCAGGCCAAAGCCGCGCCAGTCCTTCTGCCACTCGAAGAGCGCGTCCGCCGCGCCTCCGGCCAGCACGGCCCTCAGCGCAGGCAGTGGCAGCGCCTGGGCTGGGAGGATGATCTCCCGCGTATGTTGGCGGAGCTGCTCGACCGAGGTGAGCTTGTCCAGCTCCCTCAGGAGTCGGCGGAGGCGCGCCTCTCGGGCCTTGTTGCTGGAGCCCGCGTCCAGGAGCAGGGTGCGCGCCTCTTCGATCTGCCCGGCCAGGAGCTCCACCGCCTCGTCATCCTCGCGCTCCAGCAGGGGCGCCACCCGCGCGAGCCACTGGGCAAGGCGCTCGCCCGCGGGCTGGACAGGGTAGACGAGCCCCGCGGCGGCGAAGGGGAGGATGGGGCGCCTCTGGTCATAGCGCGTGGAGGGGCCCACGCGCGCGAAGCCGAGATCCACGTCCGCGACGATGACGCCTTCGTCGCCCGGCTCCAGGTAGCCCGCGTGCTCGGGGAAGCGCCGCAGGTCTCCAACGTGGCCCTCGTCCACGAAGATGGAGCTGCCGCCCGCGTCCTTCCTGCCCGAGAAGACCGCCACGTCCGCCCAGAGCACGGGCCGCCCGTAGCGCTGTGCCTCCTCCTGCGCCTTGGCATGGAACTCCGGGATCGTGTGGAAGGGGGTGTAGCTTGGCACCGCCAGGAAATGGCTCTGCTCCAGGGCGTCCGCCACGAGCTTGCGGTGGGCCTCGCCTTCGCGGTGGAGGAAGTCGAGGCAGATCAGGATGCCCATCGGGCCAGGCAGCCCTTCGAGCGGGATCGGCTGCCACGTCTGGCCCGGCCGCAGCTGCTGCTCCATCTCGGTCAGGGAGAGCTTGGGCTGGAGCCCGAGCAGGCGTCCGCGGTGGAGGACCGGGCAGACCGCCTGGCCGAGAGAAGGCGGTTGTCCGCCGAGCCGTTCGTAGACGCCGGAGAGGCGGGCAGGCCGGGTGACCGAGTGGGTCCCCGCGACGACGATCAGGTCCCCCGCGGCCCGAGCCACGGGCTCCAGCACCTGCCAGGGCAGGCTGTACTCGGGGAAGACGATCAGCCGGACGCCCCAGCGCTGGCACTGCGCGAGGATCGCCTCGACCTTGAGCAGGAGCTGCTCGCGGTGGACGCGGGCAATGCGCTCGCGAAGCTCGGCGAAGCGGCTCTCCAGCTCGGGCGGGGGATCGCCCTCCGGGCGCAGGGCGTCCGCGCGAGCCAGATCGAACAGCGGATCCTCGAAGGGAGCGCGCCCCGGCAGCGCGATGGCCGGCTGGCAGGCGAGCTGGGCGACGGCGACGCGTGTGTAGGCGCGGGGCGGCATGGCGTTGGGAGTTTGTAGCAGCTACCCGCCAGGGAGGGGTGGAGGATCGAGGAAGCGGCGCTGCCACCGGCGAGACTCCTCCGGGGTCGAGCCGTACCAGACGGAAGAGGACGTCATGTAGAGCCAGGGCTCGAGCAGCTGCGCCAGCTCTCGGTAGGCGGGCAGCGGCTGTCCCTTCTCAAAGTCTCCCGCCTCGGGCCACTCCCCGAGCGTCACGACGGCCCGGTCGTCACCCAGCGCTTCAACAGTCGTGTCAGGCGAGCGCAGGCGAGCGCGGAGGCCGGCAGCGCCGCCCAGCTCGCCGAGCACCGGGGGCCCCAGGAAGTTGAGCCAGTGGACGCCCTTGAGGCGGGTGCCGAGGTCCAGATCGATATCCCGCAGTCTTTGGACATCCAGGCCAGGGTAGCGGAGGGCCAGCGCACCCAACTGATGATGCTCTTCCGTGGTCAGGCCGGACTCGTGGGACGCGAGCCCTGCGTGCCCGGAGTTGAAAGGCAGCCCCGAAGCCAGCTCCAGCGCGAGCTGCCGCACTCTCATGGGGCCATGCTCCTCCAGATACTCGGTGGGGAGCCAGAAGGCGGCGGCGCAAGCGGCATCCGGATCCGGAGGCAGGTGCGACTCATCGGCGTGGAAACCGCGATATGAGAACTCGAAACCATCCATTGAATTGTCGTGCGAGCGCAGCTCGATGTAAGCGGCGCGGGGATCGAGCAACCGCCGCCGGGTGTGATCCCAGCCCTCTGCATCGAGGTTGCTCAAGTAACCCTCGAAATCCAGGTACCAGGCGAGCCTCTCAGGAGCGATGGCCTGCCGGTAGACTTCCAGCGCGCGGAGGACACTCGAACTCACGTCCTGATGAGAACGCCGCATGTAGAAGCAGATACTGATGCTCTCTCGCAGGCCAAGATACTGCTCGCCTTCGATGACTCGGTGAAAGCGGATTCGTGGATATGGCGTGATCATTTGATGATTCCATATCCGGGGGCAACACGGGCGGGCTCCTCTATCCTGAACGCTTCCTTGTACATATCGCCTTGGCTTCTTTCCGCATATGGATGCGGCGGCTCATATGGGTACCATTCCGGAGGGTTCTCACTGGGGCAAGGAAACTTGAAGTCGTAGATGCCTTGGATCTGGAGAGCGTTGCCTGCTGCATGGAGCACGACGTCCGGAATCAGGGTTCCGAGGAGTTTGTGCAGGAGCCCCTCGCGGAGCCATTCCTCGACTTTTCTTGGGTCAAGCAGTTGTATCTTCTTTGTCTTCACGTTGTAGCTGTATTGCGGCTGAAGGCTGACGTAATCCGCAAGCTCACCCAGTTCCTTCTGCATACATTCAAGGGCCGCTTGGTGTTTTTCGCGGCCCAGGTGCGCGGCCCAGGTCACTTTCTTGCCGCGCTGGTCTGTCTTGTACACTTGCTTGCAGAGCTGTCGCGTCGGGCGCTGGCCTTTGCCCAGCAGCCGCTCGTTGACCTCGAAGCTGGCCTGGTTTGCGCAGTCCTTGAGGATCTGCTCCACCCGGGCCAGTTCGGCGGCGTCCAGCAACCGCAGGGCGGTGGCGGCGGTCCTGGCGGCCTCCACGGAGCGTGCAAGCCACGGCAGGACGGCATCCTCCCCTGGCGGTGCGATGTAGTAGGCGGGGTTGCGCAGAGCCGTGTTCGTGGCCGAGTCCGTCGCCTGCGCGTACTGGCGCGGTGCGCCACGGCTTTGCGCCCGCTGGGTGCCGCAACCGACTGACACGGTGAGGCTCAGCGCGAGCGCGAGCAGGCGACTTCGCCTCGAAAGACATGGGGGCATGGTGGCCGCCTTAGCAGAGGGGAGCGGGAAAGGGGAAAGGCGCCCGGAGCGTCTGGAGGGCTCGGGGCAGGGGAGCATGCGCTCGGAAGGAGAGGTTGACGGGGCGGGGGGCTTTCCGTTACTGATCGATCCGTGCGTCTTTCTTCCGTGCATCATCATCATGCGCATCATCGGCTCGGCCCTGACGGGACCGCTCGCCGCGCGCATGCCTGGATGACCGCCTAGACGCCCTCATCCTCCCGGCCCCTGCCGCAGTGACCGAAAGCCCGTCCCCCCAGGACGGGCTTTTTTCGTTCCAGCGTTCTCCCTCCCACCCACCACCGGAAACCCGCCGATGCTCAAGATCGCCCTCCCCAACAAAGGCCGCCTCTCCGAAGAGGTCCGAGAGCTGTTCAACGACGCCGGCCTCGAGGTCCGCGCTCGCGGCGAGCGAGCCCTCACCGCCTCGCTCGGCGGCGAGTTCGAGGCCATCTTCGTCCGCGCCCAGGACATCCCCGAGTTTGTCGCCGACGGCGCCGCGAACGCCGGCGTCACCGGGTGGGATCTCGTCAACGAGACCGGGCGCGAGCTGGACCTGCTCATGGATCTGGAGTTCGGCCGGTGCCGCCTGGTCGTCGCCGCCCGCGAGGAGAGCGGCATCACCTCCGCCGACGGGGTGAAGGATGGGATGCGCGTGGCCTCCTGCTTCCCCCGCCTCACCCAGGAGTTCTTCACCCAGCGCGGGCAGCGGGTCTCCGTGGTGCCCGTGTCCGGCGCGGCGGAGATCGCCCCCCACCTGGGCATCGCGGACATCGTCGTGGACCTCACCTCCACCGGCTCCACGCTGAAGATGAACGGCCTGCGAGAGGTGGCCACCGTCCTGGAGTCCAGCGCTCGCCTCGTGGCGTGCAAGCACAATGACGCGGAGGCCGCCCACAAGCTGGAGGAGCTGACGCAGGCGCTGGGCTCGGTGCTGGCCGCCCGAGGCAAGCGCTACCTGATGACCAACGCCCCGCGGAAGGCGCTCCCCCAGGTGCGCGAGGTGCTGCCCGGCATCAACGGCCCCACCGTGGTGGACATCATGAGCGGCGGAGACTACGTGGCCGTGCACGCCGTCGTCCCCGCCAAGACCATCTACCGCACCATCAACTCCCTCAAGGCCCTGGGCTGCGAGGGCATCCTCGTCACCCGCATCGAGAGGTTGATGCCGTGAGCTCCGGAGCCCTCAAGTACCGTGGCCCGCTGGCCGCCCTCTCCCCCGAGGACCGCCGCCGCCTGCTGGATCGCTCGGGTGAGTCTGACGCGAAGGTCGCCGCGCGCACCCGCGACATCATCGCCCGTGTCCGCAGCGAGGGAGACCGCGCGCTCCTGGAGATGGCGCGGGAGTTCGACCGCGCGAACCTGGCCGCAATCGAGGTGCCGCGGGCCCGCTGGGAGGCGGCGCTCGCCTCGGTGGACTCCAAGCTGCGGCAGGCCCTGGAGCGCGCCGCCCGCAACATCGCCAGGGCGCACGAGGCCCAGCGGCCCCACGCCACCGAGGTGGAGACGGAGCCCGGGATCATCGTGGGCCGGCGGCCGGATCCGCTCGGGCGCGTGGGCGTGTACGCGCCGGGCGGCCGGGCCGTGTACCCCAGCAGCGTGTTGATGGGCGTGGTGCCCGCGAAGGTCGCCGGAGTAGGGGAGGTCATCGTCTGCTCCCCTCCCGGACCAGACGGCCTGCCCGCGCCAGGAGTGCTCGCGGCGGCGGCGCTGGCGGGCGCGGATCGCGTCTTCGCCCTGGGGGGAGCGGGCGCGGTGGCGGCCATGGCCTACGGGACCGAGAGCGTCCCTCGCGTGGATCGCATCGTCGGCCCCGGCAATGCCTACGTCGCCGCGGCCAAGCTCCAGGTCGTGGACGCGGTGGCCATCGACGCGCCGGCCGGGCCGAGTGAGATCCTCGTCGTCGCGGACGGCTCGGCGGATCCGGAGGCCGTGGCGCGAGAGATGCTCGCCCAGGCCGAGCACGATCCGGACGCCTGCTGTGTCACGCTCGCGGTGGGCTCCGCGCTCGCCGAAGCCGTGGCCTCCGCGGTGGAGCGCGCGGCGGCCCGAGCCCAGCGCCAGGAGATCGTCGCCACCGCCCTGCGCGAGCGCGGCGCCGTGCTCAGCGTGGCCTCGCTGGACGAGGCGTGGCCCTTCGTCTCCGAGTTCGCGCCGGAGCACCTGCTCATCGCCACCGCGGATCCGCGGGCGAACCTGGACCGCGTGCGCAACTGCGGCACCGTCTTCCTGGGCGAGCGCGCCTCCGTCGCCTTCGGGGACTACATGACGGGCGCCAACCACGTGCTCCCCACCGCCGGCCTGGGGCATGCATACTCGGGGCTGTCCGTGCTCGACTTCTACCGGTGGACCACCTACCAGCGCGTGGACCGCGACGCGGCGGCGCGGCTCGCGGAGGACGTGGGCCTGCTCGCCGACAGCGAGGGCCTCTTCGCCCATGCCGAGGCCGCTCGGGCCTGGAGGAAGTCATGATCCGCACCCGCCCGTCCTACCGGGACATCTCGCTCTACTCTCCGCCCAGCGTGCCGTGCCGCGTGGACCTGAGCGACAACACCAACCTCTTCGGGATGCCCCCCGCCGCCGAGCGCGCCCTGCGAGAGATCGCCTCCTCCACCGTCACGCGCTACCCGATCAGCTACGCGCCGGATCTCAAGCAGGCCCTCTCCGCGTACACCGGCTTCGAGCCCTCCTGGCTGAGCACGGGGTGCGGCTCGGACGATCTCATCGACTGCTCCCTGCGCGCCTTCCTGGAGCCGGGCGAGCCCCTCGCCGTACCGGAGCCCTCCTTCTCGATGATGTCCTACTTCGCGAAGGTGAACGGCCTCCACTACAGCCCCGTGCCGCTCCGGAAGGACTTCGACATCGACGTGGACGGGCTGCTCGCCACGGGCGCTCGGCTCATCTACGTCTGCTCGCCCAACAACCCCACGGGCACGGGGGTCTCTCGCGCCGCGCTCGAGAGGTTGGTGGACGCGGCGCCGGGCCTCGTCCTCCTGGATGAGGCCTATGTGGAGTTCGCCAGCGGCAGCCACGTGGAGCTGGTGCGCTCGCGGCCCAACGTCCTCGTGACGCGGACGCTCTCCAAGGCCTTCGGCCTGGCCGGCATGCGCGTGGGCTATGCGATCGGCCGCCCCGAGGTGATCGCGGAGCTGGAGAAGGCGCGCGGGCCGTACAAGCACACGGGCATCGCCGAGCGCATGGCGATCGCCGCGCTCACCGAGGGCGTCGCCTGGGTGAAGGCGCGGGCCGAGGAGGCGAAGGAGAGCCGCCAGCGCCTGGTGGCGGAGCTGAAGGCGCAGGGGCTCGCGCCGCTCCCCTCCGAGGCCAACTTCGTCCTCGTCCCGCTGCCCGGCGCGCCCCAGGTGGCGGCGCGGATGCGCGAGCTGGACGTGAATGTCCGATCGTTCCAGGGCATGCCCGGAGTGGGGGACGCGCTCCGGATCGGCTGCGGGCCCTGGCCCATGATGGAGGCGGCGCTCCAGGCGCTGCGGGAGGCACGGCGGTGAGAGTCACTCTGTTCGACTACGGCGCGGGGAACATCCACTCGCTGGCCAAGGCGCTCGCGACGAGCGGCACCGAGGTACAGGTGCAGACGGATCCCGTGAAGGCCCTGGACACCGAGGTGCTCGTCCTGCCCGGCGTGGGCGCGTTCGGCGCCGCGGCGGCCCGACTGGAGCCCGGCCGCGAGCGGATGCGCCAGGCCCTGGACGCCGGCCTCCCGTGCCTGGGCATCTGCCTGGGCATGCAGCTCCTCTTCGAGGGCAGTGACGAGGGCGAGGGCCGGGGGCTCGGCGTCTTCAAGGGCCGGGTGACACGGCTGCGCGCGAAGCACGTGCCGCACATCGGCTGGAACTCGGTGGAGGAGGACGCCGCCGTGCCGGGCGCGCGGCTGGACACCGTCTACTACGCGCACAGC
Organism: Myxococcaceae bacterium; assembly: GCA_016926755.1. GTDB lineage: Bacteria > Myxococcota > Myxococcia > Myxococcales > Myxococcaceae > Hyalangium. The sequence continues at coordinate 13,016 of JAFGNZ010000347.1, read as the reverse complement.
TTCGCCTGCCGCGCCCAGGAGCCCGGCGCCGTGGTGGGCTGGACGACGCACGAGGAGGATCGGTTCCCGGCCTCGGTGCGGCGTGGCAAGGTGCTCGGGGTGCAGTTCCACCCGGAGAAGAGCTCCACGGCCGGCGTCCGCTTCGTGCAGGCCTTCCTGAAGGAGGTGGCGCGGTGATCGCCATCCCAGCCATCGATCTGCGCGAGGGCGCGTGCGTGCAGCTCGTGGGCGGCTCGTACGACGCCGAGCGCGTGCGCGTGAAGGATCCGCTCGACGCGCTGAAGAAGTGGCGCGGCTTCGGCTTCAAGGCCTTCCACGTCGTGGACCTGGACGCGGCGCTCGGCAAGGGCTCCAACCTGGACGCCATCACCCGGCTGCTGGGCCACGAGCCGGGCCTCACCTTCACCGTGGGCGGCGGCGTGCGGGACACCGCGAAGATCGAGGCGGTGCTCGCCAGCGGCGCCTCCTCCGTCGTGGTCGGCACGAAGGCCATCGAGGACACCGCGTGGCTGGCGGAGGTGGCCGGGCGCTTCCCCGGCCGGGTGGTGGTGGCCGCGGACGTGAAGGGCCGCGAGGTGGTGACGCGCGGCTGGACGGCCGGGAGCGCCCGGGACGTCGCCGACGTGCTCGCGGCGCTGGAGCCGCTGCCCCTGGGCGGCCTGCTCGTCACCGCCGTGCACAAGGAGGGACAGATGGAGGGCGTGGATCTGCCGCTGATGCAGGAGGTGGCGCGGGCCAGCCGGCACCGCGTGTATGCCTCGGGCGGGGTGACGACGCTGGAGGATCTCCGGGCCCTGGCGGACGCTGCGGCTCACGGCGCCGTCATCGGCATGGCGCTCTACACCGGGAAGCTCGACGCGGCCGCGGTCGCACGGGAGTTCGCATGACTGTCGTGACTCGAGAGACGAAGGAGACCCAGATCCGCGTCGAGCTGACGCGCGGGCAGGGCGTGGCCAAGGTGGACACCGGCCTGAAGTTCTTCGATCACATGCTGGCCACCTTCGCGAAGTACGCGGGGCTGGATCTCCACCTCCACGCGCGAGGCGATCTCCGCCACCACCTCATGGAGGACGTGGCCATCGCCGTGGGCACCGCGGTGTACCAGGTGATCCCGCCCACCGCCGCGCGCTACGGCGAGCGCACCCTCCCCATGGACGACGCGCTGGTGCACGCGGCCATCGACACCTGCGGCCGCTTCTACTACCGCGGCCCGCTGCGCAACCGCCTCTACGAGCACTGGATGCGCTCCTTCTGCGAGCACGCCAAGGTGACGCTGCACCTCCGGATCCTCCGCGGCAAGGACAGCCACCACGTCACCGAGGCCGCCTTCAAGGCCGTGGGGCTCGCGCTGAGGGACGCGCTGGTGGACTCGGGGACGGTGTTCAGCACCAAGGGCTCCGTCGCCCTGGAGGTGAAGTGATGCTGACGCGGCGGCTGATCGTCTGCCTGGACATGAAGGGCGGCCGGGTGGTGAAGGGCGTCCAGTTCGAGGGCCTGCGCGACGTGGGAGATCCGGTGGAGCTGGCCCGGCGCTACGAGGCCGAGGGCGCCGACGAGATCACCTTCCTGGACATCTCCGCCAGCGCCGAGGAGCGGCAGACGCTGTGGGACGTCGTCCAGCGCACCGCCGAGCGCCTCTTCATCCCCCTCACCGTGGGCGGCGGCGTGCGCACGGTGGACGACGTGGGCCGCGCGCTGCGGGCCGGCGCGGACAAGGTGAGCATCAACTCCGCGGCGGTGACGAGCCCGGAGCTGCTCACGGCCTGCGCCGAGCGCTTCGGCGCCCAGTGCGTGGTGGCCAGCATCGACGCTCGGCGCGAGGCGGACGGCTGGCGCGTGTACACCCGCGGCGGCCGGACGCCCACGGAGCTGGAGGCGGTGGCCTGGGCCCGCGAGTGTGTGAAACGCGGCGCGGGGGAGATCCTCCTCACGAGCATCGATCGCGACGGGGCCCGTTCGGGGTATGAGCTGGAGCTGACGCGGGCCGTCGCCGAGGCGGTGGACGTCCCGGTCATCGCCTCGGGTGGGGCGGGGAACGCGGAGCATGTCCGGGCCGCGCTCACGGAGGGCAGGGCGGACGCGGCGCTGGTGGCGGGCATCCTCCATGACGGCCTCACCACCGTCGGGGCGATCAAGACGCTGCTCCATGGGAGCGGCCTGAGGATCAGGAGCGTCGCATGACGAAGGAAGCGCAGGGGTTGATGCAGGCCGCCGCGGAGGTGGCTCGGAAGTCCGGCAACGTGGCGCTCGAGTTCTTCCGCAAGGGCGTCACCGTGGACATCAAGGGGGACGGCACCCCGGTGACGGTGGCGGACCGTACCTCGGAGCAGACGGCGCGCGACTGGATCGAGGCGCGCTTCCCCCAGGACGGCATCCTCGGCGAGGAGTTCGGCGAGACGCGGCCTGGAGCCGGGCGCCGGTGGATCCTGGATCCCATCGACGGGACGAAGACGTTCATCCGCGGCGTGCCGCTGTGGGGCACGCTGGTGGCGGTGGCCGAGGGCGAGCGCATCCTCGCCGGCGCCGCCTACTTCCCGGCCGTGGGCGAGCTGCTGGTGGCCGCGCCCGGCGCCGGCTGCTTCTGGAATGACAAGCCCACGAAGGTCTCCGCGGTGTCCCAGCTCTCCCAGGCGGTGGTGCTCGCCACGGACGAGCGCTTCCTCCAGTACCCGGAGCGGGGCAGGGCCTGGCGCGAGCTCTCCGCCAGGGTGTCCATGGATCGCACCTGGGGGGACTGCTACGGCTACCTCCTGGTGGCCACGGGCCGCGCCGAGGTGATGGTGGATGAGCTCCTCTCGCCCTGGGACGCGGCGGCGCTGCAGCCCATCATCGAGGAGGCGGGCGGCGTGTTCACCGACTGGACGGGCGCGCGCACCTCCTTTGGCGGCAACGCGATCGCGACGAACGGCGCGCTCTCGGCGCAGGTGCGCGAGCTGCTCGGCGCGGCGAAGAGGACATGATGCTGGACCTCTCCAAGCTGGACTTCTCCAAGGGCAACGGGCTGGTGACGGTGGTGACGCAGGACGCGCGCTCGGGCGATCTGCTCATGGTGGCGCACGCGGACAGGGAGGCGCTGGAGCGCACGCTGGCCACCGGGCAGATGCACTACCGCTCGCGGACGCGGGGCCTGTGGCACAAGGGCGCCACCAGCGGCAACGTGCAGCGCGTGGTGTCCCTCTGCGCGGACTGCGACGGGGACGCGGTGCTCGCGCGCGTGGAGAAGGCGGGCCCGGCGTGCCACACGGGCCAGGAGACGTGCTTCGGCCCGGGGCGGCTGGACGCGCTGGTGGCGCTGGACGTGACGATCGCGGAGCGCGCGGCGAAGGCCCCGGAGCCCGGAGAGAAGCCCAGCTACACGCGCCGGCTGCTGGACGACAGGAACCTGCGGCTGAAGAAGATCGGCGAGGAGGCCGCGGAGCTGGTGACGGCGTGCGCGGACGGGGACAAGCTCCGGGCCGTGGAGGAGGCGGCGGACGTGCTGTACCACCTCCTGGTGGCGGTGCGGCCCCTGGGGATCACCCTGGAGGACGTCAAGCAGAGCCTCGCCCGGCGGGCCTCGAAACCTCCCCGCTGATCCCCCTCTTTTCGAGGGGTTGGCGGTCGGTGCGGTTCGTGCATTGGGGTGCCGACATGAACTGGAGACGATGGGGAATCGGGGTCCTGGCCGTCCTGGGCGCGCTGATCGGCCTGTGGCAGTTCTCGAAGGCGCGCACCTTCCAGGCCTTTGGCGAGCTGCACGCGCGCGTGGAGACGACGGAGCGTGTGGTGGCGCTCACCTTCGATGACGGGCCTGGCCCCGCCAACACGCCGGCCCTGCTGGAGCTGCTCGCGCGCCACCAGGTGAAGGCCTCCTTCTTCATGGTGGGCCGGAACCTCGAGCGCCATCGGGAGCTGGCCGCGCGCGTGCTGGCCGAGGGCCACCAGCTGGGCAACCACTCCTATTCGCACACGCGGCTGGTGCTCAAGTCCCCCGCCTTCATCCAGGAGGAGCTCTCCCGGACGGACGCCCTGTTGCGCGAGCTGGGCGTGCGCGGAGAGATCTTCTTCCGGGCTCCGTTCGGCAAGAAGCTGTTCGTCCTGCCCTGGCTGTTGGCGCGCGAGGGCCGCAGGCACATCACGTTCGACGTGGTGCCGGACGATACCGCCACCCAGGACGCCGAGCTCATCACCTCGCGGGTGCTCGAGGCCACCCGGCCCGGCTCCATCATCCTCCTGCACGACGGGTGGGGGGCCAAGCCGGGTACGCTCGAGGCCACCGGCCGCATCCTCGAGGCCCTGAAGGCCCAGGGCTACCGCTTCGTCACCGTGTCCGAGCTGCTCGCCCTGGGAGGGCTCTCCCCGGTCCCCACCGCCCCTCCGGGGCCTGCCACCCCCCCTCGGTGAGGGGCGCCCGATATGCTTCCCGCCGCCGAGCGTTGTGGCGATATGGGGCCTGAGCATCGACCAGCTGGACCTCCATGGCGGGGCCAGCATGGGGGCCCGTCTGGGAGGGTTGCCCGATGTCTGGCCTGTCGGAAGAGGTGCGAGTCCAGGTGGCGAGGCTGCGGCACCTGCTGATTGATGTGGGCCGTCGAGGCGTCTTCTCCAACCCGCTGGCGGCTCCCCCCGAGCTGGACATCGAACCGCTCCACTTCGAGGCGCTCTGGTGGCTCCGGGCGGAGGGCTTCCTCACGGTGAACGTCCTGGCCGAGCGGCTGGGCGGCATGGCGATGCCCCGCACGTCTCGCATGATCGATCGGCTGGAGGAGGCCGGGCTGGTGGCGCGGGTGAGGATCATCCGCGCCGATCGCCGGCACGTGAGCGTGCGCCTCACCGAGAAGGGGCGCGCCACGGCCGAGCAGGTAGACGGCATCGTCCAGGAGCGCATGGCGCGGCTGCTGCTGCCCCTCCCGGGGGAGGATCGCAGCGCGCTCATGGACCTGCTCGAGCGCTGGGTGGAAGCACTCGGGCAGGCGACCCAACAGGTTGACTCGGAGTCCCTGGCCCTGTCAGCCTCTGATGGCTGATCGTCTCGACATGGGTCTTGGGGGCTGAAAATCCCGAAGCTCTGCGGCCGCGCCACCGGGGCGGGTGGACCTTGGAGCGCTCGCTCCGGTGGCGCCGGTCGTTTTTCTGGAACAGCCTGAGCCAGGGCTGGCTCCCCTCCACTCGGATGCATAGCTGTACGGGAAAGGAGGAGTCATGGCCACGGCGAAGGTGAGCAGGAAGCTCAAGCAGGGGCGGCGGGACGCCAGTCGGCGCGGGCGCGTCACCAAGGACTCGCCCGAGATGAAGGCGCTCCGGAAGAAGAAGGACTCGAGGAAGACCGGCGTCCGCAAGACGCGCAAGCAGCGCGACGTGGCCAACAAGCGCACGGCGGCCCGCAAGACGACCAAGCATCCTCGGAGCAAGGGGCTCAGCGCCGCCGTGCGGCACCCGAAGAGCACCCTCGGCGGCCAGGAGTACCTGCCAGGGGATCCCCGGCGAACAGGCGCCTAGGCTTCGGGGATGGCGCACCCGCCTTCTGTCTTGGCGCCCCATGGTGCTAGGGTCCTGCCTCTCGCGAGGTAGGAACTCTGGACAAGGCGACTCTTGACAAGCTGCTGACCGTGGGCGTGCAGAACGGGGCCTCTGATATTCACTTCCGCCCTGGCGATCCGCCCATCTACCGCGTCAACGGGGTGCTCCGCCCGCTGCGGATGGACAAGCTCCAGCCGGAGCACACGCGGGAGGTGGCCCTCCACCTCATCCATGATCCGCTGGTGAAGACGCAGCTGGACACCCTCCAGGAGCACGATGCTTCGTACGGCCTGGCGGGGGTCGCCCGCTTCCGGGTGAACATCTACCGGCAGCGCGGCACGCTCGCCGTCATCCTCCGCATCATCCCGGACACCGTGCCCACCATCGACGGGCTGGGGCTGCCCCAGGTGCTCAAGTCGATCGCCAGCCAGGATCGCGGGCTGGTGCTGGTGACGGGGGCCACGGGCTCGGGGAAGAGCTCCACGCTGGCGGCGATGATCGATCACATCAACCGCGCCGAGAGCCTGCACATCCTCACCATCGAGGACCCGATCGAGTTCGTCTACAAGAACGTCAAGTCCTCCATCTCGCAGCGGGAGATCGGCCCGGACACCAGCAGCTTCGCCATGGCGCTGCGCGCGGCGCTCCGGCAGGACCCGGACGTCATCCTCGTGGGCGAGATGCGTGACACGGAGACGATCGACATCGCGCTCAAGGCCTCCGAGACGGGCCACCTGGTGTTCTCCACGGTGCACACCACGGACGCCTCGCGCACGATCAACCGGCTGGTGTCGGTGTTCAACGCGGAGGAGCAGGCGATGGTGCGCATGCGCCTGGCCGACAGCCTCAAGGCGACGATCTCCCAGCGGCTGCTGCCTCGCGGGGACAACAAGGGCCGCACGGTGGCGCTGGAGATCATGGTCCAGACGAAGACGATCCAGGAGTACATCCGCGAGGATCGGGCCAACGAGCTCAAGGACGTCATCGAGAAGGGCCGGGACAACTACGGCATGCAGTCCTTCGATCAGCACCTCAGCCAGCTGTACCGCGAGGGCGTGATCACCCTGGATACGGCGCGCGGCGCGGCCACCAACCCCGCGGACTTCCAGCGCGCGCTCGAGTTCGAGTAGGCCGGCGGCCGGCGGCGCGCTCAGGGCTTCAGCGCGCCGAGGGCCTGCGCGAGCATGTGCAGCGGGAAGCGGTGCCAGCTCTCCCAGTAGCGGAAGGCGCCGAAGGCGTTCACCGCCACGCCGAGGACGAGGGCGTTGGCGAGGAGCCACCGCGGGAGGAAGCGCTGGAACAGCTCCAGCTCCAGGGCCTTCACCAGGCCGATGGCCATCAGGGGAAGCAGGGGCACGATGAGGCGCGGGCCGTAGCACCAGCCGCCCCCCCAGTCGGCCCAGAGGGCCACCAGGAAGAAGGCGGGGAGGAGGCCGGCCAGGAGCATGCCGCCCTCGAGGGGCTCCTCGCGCACGAGCCTCGGCCACCCGAGCAGCGCCACCAGCACGGCGGGCGCGAACCACACCAGGCCCTTGGGCCGCGCCAGCAGCAGGCCCACGAGCCCATCCCAGAGGCTGCCGATCATGAAGGGGTAGGGGCCGCGGAAGGGCGAGCCGTACATCTGCTGGTTCAGCCAGAGCAGCAGGCCGAGCGCCGCCACGGGCATCACCGGCACGAGCACCAGCTGGCGCCAGTCGCGCCGCAGGAGCGCCGGCACCATCAGCACCGGCACCAGCATCGCCACCTGCGGCTTCATCAGCATGGCCGCGGCCACGCACAGGCCGGCCCAGAAGCCGCCGCGCTCGCGGAACCCGAGCACGTACGCCCCCAGCATGAGCGGCACGAGGAACGGCTCGTTGAAGAAGCTGCGGCCGTGGTACCAGACCGGGGTGGCCAGGAAGGCCGCGACCAGGGTGATGCGGATGGCGGTCTCGTTGGAGGTGTAGCGCCGCAGCAGCCGATCCAGCAGGAGCATCCCCGCCACGGTGGCGAGCCCGGCGCACAGGAGGGCGGCCAGCTCCACGTAGGGGGTGTTGCGCAGCGGCCAGAGCACCGGCGCGAGCAGGAAGGCGATCCCCACCGGGTGCGCGCTGTACTCGGGGCCGAGCGCGAGCTGGGGAGCGAACTCCGGGCGGAAGACGTACTGTGGCAGTCCGTCCGCGTCCCGCGTCCAGCGCGCGTGATCCACCATGTCCCGCCACACGTAGCGCTCCCCGTCAATGTACCAGATCGAGTGGTGGTCCATGACGCGGCCGGCGTTCTTCCTGCCGCCCTGGAGGGCGCCCAGCACCACCTGCGCGTGGTTGTTCTTCAGGTCGAGATCCCCGTCCAGCAGCACGCTGTGGAGGATGATCAGGTACGCCTCCTCATCAGCGCCCATCACCGTGGCCGGGCCGATGTGGTTGCGCCACGGGCCGGGGAGCTCGGTGGCGCACTGAGGCGCGAGGATCGCCAGCGAGAGCAGGACGAGGAAGAGCCGTTGCGAGCGGGCAGCCGTCACGGGTGCTCACCATAGGGCGAAGGGAGGTGTCGGGCACGGCCGATGTGGCCGGTGTCGTGCTCCGGAGGCCTCCGTTGCCAGAATGTCCGTTCCTGGCGCGGCGCATCCCAGGATTGGCACGGCGCACCGGACGCGCGGGCCCCCTCGCGCTCTGTCTCCCTCGCTCGCGGCGTTGGCCCGAGCCTTGCCTTGTGAGGGGGGGCGTGCAGTCAGCACGCTCTCAGGAGACTCCCATGTTCAGCTCTCAGAACTCCCACGACACCCCCCCCTTCATCGTCCTCTGCTCCGTCATCGCCTTCCACGTCATCTGCAGCGCCTGCCTGCTGATCGACTGCATCCAGCCGTGAGCCACGGGCGCTTCGCAGCAAGGACTCCGCGCTGGGGTCGTCGCATACCTCCTTGCCGAATTCCGAGGGATACGCGGTCAGCGCCAGGACTGAAAGGACGCCCACTGCCCCTTGAAGCCAACGCATGAGTCCCTCCTGTGAAGGACTCTCGACGCTGCCAGCGCGGATCACGCCGCGTCCACGCTACGCGGCCTGCCCGAGCGCTGTGTCCTTCGCTCCCAACAGACTCACGCGTGGCATAGGCTGCGCGCGGGAGGCAGAGCATGGAGAGAGCGCAGGATCCCGCACCGCACCCGGCCCAACTGCCACCCGGGACGGTGGCTCCGCACGTGCTCAACCCTCGGGTGGAGCCACGCCTCAGTGCCGTGATTCTGCGCATGCTCTCGGTGCGCCCCGAGGAGCGAGGCACCGCGGCGGAGCTGGCCCGGGCACTGGAGGAGGCAGCACAGCACCCGGTCCCCGAGAGCTCGCAGCCGCTCTCCGAGCGGGAAGAGCCGGCACCCTGGGGAAGGGGTGGTCAGTCGGCTGTGGAGAAGGGACAGGCTCCCGAGGAGTCCTTACGCGGGAGAGGTTCCGCCGAACTCAGCAAGCCCCATGCGTCCGCGCGCTCGGGGTGGGCCAGGCCCGCGGCATTGGCGGCGACCGTGGCGGTGGTGGTGGCGGCTGGCTGGGCGGCATGGCGTGCCTCCGTGGAGCCGCCCTCCGTCACGCGGCGAGAGGCAGCAGGTGCTGATGCGAGGGATGCAGGCATGTCGGGCCTCGGTGAGGCGGCATCGAGCGTGTCCAAGGAGGAAGTCTCTGCTCCCTCCATGCGAGAGGGGATGGCCGAGGAACCTCTGCCCGAGCCGTTGCCTGGGCAGACGCGCCCCGATGCCAAGGGACGATGCCCCCACAAGCGGCAAGTCGCTCTAAACGGTGGGTGTTGGATGCAGATCTCGCTGGATCGCGAGGGATGCGCGATCCTCAGTGGCCACGTGCTCAAAGGCGCGTGCTACGTGCCCATGATTCCTCCAGGACGCCAGTCCACCTCCAACCCTGCTAGCAAGCCGTGAGCCCGACGGGGCCAGTTTGCCTGGACCGCTCCCTTCTCGGGCACCTTCACCTTCACCACCGAGGGGTACATGGAGTGGACGCTGCCGTCGGAGCCAGGGGCGAGCCTCTCGGCTACCCACTATGCGCGGGTGCTCCGGGAGCGAGACGGCAGCGTCCGCTCTGTGCTCGACACGCAAGCAGCCAGGCATGGCTCTTCTCCAACTCCCCCGACATCCGCCAGGCTCAGGGCTTCGTAGTGCTTCATGAACCCAACTCCTCACGGGAGATACGATCATGAAGGCCTCGATTCTTTTCCGTCACACCCTTCTCCAGGCCGCGCTCGGCGGCCTGTTTCTGGGAGCCGCCACCGCGGGCGCCCAGGTTCCCGGCAGCGACATCCAGGAGGAGGCCTCCCTCGCGGAGGTGCAGCAGACCTGCTTCGGAATGGCCGCCACCCGGCCCGGCAGCCTGACGGGCACCGAGGGCAATGACGTCATCATCGGCACCCGCGGCCGCGACATCATCGACGGGCTCGGCGGCAACGATCTCATCTGCGGGGCGGGTGGGGACGACAAGCTGGTGGGCGGCAGCGGCTTCGACTCGCTCTCCGGCGGCCCGGGGAATGACCGGCTGGAGGGCAACGGCAACCGCGACCTGCTCATCGGCGGCCGCGGCAATGACGTCCTGCGCGGAGGCGTGGGCGCTGACGACCTGCGCGGCGGCGCCGACATCGATGACCTCAACGGCGAGAATGGAGAGGACGACCTCAACGGAGGAGCCAGCTTGGACGTGTGCGACGGCGGTGCCGACGACCCGGCCATGGACGAGGCCACAGAGAGCTGCGAGACCGTCCGCAACGTGCCCTGATTCGTCACGAGGCCCCGGTTCGTGCTGGCCCCGGCGAGGGGGCCAGCCCAGGCAAATTTCAGCGGATCCCGGCTGCCGTCCACGCCCATCCCAGCTGTGCTTTTCGTGAATCATGAAATACGCTGCCGGCTCTCCCTGCATGCGGGTGATTCGTGGGGGCCCGCCACCAACAGGAAGGTACCGCCATTGAGGATCTCCATCTTGAAACAGTCTTGGCTCTTTCTCGTCGTACTGGCCGGCAGCGGGTGTGCCTTGACGGACATGAACCTCCGGGCTCCAGAGGAACCGGAGGTGTCCCGGCGATGTGACGGCACCCGGCCGCTCATCACCCTGGATGCCCCATTCGATGACAACCGTCCGCAGAAGAAGCGCTGTGGGATGAAGAAGAACGGCTACAACATGGACACGGCCGATATCTTGTGTAGCGCCAATCCCGCCCGCTACCTCGCCAAGCTGCTCGCCGCCGAGCTGGACAAGGCGGGCTTCGAGGTTCAGTACAAGACCGCCGCGGCCTCCTCCGAGGGGGTGCAGCTCAACGGACAGATCCTGCAGTTCTTCGTCGAGCCCAAGGTCGGCGCCTTCACCTTCACTCCCGAGGCGGACGTCCACGTGAGGCTCTCCGCCACCTCTGCATCGGGGCTGAAGGCCGAGCGGGACTTCTACGTGAAGTGGGAGGAGACCTCCATGGTGGGCACGGAGGACAACTTCCAGATCGCGGCGGATAAGGCCACGTTCGGGGTCGTCATCAACATGGCCCAGGCTGTTCAGGAACTCATCCAGCGATACCCGGAGCTCAAGACCCGGACCTCCGGAACCTCCACCCAGGGACAGCCCTGCTCTTGAAGGAATGTGACATGAAGACACTCATCAAGGCATTGCTCCTCGTATTGGCCTCCCAGTCCCTCGCGTGTGCACGCCACGTGGTATTGGATCCCGAGAAGGCCGCCCAGAAGAACAGCAAGGAGTGGACGATCCAGCGAGAGCCAGGGTCTTCGCCCGCTCCGGCCGGCGCCAAGCCCTAGCTTCGTTTCTCATATGGGGTGCTTGGCGGCATTCACGCCGAGTCACTGGATGGCGCCGGCATCCGGGCCCTACACTCCGGCGAGGAGCGCGGGGATGTGGACTTGCCTGCCCCGAACCTGCCTCTGGGAGGTGGTTGGATGCAGCGCAACCTGCGAGCGTGGTTTCTCGGGCGCCTGGACTCATTGCTCGCAGAGGAACAACGCCGGCTGCCTCCCGCGGAGCTCAGCCGCTTGCGGGTGCTGGCGGGCGCGGCCGCCCTCAGCTTCGTGCTGGCCCTGGCGAACGCGTTCGGCCCGGAGGCTCCGGCCCACGGCACCCTGTTCAGAGCGGTCATGTGGATCTTCGCGGCCGCCTACATGGGCGTGCTGGTCATGGTGCGCCGCGGTGCCTCGCTTCAGCGCGCGGCGCTGCTCCTGTGCACGACCCTGACGGTGGGGACCATGCTGAACATCATCCTGGTCCAGCTCCCGCTGGGGCAGACCCACGCGCTGATCATGCTGACGCCGGCATTGGCCGTCTATCTGCTGGGAGCGCGCCTGGGGTTCATCTTCACCGCGTTGATGGTGCTCTACGTGCTGGTCCTCCACCCGCTCTTCTCCCTCCTGTTCCTGCAAGGGGGCGTGCCTGGCGGCCAGCTCCTGACGCCTGAACAGCAGCGGTTGAGTGTCGCCGTGGCCACCCTGTCTCTGCTGAGCGGGTGGTTCCTGAGCTGGCTGCACAGCTCGGCGCGCGAGGAGGCCCATGCGGCGCTCGAGGAGAGCGAAGGCAGGCTGGTCAGCCTCATCGAGAGCACGGATGACCTGGTGTGCTCCTTCAACGCGGAGGGGCGGATCCTCACCGCCAACCAGGCCGTGAGGAGGTTGCTGCGCCAGGGCGCCAGTGGGGAGCCCACGGAGAGCGCGTCCCTCATCGGGCTCCTCCAACCGGAAGTCTGGGAGGGGCAGCTCGCGCGGGCGTTCGCCGGGCAGCACCAGCGCTTCGAGGTGAGCGCCTCGCTCGAGGGCAAGCCCCGGGTGCTGGACCTCTCGCTGAACCCCATCTTCAGAGGGGAGGGGAGGCCGGTGGGGGTCACCCTCTTCGGGCGCGACATCACCGCGCGCAAGCAAGCCGAGGCCCGGTTGGAGGAGATGCATCGCAGCTTGCTGGACGTGTCGCGCCAGGCGGGCAAGGCGGAGGTCGCCGTGGGCGTCCTCCACAACATCGGTAACACGCTCAACAGCGTCACCGTCTCGACGGCGCTGGTGGCGGAGCGGGCGCGGGGCTTGCGGGTGGCCGGAGTGGCCAAGGTCGCGGCGCTGCTGCGTGAGAACGCTGGCGATCTGGGCACCTTCTTCACGGCCGCGCCGCGAGGCCGGAAGCTCCCGGCGTTCTTCCAGACGTTCTCGGAGTATCTCTCCGAGGAGCAAGCCGCCTTGGTGAAGGAGGCGGAGGTGCTGGGGCAGGGCGTGGAGCACCTGAGGGCCGTGGTGAGCATCCAGCAGGAGCATGCACGCGCGGCTGGCATCATCGAGCAGGTAGCTGTCGCACAGCTCATCAATGATGCCCTGCGCCTGCAGGGAGCGGCCTTCGAGCAGCAGGGCATCCAGGTGCGGACGGAATACGCCCCGGTTCCGTTGGTGCTGCTGGATCGGCACAAGCTCCTGCAGATCCTGATCAACCTGTTGAGCAACGCCTGCCACTCGCTGGTGGAGAGCGCCCGCCCGGACAAGCAGCTCCTCATCCGTGTCGGGCCCACCCCCACGGGCCAG
>JAFGNZ010000346.1 GCA_016926755.1 Myxococcaceae bacterium | reverse complement strand
GGTTGACCCACTGCTGATCCTCCTCCGTCAACACCCCTTCCAACGCGGTGCCTGACTCCAGCGGCACGAGCTTCCTCTCTCGGAGCAGGTACACGTAATCGCCGTACACCGTGTCGAGTTGAAACAACCGCTCCACCGTCTCGCGTGGGGTGCCGCTCAGCCGCACCTCTCTCGCCATTCTTCGGATGGCTTGGGTGGTCTCCTCCGCCGTCACCTCCACCGGCTCCACCGTTGCCGTGCGGGGGATGTGGACGATTCTTTCTCCCCCTGCGCCGGTCTCCTCCCGGACGACTGTCGGAGTCACCCCGCACCCCACCACCACCGCGAGGATCAGCGCTTCGATCTTCCACAGCAGCCGCCACAGCCTTATGCATCACCTCTTCTTCTGAGGAGGGGATCAGGCTAGAGACCCGCCACACGGGGTTGGAGAATTTGCCGGGTAGTGCCCGACCTGTAGACCCTCACACGCCGTGACGCACACCAAGAGGTCCATGTACGTGTGAGGGGCCAGCACCGGGCCAACGCTCACCTAGGCCACCCGCCGCAGGGCCTCTCGGAGGGCACCGGGCCGGTTGGTGATGAGGTAGGAGATCCCCATCTCCCGCAGCGCTCGGGCGCGCTCGGCGTCATCCACCGTCCACGCCGCCACGCGCAGGCCCGCCGCGTTCCACGCCGCCACGCGCTCCGGGGTGCACGCCTCGTGGTGCGGGTGCACCGAGTGCGAGGACACCAGCGGGCTGATCACGTACGCCTGGGGCGCCCAGGGCCTGTCCGGATCGATCAGGAAGCCGCGACGCAGCGTGGGGGCGGCGGCCGCCAGCCGGAAGAGGCACAGGGGGTTGAAGCTGGAGACCACCACGCGATCTCCCAGCCCCCGCCGGGTAACAATCTCCGCCACCTTGCGGGACAGCCCATCATCGTTGACGCGCTCGCACTTGAGCTCGATGTTGATGAGGAAGTGCGAGGGCAGGGCCTCCAGCACCTCCTCCAGCAGGGGAATCCGCGCGGGGGCGAAACCCAGCGGGGTGCCCACGTCCGCGCGCTGGAGCTTCCAGTAGGAAGTAGTGCGCACCTCCCAGGGCAGGCGCGCGAGCCGGTCCAGCCGCTCGTCATGGCAGACCACCACCTCGCCGGAGCCGCACACCATCGCGTCGAGCTCCACGCCGTCGGCCCCCTGTGTCACGGCCTCGGCGAAGGCCTCCAGGGTGTTCTCGGGGGCGTCGGCGCTGGCGCCTCGGTGGGCGAGCAGGAGCATGAGCGGCAGTCTGCGCCAGAACCGGCCCTCGGAGACAGAGGGGGCGCGCGTGCGTCACCCACTCACAGGTGGCTTGCCTCGCCCCGGGGTTTGCTGCACTGTTGGCCGTATGGGGCTGGGCCTCGGAGAATACATTGTCCTCGGTTTCGTCCTGCTGGTGGTGTTCTCCGCCTCGCGGATGGGCCAGCTTGGCAACGCCGTGGGGAAGTTCGTCTACTCGTTCCGCAAGGCCTCCAAGGGCCAGGACTTCGTGGACGTGAAGCCCCTGCCCCCCTCCCGTCGCGGCAGCACGGACGCCGAGTTCACGGACTCCAAGCGCGGCTGAGCCGCTCGGGCTACCCTGCCCTCCCCTACCCGCTCACCCGCCCCTGCTCCAGCAGGCGCGCGGCCTGCTCGCGCAGGGAGGAGTGCACGGAGGAGTCCGCGGCCAGCTCCGCCAGATCCGTCCCGTTGAGCAGCGGGACGATCTTCGCCCCCACCTCCGGGGGCAGGTACGGGTTGAAGACGAGCGCGCGGCGCACCGCGTGGCGGACCGACCAGCGCGCAGACTTCCAGATCTCCACCAGCGGCTCGGGCCGGGCCGGGCGGCGCGCGGCCATCCGCACCACGAGCGCCTCGGTGAGGCGGGGGTTGAGCAGGGCGTTGCGCACCACCAAGGGGTTGCTCACCGTGGCCAGCCGGGAGAGCACGTCCGGATCCCGCGTGAGGCGCGCCTGCTGCTTGAGGTGCCCCAGCGACTGGGTGAAGGCTCGCGCATCCGCCTTGGCCGCCGCGCCCGGATCCATCTCCTGGCGCGCGGGGCCCTCGGCGAAGAGATCCGCCACCGTGGGCAGGGACTGGACCTGCGCCAGCCGCCGCAGCTCGTCCGCGTAGGGCATCTCCGCCGCCTCCATGGCGAGCGCCGTCACGAACGCCGAGAGCACATGGGTGGCGGGCTCCCAGCCCGAGCGAGCCAGGGAGATGAGGTGGCCCATGAGCTCGTTGGCATCCAGCGGATCGAACCGGGCAAGCTCGCGCGCGGCGGCCTTGCGGAGGATCTCGCTGCCGCCGCTCAGGCCATGGAGCCTGAGCACGAGGTTTCTGGCCTGCTCCCGAGTGGGCATCGCGCGGCCTCCCTACGGCTTGCTCCCCTCCTCGGGCGCCGCCTCCGCCGTCACCTGGAGCCGGAACGCGCCGAGCTCCTGCGGGTACTCCTGGAACACGACGATGAAGGGGGCGCGCCCACCGGGAGCGATGACCGTGGCGCCCGCATCCAGCTTCGCGCGCAGCTGCGCCAGGGCCTCGGCGCTGGTGACGGCGTGGAGCTCCTCGGGGCCGGGCACCAGCCCCGCGAGCCCCTCCTGGGACTTCACGCGCTGGCCGCCGTCATAGAGCGCGGCGTTCATCTTCACGCGCGCGGGCTTGGAGGAGCGGTTCTCTACCACCCCGCGCACGTAGAAGACCGGGTTGCCGCCCCGCGTCTCGTAGAGGCCGTTGGTGACGTCTCGCGCGACGAACTGGCTCGGCGTCAGCAGCGTCATCAGGCGCGCGGGCGACAGGGCGGCCGAGTCCACCCGCCCCTCCTTCATGTACACGCCGCCCACCGCGGTGATCGCCAGCAACAGCCCCGCGGCGATGGTGAGGTAGGCCACCTGTCCGGTCACCTGCTGGGCCGTGGTGGGCTTTCGCCGCTCGGGGATGCCCATGTCCGCGGGGCGGCCCGCGGGCTTGGAGATGGAGGGAGCTGCCAGGGTCGGGGCAGGCCTGGGCGCGGACGACTCGGGCGGCTGCGCGGGCAGATCGATCAGCTCGCGGGAGACTGGCGCGGCGGGCTCCTCGCCAGGCAAAGACTCCGCCGCCTGGTGCGCGGGGAGATCCAGCATGTGGCGCCCCGTCTCCGTGGGGCTGATGACCCGATGGCTCGTGTCGGTCTGCGTGAGGAAGCCCTCGGACGGACCGATCATCTGACGGCCGGTCGCCGTGGGCGAGAAGGCAGGCTCCGCGGCCGCGAACGGATCCGGGATGCCGCCCGCGGCCTGGGGCGCGGCGAACGGATCGTCCATTCCCCCCGACTGCGGCGCGGCGAACGGATCGCCCATTCCACCCGCTTGCGGCGCGGCGAACGGATCGCCCATTCCACCCGCTTGCGGCGCGGCGAACGGATCGTCCATTCCCCCCGCTTGCGGCGCGGCGAACGGATCCGCCGACGGTCCCCCCGTGGCCGGCATCTGCTCGTCGCCGACCATGCCGAAGTCCATGGGCCCTGGAGGCACGAACGCGGGAGCCGGCACGGCGGGCCCCGCGTACTCCTGGGGCACGGCGCCTCCGAAGGACGGGCCGAACTCATCCATCCCGGGCGCCGCTGGCATGGGCGCGGGGGCCGCGAAGGCAGCAGGAGCCAGCGCGGCAGCCTCATCGGGCACCCCACCCAGCTCCGCGCCCGAGGTGCCGAACGGATCCTCGTCCGCGAACGAAAAGGACGCGGGCGCGGCCATGGGCGCGGGGGAGGCCGCCGGCGCGGGCGCCGCATACGCCGGCGCGGGCGCTGGATCCGGCGCGAAGCCAAAGTCGGCGGGGGGCTCGCTCAGATCGGCATTCGAAGGGCCGAACGGATCCTCATCCATGAGGGATGGGGCCGGAGCGGCGGGTGCAGGCGCAGCTGCCTGGGTGAACATCGGCGAGGGCGGCAGCCGGGGCCCGGGCGCGGGCGCCGAGGAGGCAGGGCCCAGCCGGCCCACGGGGGCGGACGTGGGTGGCCCCGCGAGGGGGCGCCCCAGCGGGGGGGCCGAGCTCGTCGGAACCGGCAGCGGCGTGGGCCTGCCGACCGCCGCGGGCACGGGAGGTGCCACGGGCAGGGGAGCAGGAGCAGGCTCGGGATCCGAGAACATGGCCATCGGATCGAAGGCCGGCGCCGGCTCGGGCTCGGCAGGTGGCTCGCCCAGCTCCGCGCCCACCGAGCCGAAAGGATCCGCGTCCGGAGGCCCGAAGGAGGGCGCAGGCCCCGGGGAGCGGGCCGCGGCAGGGGCCGGCGCCGCCACGAGTGGCAGCTCGGGCATCCCCGGCGGGGGCAGCTCGGGCAGCTCGGCAGGAGCCGCCGCACCGGACGGACTGGCGAAGAACTCCGTGAACAGGTCCGCCGCGGGCGGCGCGGGAGCAGGGGCCGGGAGGGGCTCCAGCGCCTTCACTCCCGCTCGCGCGGAGCTGGCGGGCCCTGCCGAAGGCGCCAACGGCCTGGAGGCGGAAGGCGCTGCTCCCACCGGGGGCTTCGTTGCCAAAGGCTTCGCCGGCGGCGGCGTGGGCAGGCCCTTCGCCCCGACAGGGGAGACCGAGGGCGCGATGCTCGGCACGCCCGGAATGGGCGCCGAGGGCTCCGCCGAGGGCCGGAAGGAGGGGCCCCTGGGTCCAGGAAGACCCTGGACCGGAGCGGGCGTCGTCGGCGGGGCGAAGTCGAAGGGCAGGGGCGGAAGAGCGGGGACGGGGGGCCGTGCCTCGGTGGGGACCGGGACGGGTATGACCCGGGTGGCCCCGCTGAAGGCCTCCTCTTCCACCCCGGAGTCCGCGGAGTTCCAGGGCGCGGGAGGCGGCGCCGCCGTGGGCGGGGGCGCGCTCGGGCGGGCGAGCGGGGCCTTGGGAGGCTCCGGAGCCGTGCTGAAGCGCTCGAAGGGATCGAATCCCCCCGGGGCAGGGCTCGCGCTCGGGAGGGACGGCACCGGGGCGGGCGTCCCCGCCGAGGCAGACGCCGCCGACTCCCGCGTGACGCGGAACGTGTGACTGCACTTGGTGCAGCGGACCTTGACCCCCTTGTCCGTCACCTTCTCGTCAGGGATCTTGAATCGCGTCTGGCACTGCTCGCACTTGACGATCATTTCGGTCGGGCCGGAGTATAGGCGGGCGGCCCGTCCACCGCGAGCAAGCAGCCGAGCCGGCTTGCTCCCCTACCCCCCCTTTGCTACAGGGTTCCGCCTTTCCGAGCTTTACGCGCTAGGCTTCCGGACCGGGGCGGAGAACCGAACAATGAGCGAAGCAGAGCAGGCAAGCGCTCCCAACAAGGAGCCGAAGGTCATCAAGCGGTACACCAACCGGAAGCTCTACGACACCGTAGAGAGCCGGTACGTCACGCTCGATGAGATCGCCTCGATGATCAAGGAGGGCGTCGAGGTCCGGATTGTCGACAACCGGACCAAGGAGGATCTCACCTCCGTGACGCTGGCCCAGATCATCTTCGAAGAGGAGAAGAAGAAGAACCAGATGCCGCTGGCGGTGCTGCGGGAGATCATCCGCCACCCGGGCGAGTCCATCTCGGGCTTCATCCAGAAGGAGGTGACTCCGCGCGTGGCCTCCATCCGCGAGGAGGCCGAGTCACGCCTGGACAAGCTGCTGCGGCGCGAGGACAAGCGCGGCGACGAGGCCCCCGCGGCCCCGGAGCAGAAGGAGGCGGAGCCGGCGGCCGCGGCGCCCAAGGTGGGCATCAGCCCCTCGGAGCTGCTCAAGGCCAGCCAGCGCGCCTTCGAGGACTGGCAGGCGAAGATCGACGAGCGCGTGAAGCAGGCCGTCGAGGGCCTCACGGGCAACCTGCCGGCGCTCGGCCGCGACATGCAGGCGCTGACGCAGCGGCTCGAGGAGCTGGAGAAGAAGCTCGAGGAGCTGGAGCAGCAGAAGAAGTCCTGAGCCGCTCACGCCACCCGGGGCGCCCTCCCCTTCTTCTTGGAGGTGGGCGCCTCGTCGATCTCCCGCGCGATGGCCGCGAGCATCTCCGCGCCGCGGCTGCTGGGCGCGTACTCCCAGATCGTCTTCCCGTGGCTCTGGGCCTCGTCGATCTTGACGTTGAAGCCCAGGGGCGTGGAGGCGAGCGCGTCCGGGAAGTAGGCCCTCAGGCGCTCGAGGATGGCGTCCGCCAGCGCCGTCTTGCGGTAGAGCGTGGGCACCACCTTGGTGACGCGCAGCTCGGGCCGGCCCTCGGCCTCGCCCACCTTGCGCACCGTCTCCACCATCTCCGCGCAGCCATCCAGCGCCAGGTACGTGAGCGCCACGGGCACCACCACCTCCGTGGCGGCCACGAGGATGTTGCGCGTGGTGAGCCCCAGGGAGGGCGGCGCGTCGAAGACGAGGGCCTGGTAGCCGGCCGCCTCCGCCGGGGCCAGGCGCTCGGCCAGCCGGTGCGCGCGGCGCTCGTCCTGGGCCACCGCCACGGGGAAGTCCGCCATCTCCTTATAGGAGGGCAGCACGCTCAGCCCGGGCAGGGCGGTGGGCTGCACCACGTCCTCCAGGCGCACGCCCTCCTCGGTGAGCAGGTGGAAGACGTTGCGCGGCAGCGTGCGCACGTCCACCCCGAGCGACTTGCCCGCATGGCCCTGGGTGTCCAGGTCCACCAGGAGCACCTGGAGCCCGCGCTCCCGGGCGAGCCACGCGGCGGTGTTCACCGCGAGCGTCGTCTTGCCGGTGCCGCCCTTCTCGTTGATGAACGCGATGCGCCGCATGGCCGGACGCTCCCAGAGGCTACTGCTTCTTGCTGTTCACCAGCGTGTCGACCTTGCCCTCCACGGAGCTGAGCAGCTTCTCCAGCTCGTCCACCTTGTTGCGCAGCAGCTCCAGGTCCGCGGTGGACGGCAGGTTCATCGCGGACAGCGCGGTGCGCAGCGCGGTGTCCAACGTCCCCTTGGCCGCCAGCGAGCGCGACACGAGCGCCTGCACCATCGCGACGAACTTCTCATTGGAGAGCAGCTGCTGGGCGATCTTGCCGATGCGCTCCTCGCCCGTCTCCACCAACTTCTTCATCACCGGGTTGTTCTTGAGCATGGACATGGGTCCTCAGGGGGGCCCGCCGGGCACCGGCGAGTCGGGAAGAAGACTGCGCACTGTGGGGGCTGCCAACGCGGCGTGTCAAGCAGGGGAAGGACTGCGTTGACAGAGGGCGGAGCCATCCCTACGGTTCGCCGCTCCCTTATGCCCGGCCTGCTCGACAAGCGCCTGTGGATCGTCTCCGGCAAGGGTGGCGTGGGCAAGAGCACCATCTCGGCCGCGCTGGCCCTGCGCTCGGCCCGCGCGGGTCGGCGCACGCTGGTGTGCGAGGTGAACACCCAGGAGCGCATCACCCGCTTCCTGGAGCGCCCGGCCGCCGGCCCCACCCTCACGCTGCTGGAGGAGAACCTCTGGGCGGTGGACGTGCGGCCCCAGGAGGCCATGCGCGAGTACGCGCTGATGGTGCTGCGCTTCGAGACCCTCTACAAGACGGTCTTCGAGAACCGCGTGGTGCGCTACTTCCTGCGCTTCATCCCCTCGCTGCAGGAGCTGGTGATGCTGGGGAAGATCCTCTACCACCTGCAGGAGAAGCTGCCGGACGGCCGGGATCGCTTCGAGACGATCGTCCTGGACGCGCCGGCCACGGGGCACGCCATCACCTTCCTCAACGTGCCGCACGTGCTGCTGCGCACGGTGCCCCCAGGCCCCATGTCCCGCGAGGCGCTGAAGATGAGGGATCTGCTGGTGGATCCCCAGGTCACCGCGGCGGTGCTGGTGGCGATGCCGGAGGAGCTGCCGGTGAACGAGGCGCTGGAGCTGCACGCGGCGCTGCGGGACAAGGTGCAGATCCGCACCCACGCCGCCGTCCTCAACGGCTCCTTCCCCGAGCGCTTCAGCGAAGGGGACCTGGAGGCCCTATCGGGGAACCCGGAGCTGTACCGGGTGGTCAAGGCGCACCACGATCGCGCGGCCCAGGCCGTGCTGGCCGAGACGAAGCTGGAGCGCAACCTCCACGCCCCGGTGTACACGGTGCCCCGGATCTTCGTGCCCACCTTCGGCCGCGCGGCGATCGAGCAGGTGATGGGACACCTGGAGCCGCTGGTGACGGGGAGCCCATGAGCACCACCTCCCTTGGCCCCGCGCTCGAGAAGAAGCGCGTCCTCGTGTGCGTCGGCTCGGGCGGCGTGGGGAAGACGACGGTGGCGGCCACGCTGGGCCTGCGCGCGGCGGTGGACGGCCGCTCCAGCCTGGTGTGCACCATCGACCCGGCGAAGCGGCTGGCCAACTCGCTGGGGCTCTCGGCCCTGGGCAACGCCGAGACGCAGGTGCCGGCCAAGGTGCTGGAGGCGCTGGGCGTGCGCCCCAAGGCGGCCCTGCACGCGATGATGCTGGACATGAAGCAGACGTGGGACGAGCTCATCACCCGGTTCGCCCCGCCCGAGCAGCGCGAGCGCATCCTCTCCAACCGCTTCTACCAGTCGCTCTCCACCGCGCTGGCCGGCAGCCAGGAGTACATCGCGCTCGAGAAGCTCTGGGAGCTGCGCCGCCGCAGCGACTACGAACTGATCGTCCTGGACACGCCGCCCACCGCGCACGCGCTGGACTTCCTGGACGCGCCCAACCGCATCCTGGACTTCCTGGACAACGAGGCGGCCAAGTGGCTGCTCACCCCGGCCCTCAAGGCGGGGAAGATTGGCCTGTCCCTCTTCAACCTCGGCAGCACCTACGCCGCGAAGACCCTCTCCAAGTTCACCGGCGTCGAGACGCTCCAGGAGCTCTCCAGCTTCATGCTGGCCATCTCCTCCATGAACGAGGGCTTCCGGGAGCGCGCCCGCGGCGTGCGCGAGCTGCTGAAGGACGAGCAGACCGGCTTCGTGCTCGTCACGGCCCCCCAGGTGGAGCGGCTCGACGAGGTGACGCACTTCCAGAGCCTGCTCAAGCAGAACCAGATGGAGGTGCTCGCCCTGGTGGTGAACCGCGTCCACCCGCTCCCCTCGCCCGCGCTGTGGGAGGACGCGGCGCGGCTGACCCAGGCCCGCCGCGTGAAGGTGGAGGAGACGCTGAACGAGCTGAGGGTGCTGGCCGAGCAGGACGCCGCCGCCATCACCCAGCTGGCGGCCGCCTGCCCGAACACCCCCATCATCCAGGTGCCCCGCTTCGAGCTGGACGTACACGATCTCACCGCCCTCTGGCGGACCGGCCGCTTCCTCCTGGGGGATGAGCAGATCTCCTGAGGGCCATGCACCATGCGTCACGGGTCCCCCCAGGCAGGAAGCAGGCAGCCAGGAGAGCCAGCAGCCCGGGGGAGGATTAAGCTGGGCCCGCGAACGCTGCGGAACCCTCTGAGGGTCCGCGCTGTCCTGAGGGGCGTTGGCTCGGCAGGGCCTGGAAGGTGAACATGAGCGAGAGGACGCACATGTCGGGCACGTGGAGATGGTGGGTGCTGGTGGGGGTGTTGGGGATCGTCGGCTGTCGAACGACCGGGGCGGTGCGAGAGGATCCGAGCCGCCCGCGACAGGAGATCGAGTTCGATCCGGTGACGGTGACGGCGGACCTCGAGCTGGAGAAGCTCAACGACGAGGAGCTGTTCGCGGGAGGCACTTCGGCCTTCGCGGCCGGGGACTTCAAGCAGGCGGCGCGGTACTTCGGGCGCCTGGCGGACTTCCACCCCGACAGCCTCCACCGGCGGCCGTCGCTCTACAACGCAGGGCTCTCGCACCAGCGCCTCAAGGAGTGGGAGGAGGCCTACCATCGCTTCTCCGAGCTGGCGGACGCGGAGAAGGGACAGGATGACGCGCTGGACGCGGCCTTCCGCGTCGCGGAGACGCAGTACCACCTGGAGCGCTACCCGGAGGCGGCCGCGCTGCTGGCGAAGCTGGCCGAGCGCGACGACATCCCCGTGGGCCGCCGCCTGGAGGCGCGGGTGCAGCAGGGCGTCTGCGAGCTGGAGGCCGGCAACCCCGAGCAGGCCGAGGCCTCGCTGCGCAAGGCGCTGAGCGAGTACGAGGCGCTCCCGGATCCGGACGAGGTGGAGGACTACTTCCCGGCGCAGGCGCACTTCTTCGTTGGGGAGATCTACCGGCTGCACTACGAGTCGGTGAAGCTCGATCCCCTCAAGGGCACCGACAAGCTCGCCGAGGAGCTCAACTACAAGGCGGAGCTGCTCCTGTCCGCGCAGGGCCACTACCTGCGCTCGATCCGGATCGGCAACGGCCACTGGGCCACGGCCTCGGGCGCGCAGATCGGCTCGATGTACGAGAACCTGTACGAGCACATCGTGACGACGCCGGTGCCCCCGGAGCTCAACGCGGAGGAGGCGCAGGTGTACCGCCAGGAGCTGCGCAAGAAGATCCGCGTGCTGCTCACCAAGTCCATCAACATCTACGAGCGGACGCTGGAGGCCGCCGAGCGCATCGGCTCGCAGAACGCCTTCGTGGACCGCACGCGCGAGAGCCTGCGCAAGGTGAAGGAGCTGCTGCTGGCGGACGCGGACGGCGAGCCGGACGCCACCCTGCCGCCGGCGCCCGACGCGGAGCCCCACTCCTAGCGAGGAGCTCCCTTGGAGCCCATCTTCACGCCCGCGCAGCTCGCCGAGATCAACGCGTACCACCTGCCGTTCTACATCCGCAGCGCGGTGAACCCCTTCGTGACCCTGGGGTTCCTGGCGCTCACGCTCGGGCCGCTGAACAAGCACTTCTACCGCTTCTCCCAGGCGATGGCCGCGCGGCTGGGCGGCCGGTTCGCGTTCCTGCGCACCGCGCCCGTCAGCCGCGTGCTCTTCCGAGCGCTGGACAGGCTCTGGGGCGAGCCGGGCTGGGGCGCGGCGGTGCTCTTCGCCCTCTGCGTCGACCTGAGCTTCAAGATCGCCCTCGCGCCGATCGACTTCTACTTCTCCTACATCCTCGAGCACCGCTACGGCATGTCGGCGTACACCCCGCTGACGTACACCGTGGATCTGCTCAAGAGCACGCTGGTGGGAACGCTGGCCGTGTGCGCGCTGGTGCTCGGCCTCTACGGGCTGGCGCGGCGCCTCCGGCGCTGGTGGCTGGTGCTGGGCGTGCCCGCGGCCCTGCTCATGCTGGTGTCCTCGGCGCTGGATCCGTACCGCGGCCGCGTCTACTTCGACCAGGCGCCGCTGGAGGCCGGCGCTCTGCGCAACCGCCTCACCGAGCTGATGGCTCGCGCGGACATCCCCTTCGCGGATGTGCTGGTGGAGAAGACGTCCGTCGCCTCCAAGCGCGTGCAGGCCTACTTCGCGGGCCAGGGCCCCACCCGCACCATCGTGCTCAACGACGTGCTGCTCCAGGAGTTCACCGAGGACGAGATCCTCGCCGCGGTCGCCCACGAGGCCGGCCACGTGAACGAGTCCAGGTGGCCGAGCCGCCTCGCCTCCTCGCTCGCGCTGGTGGCCTTCCTCTTCGTCATCGACCGGCTCCTGCGGCTGGCGGCCGCGCGGGGCTGGTTTGGTGCCCCCCGGTTCGCGGACATCCGCACCCTGCCCCTGCTCTCCCTGCTGCTCTTTTTCGTGATGACGGGCTCCGCGCCCATCGCCGCGGCGTTCTCCCGGGAGCGGGAGCGCGAGGCGGACCGCTATGCCCTGCGCCTCATGAAGGATCCCGCCACGTTCCGCCAGATGCTGGTGAAGGCCGCGCGGGTGAACAAGATGGACCCGGAGCCTCCCCGCTGGATCGTCCTCAAGGGGCTGACCCACCCGCCCGTCGGCGAGCGCATCGCGGCCCTCTCCGAGCCCTGAAGAAAACAGTCGGCGGGTGGGCCCCTTCCTCCCGCCACCTCCCACTCGGCCCACCCACCCACTGCCGCCGGCGCTACGCCTGCGGGCCCTCCTTCAGCTTCTCCACCGCCACCAGCGTGATGGCCTTCACCAGCGCCCGGGCCCGCCGGCCCGCCACCGTCTCGCCCTGCGGATCAGCCTCCACCGCGTTGGCCACGTCCGTGAAGCCCTGCCGGTTGCCCTGCCGCAGGTAGAGCTCCCCGCGGTTGACCAGGGCCACCGGGTTGCGCGGATCGCGCTCCAGCGCCGCGCTGTACTCGGTGATGGCGTCCTCCAGGCGCCCCAGCTTCTGGTACACGGTGCCCAGCGCCGCCCGGCTCGCCGCGTCCTTCGGGTTCCCCTCGACGAGCCCCTCGAAGAGGACGCGCGCCTCCTCGTAGCGCCCCGCCGCGGCGAGCTCACACCCCACCTGCGCGATGGCCTTCGCCTCCTCGAAGGTCATCCCCTCCACCTCCGCCCACGTCACCTCGCCTCGCGCGAACGCCTTCAGCTTCCCCACGGTCTCGGTCTTGATCTGCATCGTCGTGTCTCCCTCGTATTTGATGATGCGTCCCATCGCGGCTCAGGCCCGGCCCAGGTTCTGGATGGCCACCTTCGCCATCTCGTTGAACTTCGAGGAGACGTTGCTCATCAGGTCGAACATCTGCTTGCGCTTCTCCATCAGCTTCTGGAGGCTCAGGTTCAGCTGCTCCATGGACGTCTCCAGCTTCGCGGCGCGCGCCCGATCCTTCTCGCCGCTCCCCAGCGTGGCGCGCTCGTCGCGGACGCTCGCCATCTCCCGCATCACGTCGAGGATCTCGTCATCCGTGTCTCGGGAGATCAGCATGAGGATGGCCTGCAGCTTCTCCTCCATGCTCAGGTTCGGGTTGTTGATGATGTCGCTCACCCCACCGGAGCGGTCGCACCCGCCAGCGGCGATCGGGGCCGGCGTCGTGGGCGAGACCTCCCCAGGAGAGCTGCCCCCCGGCGGCGGCGTGGAGGGCGCGGGCGTCGAGGGCTGCCGCACGCCGTAGCGCGCGATGTCCTCGTTCACCTTCTTCAGCGCCTTCTGCACATCCTGCTGGCTGATGGTGCCGTCCACGCGGCCCCCCTTGCCCGCGGTGTCCAGCATGTTGCGGTACTCGGGGTGCTCGAGCAGGAAGCGAGCCGCCTTGCGCAGCTCGGGGGAGAGGTTCGAGTGGCTCGCGGCCACCTCCAGCGTGTGCTGGTCGATCTTGCCGTCCTTCCTGCCGCACATCGTGTCGAGGAGGCCGTAGTTGGCGGCGATGGTGCGCAGCGAGTCCCGGTACTCGACGACGCCGGGCTCCAGGTAGCCCGTGCAGGCGGCGGAGGAGCTCGCCTGCGCGGCGGAGGAGCTCGCCTGCGCGGCCGGCGCGTAGCCCTCCTGGGCCCGGGCCGGATCACTCGACGGGTGGTACTCCGTATGTGCCGGCGGGTTGCGCTGCAGCTCCGACATCACGCCCAGCGCGCCGCTGGCCGCCATCATCACGTTGCCGGTCATCGCCCCGGCGGCGGCCTTGATGGTGTTCGTCAGCAGCGGAGGAAGCCCCAGCGCATCCCCCGCCAGGTCGACCACGCTCGCCATCGGCCCGGCCAACGTGTTCACTGCACTCTTGATGAAGTCCAACATGGTGCCTCCCGCGCGGCGGGATAGAGGTTGAGAGAAGCGAAAGCGCCGCGCCTCGGACGGGCGAGGCGGATTGCAGCCGCGATGCCGAGCCCCTCGCCGACCTGCCCTCCAGCGATTTCAGCCAGTTAGGCGGCCCACCCACCAAGCACCGTCCTTGCCCGCGGACGGTGCGAGTCCACGGCGGGAGATGCGATTAGATTCCCGAGGCCATGCGCACCATGGGCCTGGACGTGGGAACGAAGACTGTCGGGGTGGCCGTCTCAGACGGGCTCGGGCTGACCGCCCAGGCCGTCACCACCGTGCGACGCACCAACCTCAAAGCGGATCTCGCGGCGCTGGCCGAGCTGGCGCGCGAGCACGAGGTGTCACGCGTCGTGGTGGGCCTGCCCCTCAACATGGATGGCAGCGAGGGCCCCCGCGCCGAGGCCTCCCGCAAGTTCGCCGAAGCGGTCGGCCAGGCGCTCGGCTCGCCAGTGGAGTTCTGGGACGAGCGGCTGTCCACCGTGGCCGCCGAGCGGACCCTGATCGAGGCGGACCTCACCCGTGCCCGCCGCCGCCAGGTCATCGATCAGGTGGCCGCGCAGTTCATCCTCCAGGGCTGGCTCGATGCCCGCCGCTCCTCCGCGGATGTCCATGCCGATGACTTCGACCCGGAGCCCTGAGTAGGGAATCACTAATCAGCTTGGACGCGGTTGTCTGGTTTTTCCTGCGGCCCTGCCCCCTGTGCGCCCAAGCCAGGATTCCTGCTCTGCCTGCAATTCCAATTTCGATAGGAATTGCCTGTTTCTTGAGCGGACAACGCGTTAACTCTATTTTTCTGTTGGTATGGTCTTGCTCTTGTTCTTTACCCAACCTACTTTGGCCTCCTCACCGTTCCGACTGGTATTCGCCAGTCGCGCTGTAACGTGAGGGGGAGCATCTCTGTGAATCCAAGATGTCTTGTTAGCGCGATGGCCTTGCTGTTTTTCGTGACTTCACCCGCAGTCGCTTCGCCGGGCGACACCATCACACAATCCGTTCAAAAAGGGCTCGGCTACCTCGTCCCGGACGTCGTGAACTTCTCGCGGAACTCCGGCTGCCCAGCCTGTCACCGCCAGGGAGCCGCGCTCTTCGCCGCGTCCAGCGGCAAGGCCGCGGGCTACACCGTCAACGAGAGCGAGACCGATGGCATCGGCTATCTCTCGACCTTCTTCGTGCAGACCCAGTCGGCAGCGGGCTCCTGGAACTTCATTCAGCGCTCCAATACGAGCTACACGATGTTCGGCCTCGCGGGCTACGACCGGTGGGTCTCCACGCGGTACAGCCAGAATCTGGTGAAGGCCGCCGAGTGGAGTCTCACCGCCCAGAGCCCCGCGGGCTATTGGCCCGAGGACCACCAGGCCTTCCCGATCAACTACGGCACCGTGCCGGCAACGGCCCGGACGATCATGTCCATTGCCCAGGCGAAGGAGCGCGTGGACACCACGACGGCCGCGCGCTACGCCACGAGCATGGCGCTCGCGACGGACTGGCTGCGCGCCAACCGCGACAACCGCGCCCAGGATGTGATGGCCTACAACTTCCAGGCCGCCTATGCGCTGCTCGGCCTGATCGAGGCGGAAGCTCCGTCCACTGACACGGACGTGCAGTTCCTCCAGCAGCGCCTGCTGACCGAATCCTCTCAGGTCTCCGGGGTGGCCTGGGGCTATGGCACGAACTACGAGGCGGATGAGTTCAACACGGGCCTCGCGCTCTATGCGCTCTGCCGCGCGGGCGTGAAGCTGCGCGACAACCAGAGCGTCCGCGACGCCGTCAACTGGCTGCGAGACCGGCAGATCAATCACGCCAACGGGGGCTACTGGAGCAGCAGCCGGTTCGGCACGGTGGACATCCCCACCACCTTTGCCATTCTGGGGTTGTCGTGCTTCGGTGACCTGGGCGTGCAGATCACCGTGGAGGGCGCGGATCGGAAGGTCCTGGATTCCAGCTCTCCCAATAGCCAGACCGTCACCTTCACGCTGAAGGTCCAGAACATGGGAGCCTTCGACGTCACCGACACCTATCTGCTCTCCACCCAGGGCGGCCTGCCGGGCTGGAGCGCCTCGGTCAGCCCCTCCTCCATCCAGCTGGCCTCCGGCCAGAGTGGAACCGTGACCCTCACGGTGGTCGCGCCCCCCAACCTGCCCGAAGCGCTGCCGGTGCTGTTCACCGTCTCCGCGCGCTCGCAGACCAACAGCGCCATCACGTCCACGGCGACCGTCACGGCCTACACCAACCCGCCCCCGCCCGTGACCGGGCACCCGACCACGACGCACCTCACCCAGGGCCCCAACGCCCTCGTCACCTCGCGTACGCAGCCCCAGCCGCTGGCCGCTCAGGTGCTCATCTCCTCGACGGGCGCGGCCATCGCCGGGCCCGGCAAGGGGGTCGTCACCTTCTACGTCGCGGGCATCGCCGTGGGCTCGGACACCGACGCGGATGGCGATGGATTCTTCCAGATCGGGTGGATCCCCGGCCCCGCCTGGAGCATGAATGGCCAGCAGGATCTGCGCGCCATCTATTCTGGCATTGACCAGCCTGATCCGCAGCCGGACTACCTGTCCAGCCTGGCAGCGAGCACCCTCACGCTCGATCTCGGTGAGCCGGCCCCTGAGCCGGGCACGGGCACCTGGACGCTGACCGGGAGCCTGTCCCTGTCGAAGCTGCTGCACACCGCCACGCTGCTGCCCAACGGCCAGGTGCTCGTCGCGGGTGGCTACAACCTGACGACCGAGCTGTATGATCCAGCCACGCGCACCTGGATCCGCACGGGGGACAACGTCACCACCCACCTGTCGGGCACTGCCACGCTGTTGCCCAACGGCAAGGTGCTCATGACCGGCGGCGGCGTGTACGCCAACACCCCCACCGCCGAGCTGTACGATCCAGCGGCTGGCACCTGGACGGTGGCCGCTCCGCTCACCACCACGCGCTTCTACCACACCGCCACGCTCCTGCAGGACGGGAGGGTGCTGGTGACGGGCGGCGCGGATGGGCAGTGGAGCAACAACGCGCTCGCCAGCGCCGAGCTGTACGACCCGACCACGGGCGCCTGGACCTCAACGGGCTCGATGAACGCGGCCCGTCGTGATCACACCGCGACCTTGCTGTCGGACGGCAAGGTGCTGGTGACGGGAGGCTCCGGCGGCGGCTCGCGCCAGAGCACGGCCGAGCTGTACGACCCGAGCACGGGCACCTGGAGCCTGGTGGCCAACATGACGGGAGCTCGCGCCTCTCACACCGCCACCCTGTTGCCGGGGGGCCGGGTGCTCGTGGTGGGCGGGGGTGGCTCGGACTGGGCGAGCAGCACCTCCACGGAGATCTTCGATCCTGCCACCGGCCTCTGGACGGCCACTGCTTCGCTGGCCAAGCCGCGCCGCTCCCACGCCGCTACGCTGCTGTCCAATGGCAAGGTGATCGTGGTGGGCGGTCGCCATGAGTTCACGGGCATCCTGAAGGAGGTCGAGATCTACGATCCCGCCTCCAACTCCTGGTCCGCGGGCCCCACCATGAACGTGGATCGCTACGGGCACACGCTCACGCTGCTCCCCAATGGAGAGCTGCTCTCGGTCGCTGGCTTCAGCAACACGGATCAAGCCTCCGCCGAGACGCTGTAGCGCTCGCCGCCAGGGCGACATTGAGCCGGTGGGGTGCGCTGCCCCACCGGCTCGTCTTCTCTGTCGAACCGAAAACCCGTCACACCGCGCGGCCTTGGGGCGCGCGAGCCTTCTCCTTCCTTCCTTCCTTCGAGGCACGCATGGCTTCTCGCCCCCTCTTGCCCGCTCATTGGCCGCTCCTCGGTGCCCTGCTCCTCGCGCTGACCGCGGGGTGTGGTGGCGGCTCGCAGCCCCAGCCTCCTCCTGGAGAGAAGCCTCCGGCCACGAAACTGGCCTTCACCACGGGGAGCATCCAGGCCACGGCCGGAGCGCCACTGAGCCCGGCGCTGGAGGTGGTCCTCCAGGACGCGGACGGAAACAGGGCCTACGGCAGCACGGGGGCCGTGACGCTGGAGCTGGAGACAAACCCCGCCTCCGCGCAGCTCGAGGGCGTGCTCACCGTCAACGCGGTGGACGGCGTGGCGCGCTTCTCCGAGCTCGTCCTCAAGAAGGCCGGCACCGGCTACTCGCTGCGGGCCACCTCGGGCACCCTCGCCCCGGCCATCAGCCCCCCCTTCACGGTCGTGGCTGGCAGCCCCGCTCGGCTCGTGTTCTCCCAGCAGCCGCTCGACGGCTCGGTGCGCACGGCGCTCGTCGGGGTGCGCGTGGCGCTCCAGGATCTCCATGGCAACACCACCACCGCCTCGAGCCCCGCTGTCAGCCTGGGACACACCGGCGGCAACCCCGCCGCCGTGCTGAGCGGCACGCTGAGCGTGGCGCCAGTCAATGGCGTGGCGACCTTCAGCGATCTCTCCTTGGACGAGGAGGGAACGAGCATCCGCCTCACCGCGAACACACCGGGGCTCGAGGGTGCCACCAGCACGGCCTTCGACATCATTGATGACCTGAGCCCTGCCGCGCCTGTGCTCGCCGCGACCTCTGTCTCCGAGACCAGCGTGAGGGTGACCTGGACGGCCGTAGGCGATGACGGCACCCTGGGTACCGCGGCGAGCCATGACCTGCGCTATGCGAGCTCGCCCATCACCAGCGAGGCCGAGTTCGCCGCCGCCACCCCCTTCGCCCTCGCGGCACCGAAGGCCGCCGGAGCTTCAGAGGCAGCGGTCGTCACGGGGCTGACGCCAGGCCTCGACTACCACTTCGCCCTCAAGGTCATCGATGGGGCGGGCAACTCCAGCCGCTCCGCCAGCGTCCAGGTGGGCGCAGATCCTTGCCTGGGGGTGACCTGCACGCCGCCGGCGGCCTCCTGCTCGGCGGATGGCACCTCCCGGGTGACCTACACGTCCGCCTGCGTGGTCTCTGGCGGAACTGGCGTATGTCAGGACACCCCGACGAGCATGCGCTGCCAGTCGTTCGAGACGTGCGGCTCCGGGAGCTGCGTGCCGGTGACGGCGGACAGCCAGGCGGGCACGGTGATCATCAGCGAGTTCAGCGCCCTGAGCTCGGAGTTCATCGAGCTGCACAACACCACAGCGGTCGATGTCGACGTCCACGGGTTCACTTTCATGAACGCCGCTGGGCAACTGGCGGATATCCGCGCGCCGAGCGACCCGAACGGCACCGCGGGGACGCCGGTGCTGGTGCCAGCGGGGGGCTTCCTGCACGGCGTGGCCAACCCAGCCGGTGCAATCCCCGCGGGCGTGGGATTCGTCTACGGCGCGCCTGGAGCGACCTTCGCCCTGGCCGACACGGGGGACGCGGTGGCCCTCTACGCAGCGCCCCCGGCGGGCACCCTCCAGGATGCGGTGGACTTCCGCGCCTTCATCACCGACCCGGGCACACCGCTGAC
The DNA here is from genome assembly GCA_016926755.1 of Myxococcaceae bacterium. Taxonomy (GTDB): domain Bacteria; phylum Myxococcota; class Myxococcia; order Myxococcales; family Myxococcaceae; genus Hyalangium. The sequence goes on along the minus strand of JAFGNZ010000346.1, from coordinate 12,470 downwards.
GGCCACCTCCTATGTCGGATTTTCGGGTAGTTCAACCCAGTTGGATCCAACGAACCTGACGGCGGTGGACAATGACACCGCGACCCGCTGGTGCGTGAGCTTCTACCCGTCCGCGGAGCGGGGCGCGCGGATCACTCACACCGCGAGCGCGGCCAACGGGAGTTGCATGGTGGCCGTCATCAACGAGGTGCTGCTGGATGCCCCGAATGCGGACGACACCCGCTCGTTCGTGGAGATCGCTGCCCCGGGCGGCGCCATCATCGGCGGCGCCACGCTCACCGACGTCGAGGGTTTTGGCGCCTCGGCGGGCAATTACAACCCGGTGGGTGCCTTTACCCTGCCCGCGGGCACCCGCATTCCTGCCGATGGCATCCTCCTCGTCGCGGACACCGATGAAGCCGGGAACACGACCGTGCCCCACTTCGTGGTGGGCGTGGACGTCAAGGCGCCCAACCTGGATTTTGAGAACGGTGGCGGTGACGCCATCCAGCTCATCTCCGCGGATACCCCCGCGCTCCTGCTGGATGCCGTCGGCCACGAAGCGGCCGGCGCCGCCCTGACGACCAACACGGCCATTCCCAATGGCCTGGCGATGTACGAGGCGGAGACGGCGCTGTACCCCCCCACGGGCGCTTCCCTCATGCGCTCGCCCGCCAGCGCCGACACCGGCAACAACCGCAACGACTTCCGCCCGGATCCCACCCCGACTCCGGGCCTGCCAAACGACCCTGTGAACTTCACCGTGACGGGCCTCACTCCGGATGACGGTCCAGCGACGGTGGGCGCCATCAACATCTCCGTCACCGGCACGGACTTCGCCATTGGCCTGCGGGCCACTTTCGGCGCCACGCCCCCTGCTTCCTGCACCGTCAGCAGCTCCACCACGGCGACCTGCAGCGCTCTGGGCAACGCGGGTGATGCCGTGGCGCGGGTGGACTTGCTGTTCTCCAACCCGACGAGCATGGGCACACCGGACGTACTCCTCCCCAACGGCTTCACCTACACCGCCAAGGAGAACGAGACGAACAGCGCCTTGGAGGCGGACCTCTGCAGCCTCCTGTCACCCTCGAGCTTCTCGGTAACGAGCAACCAGCTGGCGCCGCAGCTCGTCGGCCGGCTCCTCGAGGCGGGCGTCACGGAAGCGCCGGGCGCTGCCGCGGGCGTACTGGCCGAGGTGGGCTACGGGAACCTGGGGAGCAATCCGACCACGAGCCCCACCTGGCGGTTCTTCCCCGCGAGCTACCAATCTCAGCAGGGGAATGAGGACGAGTTTGCTGGCACGTTCGTGGCGCCGAGCGTCGCGGCGACGACCGACTACGCCTTGGCGTTCCGGTTCAGCTTCGACGGCGGGCTGAGGTGGACCTACTGCGACTTGAATGGCGCGGGCAGCCAGGCCGGCGCGGACTTCGAGCCCACCCAGCTCGGCACCATGACGGTGACGCCGTAGCGGCGGCCCCTCTAAGGCACAAGGCCACTGAGTCCGCACACGGACTCAGTGGCCCTGAACTACGACAAGCCTGAACAGCGGCTCCCGGGGCTGGTTACACCCGGATGCCCAGCGAGCGCAGGCTGTTGATGATGCCGTTGTCGCGGGCCAGGTCCGAGTAGGAGCCGGTGTCGAGGTGGAAGGTGGAGGCGCGGCCCGTCAGATCCGTCTGGATGCGCTCGCCCAGCTCGTGCACGGCAGCCTCCTCCGCCTGCGAGCTCCCGTTGCCCTTGGTGGCCGCGTGGCCCAGCTCGTGCGCGAGCGTCTGGATCAGGTTGGGGCTGTTGGGGTTGGCGATCTGGATGGAGTTGCTGCCCGGCTGGTACAGACCCTCGGTGCCGGCGCCGCCGCCCGGGTTCAGGCCGGGGTTGGCCGAGATGGAGGTCAGGCCGTTGGCCTTGGCCGCCTCGATGAGCTTGGCCCCATCCGGGTGGCTGGCGATCTGCGCGAGCGCCTGGGCCAGCTGCGGATCCGAGACCTGGATGCCCTCGATGTTGGCGCCGCCCGCGCCGCCCAGGTTGTACGGGGCCATGGCAGGCGCACCGCCGGCAGCCGCCGCAGCACCGCCACCGCCGCCACCACCACCACCGCCGCCGCCGCCACCGCCCTTGCTCACCGCGCCCTGGGCCTTCCCAGCGCCACCCGCCGCCGGCGTGCCGCCCATCTCAGAGCCAGGAGGCAGAGCCCCCGCGCGCTTCAGCTGCTCCAGCAGCATCTGGATGAGCTTCTCGAGCTCGGCCAGCGGGTCCTGCGCCTTCTCCTCCGCCTGCGCGCCCAGGGGCTTCGCAGCGGCCTTTGCATCTCCGACGGGGCCCTTCTGATTCAGCGAAGAAACCAAGTTCGAGGCCATGCGACCGGAGATAGGCGACACCATGGGCAGCTCCTCTCCCGACACGACTGTCGGGACAGCAGGGGTTGTACGCACATTATCTGCGCGTGTGAGGAAGAGTTGCCTGTCATCCCCCAAAAAAATGTGCGTCCTGGAATTTCAACAACTTACAACCACTTACAGGTAGGGAAACGGCGCCAATAGAGCGTCGGTAGCGCCAATAAAAGGCCCGCATCGGGTATTTTCCGGGCCCATTTTCGGGCGGGCAGCGCCCCCTTCATCCCTGGCGACATGGGCATCGTCTCCTCCTCCGGGATGATCACCGGGCAGGCTCACTTACTATTGACGGTAGTAGCTGGCCAGGGTTAGCTGGAAGGCATCATGAAGAAGCGCACCTGGGAGCCGCTGGGCACGCTGGAGGCGGCGGTGATGCACGTCGTCTGGACGCACTCGCCGGTGACGGCCCGAGAGGTGTGCGACCGGATGACGGGCCCCGAGGAGCGGGCCTACACCACCATCATGACGACGATGGATCGCCTGCACCGCAAGGGCCTCTTGCTGCGCGAGAAGGACGGCCTGGCCTGGCGGTACGCGCCCGCCCTCACCCGGGCCGCGTTCGAGAAGGCGCTCGCGGACGGGCTGGCGACGGGGATCCTCCAGGCGCACGGAGAGCTGGCGCTCTCCGCCTTCGTGGATGCAGCGGCCGAGCTGGATGAGTCCTTGCTGGATCGGCTGACCCAGCTCATCGCGCAGCGCCGCAAGGGGAACACGTGATGGCCGCGCTCGCGTTCCTCCTGGAGTGCGCGGCGACAGCGGCCTTCCTTGGGACGGCCCTCTCGCTGCTGACATGGCCCCTGCTTGCCGCCCTCCGAGGGCCCGCGCTGCGACGCATCCCGGCGCTCCGGGCGGATCTCGCCTTCGTGCTGGGGACGCTCCCCGCCGTGGGCGCACTGGCGGTGGTCTCCGCCGCGGCAGCTCCTTCGCTCGGAGCCGCCCTGGGCCTGTGGAGCGACCACTGCGCCAGCCACGGACACCACCTCCACCTGTGCATTCTCCACTCGGCGGGCATGCGGCCCGTGCAGGCCTCCGTGGGTGCCTTCGCGCTCGCCCTCTTCCTCTTCCGTGCAGGCTGGCTCGCGCGGCGGGTGGTGGAGATGCGGGAGCGGCTGGCGGCCCTCGAAGAGCTGGGGACGCGGCGCCCGGGGCACTTCCCCATCATCGCCGTCCCGGGAGCCCCGCAGCTCTGCCACGCTGTCGGGCATGTGCACCGGCGCATTCTCGTGTCGGAGAGCCTGGCAGAGGCCCTCTCAGCGCTGGAGCTGAGCGGGGCGCTGGCGCACGAGGAGGCCCACCTGCGCCGCCGTGATCCTCTGGCGGGCCTGCTCCTCGCGGTGGCGGGACTGTTCACCGCCCCATTCTTCGCGCGGGCCTTTCTCTCCGCCTGGCGGACGGCGGCGGAGGAGGCGTGCGACACCGACGCGGCCTGCGCCGTAGGGGATGGCAGCCTCGTGGCGAGCGCGCTCGTCCGAGTGGCAACGCTCCAGCGGCAGGCCGCCCACACCCTGGAAGCTGCGCCTGCATTCGGTGCGATCGCGCTGGAGCAGCGCGTCCGGCTCTTGCTGGAGGGTGAGCGCCGCGTGGCCACCTCCGCACGCGCGTTGTTGGCAGTGGGCAGCGTGGGTGCCGTGGGCCTGCTGCTCGCGCTCCAACACGCCTCCTTCCTCCACCATGCGGTGGAGACGCTCCTCCACCAGCTCTTCTAGTCGAGCCCATCCAGGCCATGCCCATGCGCCCGCTCCGTCCAAGCCCGTCTCCTCCTACTATTCTCGGTAGTATCGCGCTGATGCTGCTGGCCGGAAGCGCCGCGGCGCAAGCCCCCCTCACCGAGGAGGAGTACGTCGCGCGGGTGCTCGCGGCGAGCCTGGAGGCGCGCGTCGCGGAGGCAGAGGCTGCGCTCGGACGGGCTGAGGCGGTGGGCGTGGGCGCGTGGCCCAACCCAGGCCTGGAGTGGCAGCGTGAGCGTGCAGGCTCCGGCCGCCGAGCGGGAGAGAGCCAGGACGTGCTCCTTGCCTCCATCCCCCTGGTGCTCTCCGGGAGATTGGGGCTGGAGGCTGTAGCCGCGGAGCGGGGGGCGCAGGCTGCGGATGCACGTCTCGCACGGGCCCGGGCAGAGCTGCACCGAGAGGCGACACTCGCCTTCTCCGCGGTGCTGGGAGCCCGGCAACGTCGGATCATCCTGGAGGAGTCGGTCGCGACATTGAAGCGCCTGTCCGCGGCCATCGCCGTCCGCGAGCGTGCCGGTGAAGCGGCGGGCTATGAGCGGCTGCGCATCGAGGTGGAAGCCGCGGCGGTGGAGGACGGCTTGCGAGGCGCCCTCCTCGAGGAGCGGCAGGCCCAGGCGGACGCGCTGCGCCTCCTGGCCCCCGAGGTACAGGCGCTCCCCCCGCTCCAGGGGACGCTGGCTCCAGCGCGGGAAGTACCAGACGGAGCCACCCTCCTGGCCGAGCTCGAGGCGAGGCGGGCAGACGTGCGAGCGCTCACCCTTGAAGCCCAGGGGGCGGAGTCCGCCCGGCGCGCCGCGGCCAGGAGCTGGATTCCGGACCCCACGGTGAGCGCTGGCGCTCAGCTCCTCGACGTGGGGCAGGAGGGTGCCGGGGCTGGGTACGTGGTGGGCGTCTCCCTCCCGCTTCCGCTCTTCCAACGAAGGCAGGGTGAAGCGGCCCGAGCGGAGGCTCGCCGGGCGCTCGCCGAGGCCCGCCGGGCTTCGCTCCTGCGTGCCGCACGGGCCCAGCTCACGGCTGCACTCGACGCGGTGTCCGCCCGCCGGGAGCGGCTGGTGCGGCATCGGGAGGATGTGCTCGCGCGAGCGGAGGAGCTGCGCCGCATCACCGCCGCCGCATACCGGGGAGGCAGCGCCGATCTCCTCGTCCTGGTGGACGCCGAGCGCGCGGCCCGAGAGGCGCACCTCACCTCCGTCTCGCTGGCCGTGGCCGTGGTGACGGCCGAAGCCGACCTTCTTCTTCTCGCGGGCGCCTACGACGGCGCGACGCCCTGGAGCCCCACGCGATGATCCGCCCGCTTCTCCTCTCCCTGGTCTTCTCCTGCGCCTTGGCTGCCTGCCAAGAGGCCCCCCACAGCCATGAGGGTGAAGGGGGCCAGGAGCATGGCCATGAGCACGGCCCGGCGCCCGCTGGCGAGCCGGAGCGCCCGGATGACTCCGTCACCGTCTACCAGGAGGGCTTGGAGCTCTTCATGGAGTACCCGGCGCTGGTGGTGGGCCAGCCCTCGCCGCTGGTGGCCCACTTCACCGACGCGCGCGACTCGAACGGCTTCCGGGTGGTGACGAAGGGCCGGGTGACGGCCACCCTGCTCCACGCGGACGGCGCCGAGGAGCGCTTCGTCGCGGACACGTTGCTGCGCGACGGCATCTTCAAGCCGGTGGTGCAGCCCACGAAGGCGGGCGAGGCCACGCTCACCCTGCGCTTGGAGGGCGAGCAGGTGGCGGGCACGGTCGCCGTGGGCAAGGTGACGGTGCACCCCACCGTGGCCGCGGCCGTGGCTGCCGCGCCTCCCGAGGAGGCTGGGGAGGCCACGGTGCCCTTCCTCAAGGAGCAGCAGTGGAAGACGCAGTACGCCACCTCGGTGGCCGAGCCGCGCGTCCTCCAAGGCGGCGTGCGCACCCATGGCGAGCTGAAGCCCGTGGCGGGACAGGCCGCGGAGCTGTCCGCCCCCGTGGCCGGGCGCATCCCCGTGGAGGGCCGAGTGGTGCACCTGGGGCAGGCCGTGAAGAAGGGAGAGGTGCTGGTGCGGCTGGTGCCCGCCTCCACCGCGCGCGGGACGGACCTCGCCACCGTGGAGATGGAGGCGGCCCGAGCCCGGGCGGAGCTGGGCCTGGCGGAGCGCGAGGTGAAGCGCGCCGAGGAGATGTTCGCCGCCAAGGCCATCCCCGAGAAGCAGCTCGACGCCGCCCGGGTGGCACGTGACGTGGCGGCGGCCCGGGTGTCCGCAACCGAGCGGCAGCTCTCCTTCTACCGCGATACCCAGAGCGGGGCAGGAGGCACGGGCGGCACGGCCTTCGAGCTGCGCTCCCCGTTGGACGGGACGGTGTCCTATGCGGACGTGATGCCCGGCGCGGTGGTGGAGGCAGGCACACGCCTCGTCTCGGTGGTGAACCCCGCCCGGCTATGGCTGGAGGCCAAGGTGTATGAGGCGGACGCGCCCAAGGTGGAGCACTCGCCCGGCGCGGCCTTCACCGTGGCGGGCTTCGAGCGCGAATTCACCGTGGACGAGAAGAACGGCCGCCGCGTGGCGGTGGGCACGGTGGTGGACCGGGCCACGCGCACGGTGCCTGTCATCTTCGAGCTGGAGAACCCCAACGGCGTCCTCAAGCCCGGGATGTTCGCCAAGGTGACGCTCTATACCGGGCAGACGATACGGGGGGTGGCCATCCCCGAGTCCGCCCTCGTGGACGACAACGGAAAGCCCACCGTCTTCGTCATGGAGGGCGGCGAGTCCTTCTTCAAGCGCGCCCTCCGGGTCGGCGTGCGCTCCGGCGGCTACGTCCAGGTGCTGGAGGGCGTGAAGGAGGGGGAGCGTGTCGTCTCGCGCGGCGCTTACGAGATCAAGCTGTCTACCGCGACGGGGGCGATCCCCGAGCACGGACACCAGCACTAGGCCCCAGGGCCTCAAGGCTTCCCGACGATGAATCGCCTCATTCGCTGGTCCATCACCAACCGCTTGCTCGTGGTGGCAGCCTGCGTGCTGCTGCTCGTGCTGGGCATCGACACGGCGCGGAAGATGCCGGTGGACGTGTTCCCGGACCTCACCGCCCCCACCGTCACGGTCCTCACCGAGGCGCACGGCCTGGCGCCCGAGGAGGTGGAGACGCTCGTCACCTTCCCGATCGAGACGGCCGTCAACGGCGCCACGGGCGTGCGGCGGGTGCGCTCGGCCTCCGGGGTGGGCATCTCCATCGTCTGGGTGGAGTTCGACTGGGGCACGGACATCTACACCGCCCGGCAGATCGTCAACGAGAAGCTCCAGCTCGTCAGCTCGCAGCTCCCGCCAGACGTGCCCGCGCCGGCCATGGCGCCCATCTCCTCCGTCATGGGGGAGATCCTCTTCCTCTCCGTCTCCTGGCAGAAGGACGCGCTGGCGCAGGATGCGGCGGGGCGGGAGGCGCAGATGATGGAGGCGCGCGGCGTGGCGGACTGGGTGCTGCGCAAGCGCCTGTTGTCCGTCGCGGGCGTCTCCCAGGTGGTGCCCATCGGCGGAGGGGTGAAGCAGTACCAGGTGCTCCTGCGACCCGAGTCCCTCCAGGCCCTGGATGTGGGCTTCGAGCAGGTGGCCCGCGCGCTGCGCACGACGAACCAGAACGCCTCGGGAGGCTTCTATGTGGAAGGCGGCCAGGAGTATCTCCTGCGGGCGGTAGGGCGGGCCCAGGGCGTGGAGGACATCGCCAACACCGTCGTCACCGTGCGTGGCGGACAGCCCATCACGGTGGGCCAGGTCGCGGACGTGAAGGTAGGCCCCAAGCTCAAGCGGGGGGAAGGGAGCGCCAACGCGGAGCCCGCGGTCATCCTGGCCGTGATGAAGCAGCCGGACGCCAACACGCTCGCGCTGACGAAGTCCCTGGACGCGGTGCTGGACGAGCTCCAGCCCACGCTGCCCAGGGGCATGGTGGTGGGCCGCGACATCTTCCGCCAGGCGGACTTCATCTCCGTGGCCGTGCGCAATGTCTCCGTCGCGCTGCGGGACGGGGCCATCCTCGTGGCCGTCATCCTGCTCGTCTTCCTGATGAACCTGCGGGCCACGGCCATCTCTCTGGCGGCCATCCCCATCTCCCTCGTCGTCGCGGTCCTGACGCTCAAGGCGCTCGGCGTCACGCTCAACACCATGACGATCGGCGGCCTCACCATCGCCATCGGGGCGCTGGTGGATGACGCCATCATCGACGTGGAGAACGTCTACCGGCGCCTGCGGGAGAACGCGCACCTGCCCGAGGGGCAGCGCCGTCCCGCCCTCGAGGTCATCTACCGGGCTTCGGTGGAAGTGCGCACCTCCATCGTCTTCGCCACCCTCATCATCATCCTCGTCTTCCTCCCGCTCTTCTTCCTCTCGGGGCTGGAGGGCCGGATGCTCGCGCCCCTGGGGCTTGCGTACATCGTGGCCATCGCCGCCTCCCTGGTGGTGGCGGTGACGCTCACCCCGGCGTTGTGCGCCTACCTCCTGCCGCGGGCGAAGAGCCTCGGGGCGGAGGAAGGGGCGCTCCTGCGCTGGCTGAAAGCACGCTACCAGCCGCTCCTCCTGTGGGCGCTGGCCAGACCCAAGGCCATCCTCGGGGGCTCCGCGCTGGTCCTCCTGGCCGCGCTCGCCACGGTCCCCTTCTTCGGGCGCTCCTTCCTGCCCGAGTTCAACGAGGGCACGCTCACCCTCAACGTCGTCACCCTGCCGGGCACCTCGCTGGAAGAGTCCAACCGGCTTGGCCGGCGGGTGGAGCAGGCCCTGCTGTCCTTCCCCGAGGTGGTGTCCACCGCCAGGCGCACCGGCCGCGCGGAGCTGGACGAGCACGCCCAGGATGTCAACGCGGCGGAGCTGGACGTGAGCCTGGACCTCTCCCGAGGCCAGCGCAGCAAGGAGGAGCTGCTAGAGGCCCTGCGCAAGGCGCTCGCCCAGGTGCCTGGCGCCATCGTCACCATTGGCCAGCCGCTCTCCCACCGCATCGATCACATGCTGTCGGGCACGCGAGCCAACATCGCGCTCAAGCTCTACGGCGACGACCTGGACACGCTGCGGGAGCTGGCCGAGAAGGTGAAGAAGGTGGCGGAAGGCACGCCCGGTGCGGTGGACGTGGCCATCGAGCAGCAGGTGGACATCCCCGAGGTGGAGATCCGCACCGACCGCGAGGCGGTGGCGCGGTATGGCCTCACCACGGGCGAGGTGGCCGAGGCGGTGGAGCGGGCCTTCGCCGGACAGACGGTAGGCACCGTGCTGGAGGGCCAGCGCTCGGTGGACCTCGTGCTGCGCCTGGATGACGCCTCGCGGGCGGACCTGGAGGCCATCGCCGCCACGCCCATCGACACACCTGCTGGGCCGCGCATCCCGCTGAAGATGCTGGCGAGCTTCACGCGGGAGTCCGGCCCCAACACCATCAGCCGCGAGGGCGTACAGCGCAAGATGGTGGTCCAGGCCAACGTCGCCGGGCGTGACTTGTCCTCGGTGGTGGATGATCTCAAGGCCCGCGTCGCCCGAGAGGTGCGGTTCCCCGAGGGCTACTACCCTGTCTATGGCGGCCAGTTCGAGAGCGCCGAGGAGGCCACGCGCTCCATCGCCCTGCTCAGCGTGGCGGTGGTGGTGGGCATCTTCCTCTTGCTGGTGGTGGCCCTTGCGTCCGTGCGCAACGCGCTCCTCACCCTGATCAACCTGCCGCTGGCCCTCATCGGCGGGGTGCTGGCCGTGGCGCTCACCTCGGGGGTGGTGAGCATCGCCTCGCTGGTGGGCTTCATCACCCTGTTCGGCATCGCCACGCGCAACGGCATCCTCATGGTGAGCCACTTCGAGCACCTGATGGTGGAGGAGGGCAAGAGCCTCTCCGAGGCCGTGGTGCAGGGCTCGCTGGAGCGGCTGGCACCCATCCTGATGACGGCATTGTGCGCGGGGCTGGCGCTGGTGCCCCTCGTCATCGCCGGCGAGGAGGCCGGCAATGAGATTCAAGCGCCCATGGGCGTGGTCATCCTCGGCGGCCTGCTCACTTCCACCTCCCTGAACATGCTGGTGGTGCCGGTGCTCTTCCGGCTCTTCGGCCGGCCGCCCAGGCTTCGCGCCCACACGGCGCCGCACGAGTAGGCTGACACGGACAGGAGCTCTCAGCGCCGTTGGTACACGTGCAGCGGCGGGGAGAAGCCGTCCAGCTCCTCATAGGTGACGTTGCCCACCGTCAGGACACGGCCCTCCAGCTTCACCCACGGCTCCCGGGTGAGCGCGCCCTCATCGAAGCGCACGAGGTACTCGGGCCGCTCCGTCTCGACCCGCTGACGGAAGTCCGCCCAGCGCAGGCGCACCAGGCGCTCTCGGGGCAGCCCGACGAAGAAGCCGACCTGCAGATCCATGTACCTGTCGTCGCTGTCGAGCACCAGCGCCTTCCCCTTCTCCGCCACCTCCGCCTCGAGGAAGCGCACCACCCGCATCACCGGCTGGGGGTTGGTGGAGGTCGGGCTCACGGGCCTCAGCGAGTCGCGCCAGCCGCCGTCCACCCGGAAGGTGGAGATCCCCAGCGCCACGGGCATCACCACCGCGAGCGCGACGCTCCCTCCCGCCACCGCCCGGCCGGCCCGCTCGCCCCACGCGCGCGCGAGGCTCGAGAACCCGAGCGCGACGAACGGCAGCACCAGCACCACCTGGGTCACCGTGAAGCGCCCCAGCGGGATGAAGTCGACCCGCACCGCGGCCCGGAACGTGTAGTACGCAGCGGGCAAGAGCGCCGCGAGCACCAGCCAGCGCGTCTCCGGCCGCTCGCGCCACGCCCTCACCATGCCGGCCATGCCCAGCAGGGCCACCCCTGGCGTGAGCGTGAAGAGCGCGACCGCCGGCCAGAAGCCGAGCCCCTGCGCCCGCAGCACCCACTGCATCGCCCCACCGCCAGAGCTCGCCGCCCAGCCCCGGTGGAACTCATCGATGTACGTGATGGGATAGAGCGGATCGCCGTGCGCCAGCTCGTTGCCCTGCATCCACAGCAGCGGGAAGGGCAGGCACAGCAGGCCAAAGGCCACCGCCATGGTGACGCCCGCCACCTTGTCCCGCCGCCACAGCAGCGGCATCACCGCCAGCAGCGGGATGTACATCCACGCGTCGTAACGCAGGGCGCACGCCAGGTTGAGCACCACCGCCGCGCTGAACAGCGGACCGAAGCGGTTCTCCGCGAGCGCCTGCGCGAAGAGCGCGAAGACGCAGAGCATGAAGAAGAGGGCCACCGCCTCGCTGCCCGCGGTGGTGGAGAACTGCAGGTGCATGCCCCAGACGGAGAAGCCCAGGCCCGCCCACAGCCCCGCGCGCCAGCCGAAGAAGCGCCGCGTCAACGCGAAGAGGGGCACCACGGAGAGCACGCCGAACAGCAGGCTGACGGCACGGCCCGCGTGCTCCCGCTCCAGCACCGTCAGCGCCGCCCCCACCAGGTACAGGTGCAGCGGCCCGAACTGCAGCGCCCCATCCTTGAAGGACTCGATGAAGTGCGGCGCCTGCAACCACCGCTCCGCCAGCTCCGTGCGCGCCACCGCGTCCCCATAGAGGTTCTCGTTGAGGGGGAACACCACCAGCCGGGGGAGCAGGGCCGCCACCAGCAACAGCCCGATGAGCAGCCGGGGGCTCGGCTCGCGCTCGAGCTCGGGGACCGCCGAGAGGACGACCTCGGGCGAGTCAGCAGGGACAGGAGACAGGGCAGACGCCATGGAGGCGCGGGAGGATACGCAGGCAGCCCGCAAAACCAAGCAACCCTCGCTCCCCTGGTTGGCCCCCTTCCTGCACCCCTACCGCCTACTCCCCAACACCCGGAGGGCCTCCTGGGCCGAGGCCGGATGTCCTACTTCCACCCCTGCCCGCTCAGTGTCGGTGGCGCGTCACAGTCGCTCGCCGTTATGTCCAACGAGAGAGGACATTGGCCCACAAATGACCGGCTGATCCTCTGGGAATCCAGGCCTTGGACGTTCACTGATGACGGGGTGACCCGTTGGACCCTACCCGAAGAGGCCAGTGTCCTTATAATCAGGCTGCCTTTTCACCCCGTGGAGGGGGTGCCTCCCGTGGCCCTCCCGACACGTACTGACCACGCGGTCCCACTCCGCGGCGGGGTCCCGAAGGGGCGCCAGGAGCGTTGTTCGCCTGGACCCGCTGGCGGGGTGAGTTGGAATGGCAAACCAGCCCCCCAGGTTCAAATTCTGGCCCCTCGTGTGCGCGACCCCCGCGCCCTCGGGTGGCCCTTGAGGGAGAATCATGAAGGACGCTGACAAGGTTTCGTGGGTCTCGAAGATCGCCGCGCTGCAGGACACGAAGACCTACGCGGAGCTCACCTGGGAGGGCTCCTTCGAGGACTATCTCGAGCTCGTCCGCAAGAACCCGAAGATCACCCGCACCGCCTTCCAGAGGATCTACGACATGATCCTC
>JAFGNZ010000056.1 GCA_016926755.1 Myxococcaceae bacterium | reverse complement strand
GGTGTCCCAGCTCGGCGCGGCCCAGGAGTTCTTCACGGCGCTGGCGGTGGGAGTGGCCGCTGGGAAGTTGATGACCGCCACGCGGCCCGTGCCCGGGTGGGGTGTCCCGGAGCCGGTGGGCCCTGGCAAGGTGGAGGCTCCGCCCGCTCCGGCGAGAGCTGTGGCACCTGCTCCAGAACCCGCTCCAGCGCCAGCACCGCCCCCTGCGGCGAGAGCCGTGGCACGTGCTCCAGAGCCCGCTCCGGCGCCAACACCGCCCCCTCCGGCGCCGGGCACCCTCGCGCCCTCACCCGAACTGGTCCAAGCCCTCACGGGCAAGAACCCAACGCCGCAGGTGCCCGCAGGCCCGCGTCTGCGTCAGGACATTACCGTCAAGCCGAAGGTGCCAGATCGACTCGACACGGGCCGACCCATTAGCCCCAGCCCCAGGCAGAATGCACAACTCCAGGCGGATATCGAGTTCCTGGAGAAGCGAGGCGCCACGAACATCCGGGTGAACCAGCAGCAACTGACGGTCAGGAACGTCCAGCGCGTGGGAATCAATCGACCGGACCTGCAATTCGACTACAAGGGCCGTCGCTATTCTGTGGAGTACGACTCACCGACTTCGGGCCGTGGCCCTGGCCACCAAGCGCGCCTTACCGCCAACGACCCGGAAGCCATCATCATCCGGATCATCATCCCTGAGGAATGAGGCTTGCCTGAATGACGCAAGAGATGAAGGGACTGCTGCTAGAGGACCGCTGGGCGCCTGTCACTTCGACGATGGGCTTTCTGGAGCTGGGGGCGGAGCAGGCGGCGCAAGCTTTCGCCACGTGGCACAGAGAGCTGATGACGCCCCGTGGCATCTCCGTGGAGGTGCTCCCTGTCACGGGCACCCTGGAGCAAGCTCTCTCCAGCCTGCTGCCCCTGAGCGGCGGGGAGACACAGCGGCACCTGTTCATCCCGACGCACAGCGCCTGGACAGCCTACGTCGAGAACGGGTGGACCGGGACAGATGCCGCGAGCCCCTTGCGCTACATGGCCCGGTGGCTGAGCATCCGGTGCCTGCGGGTGGTCGCTGTGCCCCACACGCTGCGCGGGGATCGAGGCCGCTATGGTGCCGTAATGCTGGATGTGTACGGCCCGAAGCAGCCGGGGAAGATCAGCAGCACTGTGCGTGTCGTGGAGGCTGCCAATGACGGGGGCCGTTGGGTCTTCGTGCAGTCGGGTGAGCCCTTCCCCTTCGAGCAGGTGGAGCAGTACCAGGCACGCCGGGTGAGGGACCGCTTCACCTTTGAGATGCTCAAGGACTACCTGCGCCACCTGGGGCTTTCGCCCTTCGAGGAGGACTTCTACATGCCTCCGGGCTCCCGCGCGTGGCTCATCCAGAAGACAGGCCCCTTCGACACCTTTGGGCGGGAGTACACCCTGGAGGAGGCCCGCGCCGCCCGCGTGTTGTGACGCACCCAGCGGATGATTGTCTTCGCGGCGCAGGGGCTCACGGCTCCTCCGGGGTGGGTTGGCGCGGAGCACACCCGCATCCAGGCTCGCCTGCTAGGTCGGTCGGGCGCGCACGTCGGACAACTCCAGCCTCCTTCTCTCTTCAAGCTGCGATGCAGATACGCGCGTGCCTTGCCCCGCTGGGGAAGGAGGACCTATAGGGCGCGCATGACGAAGAGTTACGAAGGGTTTGCGTTACAGATCGACTTCGCACAGCGCGCGCGCGCGCGCTCGTGGAGCCGCGGACAGCTCGCGGCAGCCCGGAAGCCCGTGCAGTCGGTGATTGACGAACTGAAGGCGCGCCCCCTCTCGGAGGCGTCGATCTTCGGGAATCCCATCGAACTCGCCGTCGCCGTCGCGGCATCCGAACTCCATGAGTGCGAGAAGCTGCTGGCGGAGCTGGTCACCTCCGCGGGAGAGAAGGGAGCGCACGCGGAGCTCGCGCACTTTCCGCTCGAAGGCAGCGTGAGGTGCCGGGTGTGGGACGCTCGCGAGCGTCAGCTCGTCGAGCGCCCGCCGGACTCACGGGACGTGAAGAGGGACTACAAGCTGGCCCAGAGCACCCTTCGGGAGCTCGTCCGGATCAAGGCGCCCAGAGAGGCGGCCCGTCCTGCCGCGGCTCTCGCCTGCAAGTGCGGTGCAGCCGTCGCTGCGAGCGCCACGATCTGCCCGAGCTGCCGGCAGTCCTTCGTCGAGCCACTCGCGGTGAAGTCGGTGCCGCGCGACGCGACCGCATCCACGCATGCGCGCGAGCACCTTCAGAAGCTCGGCATCCCCATCGAAGGGACGGACTTCCGCTCCTTCACGCTCGTCCGCCCTCGCAACGCCGGTGAGTGGATCGAAGCCCGAGACGTGCTCACCCGGGCTGGCTTCTCGCTGCTGGAGGCCGCCGAGCTGAGTCGCCGTGTACGCCTTCTCGAAGAGATGGCCTCCTGGCCCCGGAAGTACCCCATCGGAGGCTCGAGCGACACGCCAGGTGTCTGGCTCTACACACTCGTGCACACTGCGGGAGCCGACACGCGCGCCACGCTCGAGAAGCTCGGGCGAGAACACCCGGAGGCACTGATCGAACTCTCTCGCGATCCGCGCGACTCAGATCCGGGCTGGAGCGCGGCAGCGCGCCTCGCTGGCCTGGAGCTGACCCACCTCACAGGGGCCGAAGCGCAAGTCGCCTTCGGACTCCCCGTGCTGCTCGCGTCGCCGAAGGGGCGCAAGGGCCTCAAGCTGCCCTCCCTCGCGCTACGCGAGGCAGTCATGGCGCTGGTCCGGATCGCACCCGACCTGCTGACGACAAAGGAGCGCGAGGAGCACCTGCATCGACTGGAGGTGGAGGCCTCGACGTCCGAACCCCAGGTAGGGCGCTGGCTCGACGCGCTCCATCGCCTCGGGGGCGTCCCGCTGGCGCAGGTGCTTCATGACGCGCTCGAGAAGGGGACGCGCCCGGGTGCCGAGAAGAAGCACCCGGGCTTCTCCATGCTCGCGGAGAAGATCATCGACCAGGCGATGGATCCCTCTGCGCTCCCCAGCCTGACTCCGCTCGGTGAAGCCGAGCTCCGGCGTGCCCTCGATGAGCTGGCTCGGCAGGGCTATCCGCCAGCCGTCTCCAAGCGCATCCAAGCCGCGAGCAAGGCAGCTCCTCCCTATGGCCTCGAGCCACTGCCGGCCTGGGCCTTCCCCCCGAACCGGCGCACGAAGCCCACGCTGCAGTGTCCAGAGTGCCGCGCGTCGATGAAGCCCAAAGCCGTGCTCGACGTGCCACAGCTCGGACCGAAGCTCGGGCCACGAGCGCTCCAGCTCTACGAATGCGACGCCTGTGCCGCCGAGGAGCCTTCCGTGGAGCATGTCCACATCACCCTTGGACCTGGCGGTGCCGGAAAGCCGTCCTCACCCGAGGCATTCCTCGACTATCCGGATGTCGCTGACGCGGCCCGGGAGCGTCCCTCCGGCTTCGCGCGGCGCAAATACGAGAACTGGCTCAAGGAGTCCGGGCTGCCGAGGAGCGCAGGCATCCAGTTGGGAGGCTACCCGCATGGCGTCTATCCGGAGGATCCTCGCATCGGGCTCTCCTGTCGGCACCCCCCTACCCTCCTTCAGTTCGATCCCCACGTGCTCGGAATGCGGCTCCCCCAGGTGCGAGTCGCAACCTCCCTGTGCCTGAACCCCGGGTGCAAGCGCCCCGACGTGGCGGAGCCCGTGACGTACTGAGGCTGTCCGCGTTCACGCATCACCCTGGCGTGCACGTGCCCCGCCACTGTTACCGAGCACGGTGTTTGAGGGCTCGAGGCCGACCAATGATCCAGCTCGTTTCCGGGTAGCGTAGTGCTCTGGAGCGTGAGTGCAACACGCTCCAGTGGAAACGATCTTCCAAAACGCGGGCTTTCGATCGCGGGGACCGCGGAGAAAGCGCAGGATCTGATCCCACGTCCCCGGATCAGGAAATTCGCGCGAAACGTCGAAATGACTCAGCCTCGCTGCGGCGCGAAGGGGGAAAACGATCGCGCCGGCCGCGATCGCTTCGCCGCGCTTTTTGAAGATCGTCTCCAACCTGGCCGATGCCATCGTGGCAGACAAGACGGGCAAGAGGATGCCCGGGGTCAAGAAGCTGAGGCAGGAGCCCGGCGACAACCGGCCCGAGTTCCTCATGGGGCACTTCTGGGGAGCGCTCACCGCGCTGCTCCAGGCAGGCCCCCGCTACTTCGCGCTGCCGCTGCGCTTCGAGTTCCAGGATGGAATCAAGCGCTCGCCGAGCGAGAAGGCCACCACCATCACCCGCATGGCGACGCTGATGACGGAGACTGGAGACGATCTTCAGGAAGCGCGGCGTAGCGATCGCGGCGACGAAGATCGCAGGAGGCCAAAAGGGAGAAGCCCGCAGTCCCTTGGGCGCGGGATGCGGGCTTCTCGGACGATGGAGGCGAATGATTCGGACAGCGCCAACTCGGGCCGCCCGATCTCGCTAGGGTGGCCGCCATCGTCGAGGGTCCCCAACTCGGGCCGCTGGAGCGCGCCAGGATGGCGGCCACCGTCGCTGGCTCCCTGCTCGGGGCGCTGGAGCGCAACGACT
>JAFGNZ010000345.1 GCA_016926755.1 Myxococcaceae bacterium | reverse complement strand
GGCAGCAAGCAGATCACCCGCTCCATCGAGAGCATCAACGAGATGGTCACCCACCTCAACCGCGCCCAGAAGGAGCAGACCAACGGCAGCGAGCAGGTGCTCAAGGCGGTGGAGACCATCAAGGGCGTCTCGGAGCACCAGACGCGCTCGGTGCGGCAGCTGGAGGAGGCGATCGATCACCTGCAGAAGCAGGCGGAGGTGCTGCGCGGCGAGGTGCGGCGCTTCCGCGTCTGAGGCGCCCGCCGGGACCGGAGCGCTCCCTCGCCCTCCGGGCGCACTCCAGGGTGCACGCCGGGTTCATTGGTGTTAGTCGTGCCTCACCATGTCGTCCCGTCCTGTCTCCGAGCGCGCCGTCATCTTCCTCATCGGTGCGGTCCAGTTCGTCAACATCCTCGACTTCGTGATGGTGATGCCGCTGGGCCCCGACTTCGCCAAGGGGTTGGGCATCGACTCCTCGCACATCGGCTACATCGCCGGCAGCTACACGGCGGCCGCCAGCGTGGCGGGGCTGGTGGGCGGGGCCTTCCTGGATCGCTTCGATCGCCGCAAGGCCCTGGCCGTCTCCATGCTGGGGCTGGTGCTGGCCACCGGCGCCGGGGGCCTGGCCACCGGGCTGCCCTCGCTGATGCTGGCGCGGGTGTTCGCGGGCCTCTTCGGCGGCCCGGCCACCTCGCTGGCCATGGCCATCGTCGCCGAGCTCGTCCCGGTGGAGCGGCGGGGCAGGGCCATGGGGGCCGTGATGGGCGCGTTCTCGGTGGCCTCGGTGGTGGGGGTGCCCATGGCGCTGGAGGTGGCCGAGCTCGGCGGCTGGCGGATGCCCTTCTTCTCGGTGGCCGCGCTGGGGCTGCTGGTGGTGCTCGGCGCCATCTTCTTCCTGCCCCCCATCCGCGGGCACCTGGAGGCGGCGCGGCGCCGGGATCATCCGGTGGGGGCCTGGGAGCTGCTGGGGAACCGGGACGTGCAGCTCTCCTACCTGATGTCCGCGGTGGTGATGATGGCCGGCTTCGTCCTCATCCCCAACATCTCCGCCTACGTCCAGCAGAACCTGGGCTTCCCGCGCTCGCAGGTGGGGCACATCTACTTCTTCGGGGGCATCGTCAGCTTCATCACCCTGCGGCTCGCCGGCCCTCGGGTGGACAGGCTCGGCGCCTTCCAGGTCGGCACCGTGGGGGCCGTGCTGGCGTCGATCTTCACCTACATTGGCTTCATCAACTACCCGTCCTGGCTGCCCGTCACCTTGCTCTTCATGGGCTTCATGATGGCCAACGGGATCCGCAACGTGTCCTACAACACGCTCACCTCGCGCGTCCCCTCCAACGCCGTGCGCGCGCGCTTCATGTCGCTCCAGTCCGCCGTCTCCCACATGGCCTCGGCGCTGGCGGCCTTCCTCTCCTCGAGGATGTTGGTGGATCTGCCGGATGGAAAGCTGGGGGGGATGACGCAGGTGGCCCTGGTCTCCATCGGGCTCACCCTGACGGTGCCCTTCATGCTCCTCCTGGTGGAGCGCCGGATTCGCATGCGGGATCTGGCCGCCGCCCAGGCTCCCGCGGGTGGGGCCGCCCCTCTGCCCTCCGCTCACCGCTAGCCCGCGCTCCAGGGGGGGCTGCCCGCCGATCAGGCGCCGTGCCGGACGGACACTGCCGGGTGCGTTCGTGTTGCGCCCGGCCCTCCAGGGCGCGATAACCCCGGGCAGTCTTTTGCGGAGCTGTCCGTCATGTTCAACATCGGCGCAGGCGAGATGATCTTCATCCTGGTAGCCGCGCTGCTCATCCTCGGGCCGCAGCGGTTGCCCGAGCTTGCGCGCGGCATCGGGAAGTTCCTGCGCGAGTTCCGCCGCCAGACGGACGAGGTGCGCTCCGTGGTGACGCGCGAGTTCTACCAGATGGACCAGGAGCTCCAGCGCGAGCCGCCCCGGACCGCTCCGCCCGCCCCCGTGCCCCCGCTGGAGGAGGGGACGCCCGGCCACTCCGCGCTGCCTCCTCCCTCGGACACCCCAGCGCCGGGTGAGGGTGGGATTCAGGCCCACCCGCAGCCGGAGGTACCGGAGGTGCCGGTGCCCGAGGAGGGCATCCAGGCGAGCGTCCCGGTGGCCCCGCCGGAGGCCGCCCCGGGTGAGCCCGCGGCGGAGCAGGAGACGGCGCTGCCGCGCTTCGAACCCATCCCGGGCACGGTGGCCCGCAACGCGCCGAAGCAGGGCTAGCCTTGGCACTTCCGAACGTGGATCCCGATTTTCGCATGTCGCTGGCGGAGCACCTGACGGAGCTCCGCACCCGCCTCGTCCGGTGCACCCTGGCGGTGCTCGTCCTGGGGGCGATCTCCCTCATCTTCGCCAAGCCCATCTTCGGGCTGCTCATGCGGCCGGTGCTGGAGGCGCTGCCTCCGGAGAACCGCGCGCTCATCTACACCTCGGGCATCGAAGAGCTGAACGTCCTGATGAAGGTGGGCGTGTACTGCGGCATCTTCCTCACCACGCCCGTCATCCTCTTCCAGATCTGGGGCTTCGTGTCTCCGGGGCTGTACCCGGAGGAGCGCCGCTATGCCTCGCCCTTCGTGGTGTTCGGCTCGCTGGCGTTCCTCATCGGCGTGTCGTTCTGCTACTTCGTGGTGCTGCCCTCCATGTTCAAGTTCCTCCTGAATGAGGAGGAGGCCGTCGCGTTGGAGGCACGGCTGGACACCGCCCGGCTGCGGAACGAGGACGCGCTGCGCTTCCTGCGGGTGGGGGACGCGGAGCGGGCGGGGCAGCTGGCCAAGGAGGCCAGCGCCAGCCTGCGCGCGCAGGGGGACGGCAGCACGAAGGAGCCGGAGGTGGTGCCCTCCGAGAGCGTGGAGCTGGCGGCGCGCCTGGAGGGGCTCGGGCGGCTGCTGGACGCGGCGGCGGACGGCTTCGGCGTGCCCTCGCGGCTGGTGGTGCGGCAGGCGGTGGAGAAGCGGGTGGCGGCGGTGGAGGCGTACGGCCGCGGGGAGTTTACGGCCGCGGCGGCGGCGATGGACGAGGCGGCCAGCCTGCTGGCGGGCGTGGCGCCCACCCGCGCCGAGGAGCTGGCCGGCGTGTGGAAGCTGGAGAAGGAGCTGGCCGCGGGCAACGCGCGCCACGAGGCCCTGCGGTGGACGCGCCCCATGCTCAGCATGAATGAGCAGCTCTCCCTGGTGCTGCTGCTCATGCTGGCCTTTGGCGTCATCTTCGAGCTGCCGCTGGTGATGGCGCTGCTGGGCGTGGTGGGCGTGGTGCGCAGCAAGTGGCTCTTCAAGTACCAGCGCCACGCCTTCGTCGTCTGTCTGATCGCCGCGGCGATCATCACGCCGACCGGGGACGTGGTGAACCTGTCGCTGATGGCGGGGCCCATGCTGCTCTGCTACGAGCTGGGTGTGCTGGCGGTGTGGATGATCGAGCGGCGGCGGGCGCGCAACGAGGCCACCACCAGCATCACCCCCGCGGCATGAGGTACGCCGCCGTCCCCCCGCTTCGGCGCCTGGCGGCCAACCTCCGCTACCTGCGCGCCCTCTCCAAGCGCTTCCGCACGACGCTGCTGCTGACGGCGGTGCTGTTCCTGGGGGCGCCGCCGCTGTTCCAGTGGCGGTGCGAGGTGCCGGGCGGCGAGCCGGTGGGGGCGGGCAAGGCGCTCCAGCACACCTACTTCCTGCTCTTCGGGGAGCCCTCGCTGGACTGCTCGAACGACTGGGGGGGCATCCTGCTCAACATGCTCATCCCCCCGGTAGGCATCGCGCTGGTGGTGGATGGCGTGGTGCGCTTCGCCTACCTCTTCTTTGCCAAGCACAAGAGCGACAAGGAGTGGATCGAGGTGATTGCCGAGACGATGAAGGGGCACATCATCGTGTGTGGGGCGGGCCGGGTGGGCTACCGGGTGGTGGATCAGCTCCGGTCCATGGGCAAGGAGGTCATCGCCGTGGAGAAGCGCGAGGACGGGGCCTTCGTCGGCGTGCTGCGAGACGAGCAGGTGCCGCTGCTCATCGACGACATCCGCAGCCCGCAGTGCCTGCCGCGCACCAACGTGAAGGCGGCCTCGGCCATCGTCTGCGCGACGGATGACGACCTGGCCAACCTGAACATCGCCCTGGACGCGCGGCGCTTCAACCCGACGATCCGGGTGGTCATCCGCCTGTTCGACGATGATCTGGTGGCCAAGGTGCGAGACACCTTCAAGGCGGAGGCGCTCTCCAGCTCCTCGCTGGCGGCGCCGGCCATGGCGCTGGCGGCGCTGGATCCGCGGATCGTCCACTCGTTCCGGATTGGCGGGCACCTGATGGTGGTGTCGGTGTTCGAGGCGCGCACGGGGCTGCCGGGCCTCACCATCTCCGAGGTGAGGGATCGCTTCGGGGCGCTGGCGCTGGCCCTGCGGCGGGGAGCCGAGGAGAAGCTCCACCCGAACGGGGATCAGCGCATCCAGCATGGGGATCTGCTGACGCTCCAGGCCGAGTACCCGGACTACCGCAACCTGCGCGGCTTCACGGGCGAGGCCCAGCCGCCCATCTGGTCCGACAACGAGTCGGCCCTGCCTGATCTCCCGCGGCAGAAGACGGGCTGAGGGCGAGCGCGCGGGAGGTTGTCCGGGGGCCGCTGGAGCGCGTAAGAAGGGCGGCCGCTCAGGAGATCGCACCATGCCTCGCATTGCCTTCGCCCTGCTGCTCGCGCTCGTCGCGGGCTGTGCCTCCGTCCAGCGTCCTCAGGGCGCGCAGGTGACGCTCACCTCCCACGGGGACTCGCGCGTGGGGACGTACGTGTCCTCCCCGTGGACGTTCAGCACCTCCTCGTACTGGATCGAGGGTCCCGAGGGGCTCATCCTCATCGACACGCAGTTCCTGCCGTCGGTCGCCGAGGAGTTCGTGAGCTGGGCCGAGCAGGTGACGGGGAAGAAGGCGGTGCTGGCCATCGTGCTGCACGCCAACCCGGACAAGTTCAACGGCACCGAGGCGCTGCGCAAGCGCGGCATCCGCGTGGTGACGAGCGAGCAGGTGCGCGCGCTCATTCCCCGCGTCCATGAGATCCGCACGCGGATGTTCGGTGAGCGGTACAAGCCGGACTACCCCACGGAGGTGCCGCTGCCGGACAGCTTCGGCGCGGCCACGACGGAGCTGAGCGCGGGCGGCGTGACGGTGAAGGCCCACGTGCTGGGCGCGGGCTGCAGCGAGGCCCACGTGGTGGTCGAGTACGACGGGCACCTCTTCACGGGGGATCTGGTGGCGAACAACGCGCACAGCTGGCTGGAGATCGGCAAGACGGACGAGTGGCTCAAGCGCCTCGACGAGCTGGCGGCGCTCAAGCCCAGGTACGTGCACCCGGGCCGTGGGCCCTCGGGGAACGCGGGCCTGCTGGAGCAGGAGCGCGCCTACCTCCAGCGGGTCATCGCCGAGGTGGCGGCGGAGAAGCCGCAGGGGGCACCGACGAAGGAGGCGCTCGGCCGCATCGAGGAGCGCGTGCTGGCGGCCTACCCGGGGCTGCGGTTCGCGGTGTTCCTGGGGCTCGGGCTGCCGGCGGAGTGGAGGCGGCAGGCCCAAGCCTCGGCCTCGGCGCCGTAGCCTCGCGCCTCGAGTTCACACACCTGGAGCCCCTTGGCAAACACCATGTCCCTCCTCACGGATCGCCGCCGCTTCCTCACCGTCTGTTCCTCGCTGGGCCTGGGCTCGACGCTGCTGCCAGGCGTCCTCTGGGCGATGGGGCAGGACAAGCCCTCCATCACCCCGGAGCTGCTCGCCTCGGCCTGCAGGGTGTCCGGGCTGGAGCTGGACGATGCGTAGCGCAAGCTGATGCTCACCGCGTTCCACGAGCAGCGTGTCGCTGCCGGACGTGAACTCGAACGCGATGGTGCACCTGCTGACGGCGGAGGCCGCGGCGGCGTTCGACGCCCTGACGCACAGCGGGCGGGACAAGCTGCTCACCGAGCAGAGCGAGGGGGACTGGCCCAACTACTTCCGGGTGGCCCAGCTCATGCCGGCGGTGGACTACATCAACGCCAACCGGGCGAGGACGCTGGCGATGGAGGGCATGGCGAAGACGTTCGCGGAGGTGGACGTGATCGTCGCCCCCACGCGCGATCCCCAGGTGTTGCTGACGAACCTGACGGGGCACCCGGCGGTGATCGTTCCCAGCGGCTTCCGGGAGAACGGGACGCCGGTGAGCCTGACGTTCCTGGGGCGGCTGTTCGGCGTTCGGCGGGGTCTGGTTCTGTTCCTGATCAAGCCGCGAGCCGGACTTCAGAGCGCAGGGGAGCGAGGGTGAGTTGCATGGCAGGCTCCCAGCG
>JAFGNZ010000344.1 GCA_016926755.1 Myxococcaceae bacterium | reverse complement strand
GACGAGTTCAAGAACGAGATCCAGGAGATCGAGGAGAAGCTCAAGAACAAGCGGATGAGCAAGGAGGCCACGCTCAAGGTCAAGAAGGAGCTGAAGAAGCTCCGGATGATGAGCCCGATGAGCGCGGAAGCCACCGTCGTCCGCAACTACATCGACTGGATCATCAGCCTGCCCTGGTACGAGGAGACGCAGGATCGGCTGGACGTGAGCGAGGCCGAGCGGGTGCTCAACGAGGACCACTACGGGCTGAGGAAGCCCAAGGAGCGCATCCTCGAGTACCTGGCCGTGCAGCAGCTGGTGAAGAAGCTCAAGGGCCCCGTGCTCTGCTTCGTGGGGCCGCCGGGCGTGGGCAAGACGTCGCTGGCGCGTTCGATCGCCCGGGCCACCGGCCGCAAGTTCGTGCGCCTGTCGCTGGGCGGCGTGCGAGACGAGGCGGAGATCCGCGGCCACCGGCGCACGTACATCGGCGCGATGCCGGGCAAGCTCATCCAGAGCCTGAAGAAGGCGGGCAGCAACAACCCCGTCTTCCTGCTGGACGAGATCGACAAGATGTCCACGGACTTCCGGGGCGATCCGAGCGCGGCGCTGCTGGAGGTGCTGGACCCCGAGCAGAACCACACCTTCAACGATCACTACCTGGACCTGGACTACGACTTGTCCAAGGTGATGTTCATCTGCACGGCGAACACGATGCACAACATCCCCGGTCCGCTGCAGGACCGCATGGAGGTGATCCGGATCGCGGGCTACACCGAGCCGGAGAAGCTCAGCATCGCGCGGCGCTACCTGATCCCCAAGGAGCAGGAGGCCAACGGGCTCACCGAGCTGAAGGTGGACTTCACCAGCGACGCGCTGCGGACGATCATCCACCGCTACACGCGCGAGTCCGGCGTGCGCTCGCTGGAGCGTGAGATCGGCGGCGTGTTCCGGAAGATCGCGCGGGACGTGCTGAAGAACGGCAAGCGCGACATCCAGGTGGACCGCAAGCAGGCGATGAAGTTCCTGGGCACGCCGCGCTACCGCTACGGGGTCGCCGAGGCCGAGGACCAGGTGGGCATCGTCACCGGCCTGGCGTGGACGGAGATGGGCGGAGAGATCCTCACCACCGAGGCCACGGTGATGCCGGGCAAGGGCAAGCTCATCATCACCGGCAAGCTGGGCGAGGTGATGCAGGAGTCCGCGCAGGCGGCCATGTCCTACGTGCGCTCGCGCGCCGAGCGGTTCGGCATCGACCGCAAGGTGTTCGAGAACTACGACATCCACGTCCACCTGCCCGAGGGCGCCATCCCCAAGGATGGCCCGTCCGCCGGTGTCACCATCTGCACCGCGCTGGTGTCCGCGCTCACCAGGGTCCCGGTGCGCAGGGACGTGGCGATGACGGGGGAGATCACCCTGCGTGGCCGCGTGCTGCCCATCGGCGGCCTGAAGGAGAAGACCCTGGCCGCGCACCGCGCCGGCATCAAGACGGTCCTCATCCCGAAATCGAACAAGAAGGATCTGAAGGACATCCCGAAGAAGATCCGCTCGCAGCTGCGCATCATCCCGGTGGAGTTCGTGGACGACGTGCTCCGCGTGGCGCTGGTGCTGGAGAAGCCGGAGGAGTTCGGCCGCAAGCCCGCGGGTGATGTGCTGAAGGTGCCGGCCGTCGCCGAGACCCAGCCGGCCCCTGCGGGCGCCCCGGTCTAGCGACGGGGAACAGGCCTGGTGGTGACTGCCACCCTCTCCTGGAGAGCGCTCCGGGGGAGGGTGGAGTCGTTTCGGGGGCGCTCACGCGCTCCATTCCTTTTGTCACGCGGCGCGGTACAACTGGGCTCGGTGGCTTCCCGTCCTCGACTCGTGCTGGTGCTCCTGGGGCTGTGGCTCGCCGCGGCCTGCGGGCCCTGCGGCTTCCAGCCTGATCCCGGCATCAAGATCATCATCCCCGCGATGCCCACCACGCTGGACTGGAACTACTCCGATCCCGCCAGCTGGTCGAACTACCCGGTGATGCTCGCCACCCAGAAGGGGCTCACCACCCTGGGCGCCGACCACTCCGTGCAGCCCGGCCTCGCCGAGCGCTGGGAGCGGGAGCGCGATGCCCTGGGGCGCGAGCGCTACACCTTCCACCTGCGCCAGGACGTGCGCTGGTCGGATGGCATCACCCCGCTCGTCGCCCAGGACTTCGTCTTCGGCTGGCGCCGCGCCATGCTCGGCCGGGAGCGCGGCGAGATGGCCGAGATCGCCGGGGTCCGGGAAGTCCTGGCCCTGCAGGAGCGCGGCGCGCCCACCGAGCAGGTCCAGGCAGCGCTCGCTCGCACGGGAGTGGAGGCGCTGGATCCGCGCACCTTGCGCGTGACGCTGGAGCGGCCCCGCAGCTACTTCCTGTCGCGCCTGGCCAACGTCTACCTCTTCTTCCCCGCGCCCTCCGCCGACCTCGCCGGCAAGTCCGATGAGGAGCTCCGCGACTACTTCGACCGGCCCCGGGACGGCAGGCCCCTGGCGCTCGGGCCGTACCGCGTGGAGCGATGGGACCGGGCCGGGGAGCGCGTGCGGCTGGTGCACAACCCGGCCTCGGCCTTCCAGCCGCCGCTCGAGCCCGGCGAGCGCCCCGCCCCCGTCGTCACGCTGATGAAGTCGGAGATCGGCTCGGCCCTCTACGAGCGCGGCCGCGTGGACTTCGTCTTCATCGACAGCGCGTTGGCGCTCCGGGGGCGGCGCCCGGAGGATCTCCAGCGCGAGCCGCTGCTCTCCACCTACTTCCTCGCCTTCAACACCGAGCGCCCGCCGCTGGACAGGCCCGAGGTGCGGCGCGCCATCTCCCGCGCGCTCGACCGTGATGCGCTGCTGGCCGGCCTGCTGCCCGAGGTGCGGCCCTCGCACGTGCTGCTGCCTCCGGAGCTGCCCGGCTCCGCCACCCCCGAGGAGGCCGCGCTCCTGCCTCGCTTCGATCGGGAGCGGGCAAGAGCGGAGCTGCGGGGCGTGCCCGGCCTGGAGCGCCCGCTGCGCCTCGTCTACAAGGCCGGGGACTCCTTCGTCCCGGAGGTGGCCATCGCCGAGCGCGTCGCCGCGCAGCTCGCCGAGGTGGGCATCACGGTGACGCTCGACGCGCGGTCGGACTTCTCCGCCGAGGTGGCCCGGCGCACCCCGGAGGGGCCGCGCGCGTATGATCTCTACCTGCGCCGGCTGGGCGCCGACTACGCCCACCCGAACACCTTCTTCACCCTCTTCGAGCGCGAGGGCAACCACCAGACCGGCTGGGAGGCGCAGGGGGGCGGTGAGCCGATGACGCGCTTCGAGCGGCTGCTCGAGGAGGCCGACGCCCAGGCCGACGCCGGGCAGGCCCGCGCGCTGTATGCCCAGGCCCAGGCCGTGCTGCTGGAGGAGCAGGCCGTCATCGCCCCGCTGTACCACCCGGACCGCTACTACCGCTCGCGCGCGCGGCTGCGCGGCCTGGACGTGGACCCGTTCAACTTCCTCGCCCTGAAGTCCCTGCGGCTCGCGCCCGAGGCAGGGGAGGGAGGCTCCAAGCCATGAGGCAGCTGCTCGTCCGGGTGGGCCGCCAGCTCGTGCTCGTCCCCATCGTCGCGCTGGCCTCGTACTTCCTCATGGCGAGCCTGCCGCTCACCACCGAGGACGACAACAAGCGCCAGGTCTCCCCCGAGCTCGCGGCCTCCTACCGGCGCGACCTGGGCATCGGCGAGCCCCTGGGCTTCCTGCGCCCGTGGCAGAAGCTCTTCCGCGGCGAGCGCCTGGGCACCAGCGCCCAGGGCGTCACCGGGGATGAGCTCCTCCTCAAGCTCTCCGGCAGCGTGGGGGTGGGGCTGGTGGCATTGGCGCTCGCGCTGAGCTGGGCCATGGCCTTCGCGCTGCTCAAGAACCGCTGGAGGAGCGGCCGGCTCGCCGTGCTGGGCGACGCGGTGCCGGCCGTGGCTTTCGGGACGCCCGTCTTCATCCCCGCGCTCCTGCTCGCGCCCGCCGTGGTGGAGCGCGGGAACCTCCTCCCCGAGCTGACCGCCGCGCTCGTCATCTCCGTGTGGCCGGGCGTCTTCCTGGGCACGCTGCTCGGGGATGCGCTGGAGACGGAGCTGGCGCGCGACTATGTGCGCACCGCCGCCAGCAAGGGCCTGTCTCCGGGCGTGGTGCTGCGCCGCCACGTGCTGCCCAACGTGCTGCCCGCGCTGCTGGACGCCATCGGCCCCGTGGCCACCGCGCTGCTCGCGGGCTCCTTCGCCGCCGAGCGCGTCTTCGGCCTGCCCTACTTCGGTCAGCTCTACGTGCTCGCCGTTCTCCAGAAGCAGGTGGCCGTGGTGGTGGTCGCCACCACTGTCTTCGCCTCGGTGCTCGTCGTCGTGGGCCTGGGGGTGGAGGTGGTGCGGCTCATCGTCGATCCGCGCGCGCGGGAGGCCCGGGCATGAGGCGCGTCCCCGTCCAGGCGTGGGTGGGGCTGGCCCTCCTGGGAGGGCTCGGCGCGCTGAGCCTGCTCGCCGGCCGCGTCTTCCCGGAGGTGCTCGCGGGCGCGTGCCCGCTCGGACAGGATCCGACCCGCCCCGATCGCACGGTGTGCGAGCTGGCCTTCGGAGGCCTCTGGATCTCGCTGGCGATCGGGCTGGCCGCGGGAGCCCTCTCCACCGGCCTGGGCCTGCTCGTGGCGGCCCTGGCCCGCATGGCGGGGGGAGCCCTCGAGCGCTGGGTGATGCGCCTGGCGGATGCCTTCTTCGCGCTCCCGGATGTGTTGGTGGTGATGGTGCTCCAGCTCGCGGGCCAGTCGCTCGTGGACGCGGGCTCCGGCGCCGGCCTGGGCCCCTTCGGCCTCATGGTGGTGTCGCTGGCGCTCGTGGGCTGGGCCGGGCCGGCGCGCATGTTCCGCAACCGCCTGGACACCCTGGAGGGCCAGGAGTTCGTGGCCGCCTCCCGCGCCCTGGGAGGCAGCGGCTCGCACGTGCTGCGCGTCCACCTGTGGCCCGCGCTGCGCCCCTTCGTCCTCGCCGTCTTCCTCAGCCGCCTGCCCGCCGCCATCCTCGCCGAGTCCACCGTGAGCTTCTTCGGCATTGCCCGGATGGAGCCCATGTCGCTCGGCCGCTACCTGGGCACCAGCTACGCGGCGCTCATCTACGAGGGCGGCTCCCGCGTCGTCCTTCCCGCCTGGACGCTGCTCGTGCTGCTGGTGCTCGGCGCCTCGCTTGCCTCCCAGGCGCTCGCGACCCGCACGCGCCGCGCTTGAGCGCCGCCCAGGTGCCCGCGCTGCTCAGGGTTCCACGCCTCGCCCGAGGAATTCCCAATGTGGGCGAGCGGGTTCCCTCAACACACAACTTTTGTTTTCGAGGGCTGAAGCCATGTCCCTTCCCATCGATGAGCTCAGCATTGCCCAGGGCGACACGCAGGCGGAGCGCCGCAGTGATGAGCTGAAGCTCGAGCCGGTGCGCGGCGCGGTGCTCGTCGTCGAGGACGATCCCTCCAGCCGGGAGCTCCTCGTCGAGATGCTCACCCAGTGGGGCTACGAGCCGCTCCCCGTGGGCAGCGCGGAGGAGGCCGAGTTCGCTGTGCGCAACAAGCGCATGGACGCCGCCATCGTGGACGTGTTCCTGCCGGGCCGCAGCGGCGCCACGCTCATGTCCCGCCTGCGCGAGCGCTTCCCCCAGGCCGTCCTCATCGGGGTGAGCGCCATGAGCGACGCGGCCATGGCCCGCAAGTGCAAGGGGCTCGGGGCGGACCTCTTCATCGGCAAGCCCGTGATGCCGGACACGCTGGCGAAGGCCCTCCAGTCCAAGCACACCCGCTGGCATTGAGGCCCCCGGCACGGGAGACACGATAACCGGTTGCACGCCTTGCCCGAACCGGCCCATGCTCGCCCTGTGATGACGCTCGCTCCAGGCTTGATCCTCGCGATGCCTCAGCTCGGGGACCCCAACTTCCACCGCTCGGTCGTCCTGATGATCGAGCACGGCGAGGGGGGCTCCATGGGGCTCGTGATCAACCGAGGGGCGCCCCTGACGCTCGGGGAGCTGGCCAGGGGGCAGTCCATGAAGATCGCCCAGGAGCGCACCCAGCAGCCTGTCTTCCTCGGGGGGCCGGTGGAGCCCCACCGCGGCTTCATCCTCCACGACGATGAGAGCATCCCCGAGAAGCACCCGGTCATGCCGGGCCTGTACCTGAGCGTCACCCTGGACGCGCTGGCTCCGCTGCTGGAGAACCCCAGCCCCCGCGTGCGCTTCTGCCTGGGCTATGCTGGCTGGGGGCCGCGGCAGCTGGAGGGCGAGATGGAGCGGGGCTCCTGGCTGTTCTCCGAGGCGACGGCCCAGGCCATCCTCGAGGGCAACCCCTCCCAGCTCTGGGACGAGACCTTGAGGGGGATGGGCGTGGACCCGGCCATGCTCATGGTGGGAAAGGGGTTGAATTGATGTTGAAAGCAGAGCGCATCCGCGAACGCATCCTCGGGGCCCTGCCGGGCTCCGAGGTGCAGGTGAATGACACGACGGGGACGGGCGATCACTTCGAGGCGTACGTGGTCAGCACCGCCTTCGCCGGCAAGCCCATGGTGCAGCAGCACAAGCTCGTCTACGCCGCCGTCCAGGACTGGCTGCAGACGGGCGAGCTGCACGCGCTGGCGCTTAAAACCTATACGCCCGAGCAATGGAAGAAGCTCGGGCCCCGCTAAGGAAGGATCCGAACATGACTCCGGAACTCAAGGCGCGCTTCGACGAGGAGATCCGCTCCCACAAGATCGTGCTGTTCATGAAGGGCAACGCGCTGTTCCCGCAGTGCGGCTTCTCCGCCCGGGCGCTGCAGCTGCTGCAGCCGTACGGGCAGGTGCACACGGTGGACGTGCTGGCCGACGCCGAGGTGCGCCAGGGCATCAAGGACTACACCAACTGGCCCACCATTCCGCAGATCTTCATCAACGGGGAGTTCGTCGGCGGCTCGGACATCCTGATGGAGCTGGCCGAGCGGGGTGAGCTGGCGGAGCTCGTCTCCGGCAAGAAGGCCGAGGGCTGAGCCCGCCGGCCAAGGGGGTTGGCCAGGGCCGCGCAGGGCGTAGAATGAGCGGCCGTGGCTACCGCGACACCGCCCCCTGCTGGCGACCCGACCGCTTCTCCCGAGCCGACGGCGGCTGCTCCGTCGAGCGGCTCCGCGCCGTCCAATGAGCTGGCCTCCGCGCCGGCCCTGACTCCCCCCGCGCCCGCGGATCCCCAGGAGGCGATCCCCACGGCGAGGACGGGGACGCTGATGGAGCGGGTGCAGGAGTTCCGCGCGCGCCACGAGAGGTGGGAGATCGCGGTCTTCTTCTTCGTGGGCTTCGTCTACGACGTGCTCACGCTGGGCCGCATCGACGACCAGTTCACCATGGTCCAGCAGCTCGTGTACCTGAGCGTGCTGGCCACGCTGCTGATGCTGGAGCAGCGCCACCCGGAGGGGACGGAGCCGCCGAAGGTGCTGGCGAAGGTGTGGCGCTGGCGCGAGGACGCCATCCACTTCTTCTACGGGAGCCTGCTCAGCAGCTTCACGCTCTTCTTCTTCAAGAGCGCCTCGGGGATCACGGCGCTGGTGTTCCTGGTGGTCATGTTCGCGCTGCTGGTGGCCAACGAGCTGCCGCGCTTCCGCCAGCTGGGGCCCGTGGTGCGCATGGCGCTCTTCAGCATCTGCGTCAGCATGTACCTGGCCTGTGTGCTGCCCATCATCATCGGCAAGGCGAACTTCTGGGTCTTCCTGCTCGCGCAGGTGCTGACGGCTGGGGTGATCTACGGCCTGATCCGGCTGCTGCGGAGGTGGAACGTCCTGGATCAGCTCCAGGTCCTCCGGCAGGTGGCCCTCCCGGGCTTCGGCGTCCTGGCGGCGCTGCTGCTGCTCTACCTGGTGCGCGTCATCCCCCCGGTGCCGCTGGCCGTGCAGTTCAGCGGCATCTACCACGCGGTGGAGAAGAAGGGCTCGGAGTACCACCTCTCCCACGAGCAGAAGTGGTGGAAGTTCTGGCACAAGGGCGATCAGGACTTCCTGGTGCGCGCGGGAGACAAGGCCTACTACTTCTTCAGCATCTTCGCGCCCAAGGACTTCGACTGGTACACGGTGAAGGTGCGCTGGTACCACGACCGCCCGGACAAGGGGTGGACGCTCGTCAGCACCGTGCCCCTCACCATCAAGAACAAGGGGATCGAGCGGGGCTACCGCAGCTTCGCCTACACCTCGAACCCCAAGCCCGGTGACTGGCGCGTGGTGCTGGAGACGGACGACGGCCACGAGATCAGCCGGCTGTCCTTCTCGGTGGAGGAGGACACGCGGGCCGAGCCCCGGCAGCTCCAGGTCTTCGTCCACAACCCGGACAAGAAGCCGGGGCCGCCCCAGGCCGGGAAGTAGCCTCAGGCGGCGGTCGCGGAGTCGGGCTTGTTCATCACCGCCGCCTCCGCCACGTTCTGTGGCTCCTCGGACCAGAAGCGCTCCCACTGCGCGCGCCGGGCCCGGGCGTCCTGGCGCCCCTGGTCGATGAGGATGTCCGCGAAGCCGCCATCGAAGAGCAGGTAGGAGGCCATGTCCGCCTCGCGGGGCGCCTCGCGCTCCACCAGCCGGAGGATGGCGCGGTGGGCCAGCCCGTTGCTGCGCTTGCGGAACTCGGGCGTCCGCACGTACTCGGCGGCCAGCTCGCCGAGATCCCTCGAGGGCCTCACCAGCAGCTCCCGGATGTAGCGCGCCGGCTGGCTGCGGTGCGGGTGCAGCGCGGCGCTCAGCGTCTCCGCGAAGCCCGGCCCGTACGCCGTCGTCCCGGCCTCGAGGATGGCGTTGAGCCGCCGCAGCCGGCCCAGATCCTGGTCGGTGCGGTCCGTCATCAGCATGTTGAGCATCTTGCCCACCAGGAAGGGCGCGCTCGCGACGGCCTGCTCGCGCTCCTCCTCGCGGGCGCTGCTGGCGGCCTTGTCGCCCCGGGCGCTCGGATCGGTCCGCAGCGAGACGACGATGACGCGCTGGGCGCCCAGCCGCAGCGCGGGGCTGATCGGGACGTTGAGCCGCAGGCCCCCGTCCACGTGGAGCTGGCCTCGGACGCGGACCGCGGGGAAGACCACCGGGATGGCGGCCGAGGCCAGCGCGTGGCTGGGACCGATGCGGGTGGCCACGGCCCGGTAGGCCGGATCATCACTCCACTGGGGGATCCGGCCGTCCTTGCGCTGGACGAAGACGGTGGCATTGCCCGAGCCCACGTGCGTGGCGCTGATAGCGAGGGCCTCCAGGTGTCCCTTGCGCAGGTTCCGGCCGATCTGCAGCCAGGGGATGCCTCGGCCCACCAGGGCGCGCAGCCCGCGCGGATCCACCAGCCCGCCGTATTGGATGTCCCGGGCATGAGGCGCCGGCTTGCTGAGGGCCTCGCGGATGATCCGGAAGACATCTCCGAAGCTGCACCGGAGCACCTCTTCCACCTTCATGGCGTGCCAGTGCGCGAGGAGGCCCCGTATCTGCTGCTGCGGATCGTGGTTCATCGCCGCCAGGTAGCAGGCGTGGATGGCGCCCACGGAGGTGCCGGAGAGGATGTCCAGCTTCAGCGCGCGGCCGAAGGCCGGCTCGAACTCCTCTCGGAGATAGGAGAGGACTCCCGCCTCGTAAGCACCGCGCGCCGCACCGCCTGCAAGCACCAGCCCTGTCTTCAGCCTACTCGTCATGGCCGCCATCCCCTATGAGGGGAGTGTACGGCGGCTGCTGGCGGGACCGTGAGGGGGGGCCCGCCGATCCGCGCCCCGGGAAGCCCGGGCTTGACAGCGAGGCGGAGGCGTCCCCACCCCGGCGCCCGGGAGGGGCTACGGCGCGGGAGCCGTCGCGGTCCCGTCCGCGGGCGCACCCTCGGTGGGGGCAGGCGCAGCAGCGGCAGCGGCGGCAGCGGCCTCGGCAGCGGCCTTCTCCGCCAGCGCCTTCTCCTCGGCGACCTTCTTGGCCCTGGCCTCCGCGGCCTCCTTCATGCTGGCCAGGCCCTTCTCGAAGTCCTTGCCGACCATCCCGTCCATGTCCATGAACAGCGAGAAGGCCTTGCCCATGAAGTCGTTGTTGC
Source organism: Myxococcaceae bacterium (assembly GCA_016926755.1). Classification (GTDB taxonomy): domain Bacteria; phylum Myxococcota; class Myxococcia; order Myxococcales; family Myxococcaceae; genus Hyalangium. The sequence continues at coordinate 9,942 of JAFGNZ010000344.1, read as the reverse complement.
CCTCCATCTTCCAGGTGACGGAGACGCCGCCGTTGTCGGTGGACTGGAAGGCGAAGGTGGTGGTGTTGGTGGCCTCCCAGGGCTTGAGGAACTCCAGCTTGATGCGGACGAGCTCGTTCGGCTTGCTCTCCTCGATCGTCATCCGGCCCTCGCCCACCTGATCGTTGCCGGACCAGCTGAACTTCGCGCCCACGCCCGAGGAGGGACCGTCAAACGTGGCCTTCTGGTTCGGGTCCAGCTTGCTCCACGGCGACCACTGCTCCCACTGGTGGAAGTCGTTCACCAGCGCGAAGGCGTAGTCCGGAGGGGCCTGAAGCGTCGCCGAGCGCTGCACGGTGAAGGTGGAGGGGCGGGTGGAGACGAAGCCCGCGAACGCCACGATCGCAGCGACGAGGCCGAGGAGGATCTTCTTGAGCATGGGAGTCCCTTGGGTGAGGCGGTGGAGCCTGAGCAGCGGCAGTGTCATAGGGCGAGGCAAGCCCGGTAAGCAAGGGGGGGGCCTACCCAGCAGGTCCCCAGCCCTCGCCTGCCCGTCTGAACCCCTGGGGTGGAACTCCAACGAAGCGGCCGGGAGCGCCGGCCCCAGTGAGGCCCTGGCCGGGCGCTACTTCTTCTTCGCCCAGACGCGCTTCATCCAGGCCTCCACGTCCTTCGCCGTGCGAGGGATGGCGCTGGAGAGGACCTTGCAGCCGCGCGCCGTCACCACCACGTCGTCCTCGATGCGCACGCCGATGCCGCGATAGCGCGTCGGCACCGTCAGATCGTCCGTCTGGAAGTACAGCCCCGGCTCCACCGTCAGCACCATGCCCGGCTGGAGCTTGCCGTACTTGTACACCTCCTGGCGGGCCAGCGCGCAGTCGTGCACGTCCAGCCCCAGCATGTGGCTGACGTTGTGCAGCGAGTAGCGCTTGTAGAACTGGTGCTCGTTCTTCAGCGCCTCCTCGGCGTCGGCCAGGATGCCCAGGCGCTGCAGCCCCTCGGCCAGCACGCGCATGGCCACGCGGTTGGGCTCCATGAAGTCATTGCCCGGCTTCACCGCCTGGAGGGCCTGCGCCTGCGCCTCCAGCACCAGCTCGTAGATCTCCCGCTGCTCCTTGGAGAACCTGCCGGAGATGGGCAGCGTGCGGGTGATGTCCGCCGTGTAGAGGCTGTGCGCCTCCACGCCCGCGTCCAGCAGCAGCAGGTCCCCCTTCTTCACAGGCCCGTCGTTGCGCGTCCAGTGCAGGACGCAGGCGTGAGCGCCGCTGGCGGCGATGGTGCCGTAGCCCACGTCATTGCCCTCCTCGCGGGCGCGCAGGTTGAAGATGCCCTCCACGGTGCGCTCGGTCCTGGGCGACTTGAGGCTGGCGATGACGTCCTCGAAGCCGCGCTGGGTGGCGTCGATGGCGGCCTGCAGCTCGCGCAGCTCCTGCGCGTCCTTGAGCAGCCGCATCTCCGAGAGCGCCTGGGCGAGCGCCTTCTCCCGCTCGGCCTGGGCGGGCAGCACCTCGTCCACCTTGGGCGAGAAGCCCCGCAGCACCCGCGTGGGGCGGGACACCGCGCCGTGCAGGCTGGCGAGGAAGTCCTTCAGCTCGGGCAGCCCGCGCGTCTCGTCCACGCCGTAGCGGGCCTGGCTCTCCTTCACGCCCAGCCGCGGGCCCACCCACAGCTCGCCCTTCACCCGATCCGTGAAGAAGGTGGCGTCACCGCGGCCGGGGTTCGGCTCCACGAAGAGGATGTCCGTGTGTCCGCCGCCCTCCTTGGGCTGGAGCACCAGCACGCAGTCCGGCTCGGTGTTGCCGGTCAGGTAGTAGAAGTCCGTGCCCGGGCGGAAGCGGTAGTAGGTGTCGTTGGCGCGCACCTTCTCGTGGCCCGTGGGGATGACGAGCGTCTCGCCCGGGAAGAGCTGGGAGAGCGCCCGGCGGCGCGCGCGGAAGGCCTCCGCGTGCTTGAGCTTGGGAGGGAGCTTGCGGTTGCTCGGCTTCCACTGCTTCATCATGAAGTCGAGCAGCGCGGGCGGCGGCACGGTGTCGTGCGTGGCCGGCTTTGCTTGCGGCTCGGAGGGGACGGGCTGAGCGGGGGTGGTTTCCGCGGAAGCGGCCTCGGCGGCGGTCTCGGGCTGGGTCGTCATGGCGGGCAACTCTTCAACAACCAGCAGAGTCGCTTCAAGCCCGAGGCACCCGAGGGCACCGGTGTGTCGGGCGCCGCACGGACTCCCTACGAGGCGGCGCGGCTCCGACGCCCCAGGCCGTGCCCCACGCGGCGGGTTGTGTGGTGAAGTGCCCCACCTGGGGTGGCTCCGACGCTCAGCCGTCCACGACCCAGTGCAGCAGCGCCTTGAAGGTGGCCGGGAAGCGAGCCATGGCGCGGATGGCCTGGGTGCGCACCTTGGGATACCTGGCGAGCGTGAGCAGGAGGTGGGTGAAGAACGCGTAGCGGCGGAAGTACGCGCCAGCGGCGCGCTCGTAGGGCGCGAGAGAGCTTCGGGTCGCCCCCTGCGCGAGCACCTCCGGCAGGATGCGCCCCAGCGCCGCCGCGGAGCGCAGGGCCAGGGTGAGCCCCTCTCCGGTGATGGCATCGACGTAGCCCGCCGCGTCTCCCACCAGCACGAGGCGATCCAGGCTCCTGCCCCGCACGTTGCGCAGCAGCGGCCCCGCACCGCGGGCACGGGAATCCTCGGGGGCCGCCGCCAGCCGCTGCTCGAGGACGGGGAAGCGCCGCAGCAGGCTCTGGAAGGAGATGCGGCCCTCCACCTGGCCGTCTCCCCAGAGGAAGGCCACGCCCAGGCGCTGCCGGCCCGCCGGGGTGACGTAGGCTTCCACGCCGCGGGCGAAGTGGACCTCCACGAAGTCCGTCCACGGCTCCAGCTGGAAGTGCTGGCGGAGCCCGAAGCGCTCGGGCAGGCCGGGCCGCTGGGGGCCTTCGAGCCCGTGCGCGCGGCGCAGGGGAGAGGCCAGGCCGTCCGCGGCCACCAGGAGGCTGGCGCTGAACTCCGCTCCGGAGCTCGTGGTCAGCCGGACCTGATCCGGAAGGCGGTCGACGTGCCGCACGTGGCAGTTCTCCTGGAGCTGGACCCCTGCCTCGCGGGCCACCCGCGCCAGCGCATCCGCCAATGCCAGCCGGCGGATGCCCAGCCCGCCGGGGGCTGGCAGGTGCGCCTCCACCTGGGCGCCGTCCTCCTGGAGGTAGCGGATCCCGACGATGGGCGAGCAGTCCTCCTCGGTGAGGTACGCGCGGGCGCCCAGCGCCTCCAGCTCGCGCAGGCCCGGGGACAGCAGGCCCTCTCCACAGGCCTTGTCCACGGGCGTGGCTTGTCGCTCGAAGAGGAGCGTCGAGAGCCCACGGCGGGCGGCATGGATGGCGACCGCCAGGCCGGCCGGCCCCGCGCCGACGATGGCGACATCCGCCCGGATCATCGGCCTCTCGGGAAGAAGCGAGGCCGATCGGAGAAGGCCTGCTGGTAGGCGGCGCCCAGCGCCGCCTCCTCTTCACGGATGCGGACGTAGAGGAGCAGGGCGTTGGCGAGGGAGAAGGCGACGGCCGTCAGCCAGGCGCCGTGGATCAGCGGGATGCAGGCCAGCTCCGCGATGACCGCGATGTAGTTGGGGTGGCGCACGTAGCGGTAGGGCCCGCCGGTGACGGGCTGGGCGCCGGGGATGAAGACGATCCGGGTGTTCCAGCGCTCGCCCAGGGTGGTGATGGCCCAGTAGCGCAGCAGCTGCGCGCCCACGGCCCCCGCCAGGGCGATCCAGCCGACGGCTCCCGGGAAGGGGCGCTCCAGCCAGAGGGCCTCGCCGACGCAGGCGAACAGGAAGGCCGTGTGGAGCAGGGTCATCACCCGATAGTGGCCCTGGCCCGTCTCCATGCCGCCTCGAGCGAGGGCCTTGCTCGCGTTGCGGCGGGAGAGCACGAGTTCGTAGAGGCGCTCGACCACGGTCAGGCCGATGAAGGCGAGGTACGCCATGAGGGAGAGCGCCATGTCAGGAGCACCGGTTCAGAGCGGGAGGCCTGGATCGAGCCTCCCAAGGTACCAGACATGCGGGCGCGGAAGGCATGGGCCAGCGGAGCGCTGACGCCTGTCTCAGGCGCCTGCCCGGAGGAGCGCCACCTGGCCCAGCAGGACGGGGACGGCGGTCTCCACGCGGAGGATGCGAGGGCCGAGGGTGAAGGGGCGGAAGCCGTGGGCCTCCAGCAGCTCCGCCTCGAAGGGGACCCAGCCCCCATCCGGGCCAATGGCCAGCACGACGCGCGAGGCCTCGGCGAGCCCCAGGGAGGCGAGGGGCTGGAGCGCGGGCGGGTGCGGGAGGAGCCGGAGCGCCTCGCGGCCGAAGAGGGCGTCCAGCTCGTCCTCGACGAAGGGGCGGAAGCGCTCGCGCACGAGCACCTCGGGCAGGCGCGTGTCGCGGGCCTGCTCCAGCCCCTGGAGGAGCAGCTCCTGGACGAAGGCGGGCGCTAGCACCTTGGAGTCGAAGTAGCTCTTCTCCACGCGGGCGGCGTTGACGAGCACCACCCGGTCCACGCCCAGCGAGGCCACCGCCGGCAGCACCTTCTTGAGGGCCTTGGGGCGGGGGATGGCCAGCAGCAGCTCCACGCCGGCGCGGGGCGGCGGAGGCTCCGTGAGCGAGACGCGCAGGTGCAGGGCCTCGGCGGTGTTCTCCAGCACCTCGCCCGTGCCCACCAGGCCGCCCAGCCGCCCCACGCGCAGCAGCTCTCCCGGCTCGGCGCGCAGCACCTCGCGGGCGTGCTGGGCCCTGCGGCCGGTGAGCCGGGCGGTGCCGTCGGGCAGGAAGTCCTCGTCGAAGAGCAGGAGCAGGTTCACGCCAGGACTCCTTGCCTGGGGAGGCGGCGGGCTGCAACCCCCTGGCTGGCGTTCTGTCCGCGCGCTTGCCGGCCTGGGCTGGCTGCCGTAAAGCGGGGGCGTGCGTCCCGTCTGCCTGAGCTGCCGCCGTCCCGAGGCCACGTGCTACTGCGCGCGCCTGCCCCGCCTCGAGACGCGCACGCGCGTGGTCTTCCTCCAGCACCCGAGGGAGCGGCGCGTCGCCATTGGCACGGCGCGCATGGCGCACCTCTCGCTGCCCAACTCCGAGCTGCACCTGGGCGTGGACTTCTCCGGCCACGCGCGGCTGGAGGCGCTCGCCGCGGATCCGCGGCGGGTGGCGGTGCTCTTCCCGGGCGAAGGGGCGATGACGCTGGAGCAGGCGGCGGCGCACCCGCCCGAGGCGCTCATCGTCGTGGACGGCACCTGGCCGCTGGCGAAGAAGGTCGTGAAGGCGAACCCGCTCCTGGCGCGGCTGCCGCGCATCGGCTTCACCCCGCGCCGCCCGAGCAACTACCGCATCCGCGCCGAGCCGGCCGAGCACTGCGTCTCCACGATCGAGGCGGTGGTGGAGGTGCTCGGAGCGCTGGAGGGCGGGGATCCCACGCGGTTCGACGCCATGCTGCGCCCCTTCGAGTTCATGGTGGACACGCAGCTGGACAACCAGGCCCGCAGGGATGATCCGCCGCGCCGGCGCATCTACAAGTCGCCGTGGCGGCCGCCGCTGGAGCTGCGCTCGCTGGCCGAGGAGCTCCCGCGGCTCGTGCTGCTGTACGCGGAGGCCAACGCCCACCCGGCCGAGGAGGGAATTCCTCCGGAGCTGGTGCACCTGGTGGCGTGCCGTCCCTCCACGGGGGAGCGCTTCGAGGCCATCCTGGCGCCGCGTCAGCCGCTGGCGCGCAGCACGCCGCTGCACACGGAGCTGCCGGAGGAGACCCTGCGCGCGGGCGAGCAGCGGGAGGCGGCGCTGGCCCGCTTCGAGGCGTTCCTGCAGCCAGAGTCGGTGCTCGCGGTGTGGACCACCTACGCGCTGGACCTGCTGTGGCGCGACGGCGTCACCCGGCGAGGGGCGATGAACATCCGCCTGGCCACGGCGCGCGCCCTGAAGGGGAAGGCGGGAGGCGTGGAGCAGGCCGTGCCGGTGCTGGGCGCCGAGCTCCCCGCGCTGTGGGCGCCGGGGCGCGCGGGCCGTCGCATCCAGGCCCTGGAGGCCGTGGTCCGCGAGCTGGTCCAGCGCGGGCAGGCCGAGCGCCCGGGGCAGGCCACCTCCAGCCCCGCCCAGGCTCCGGCGCGGAGCTGAGCGAGGGCGCCGCGTCGGGCTCAGACGCGCTGGCCGTTGCCCAGAGGAGGACCGAGTGTCGTCGCGCCGGGCCGCCAGGAGAAGGGCCGCCCGCGCAGCCAGTTTCCGAGCCAGGAGAGGGCGTAGCTGGCCGCGAGCAGCCCCAGGCCGACGAGGAGCGCCGGTCCGAGCCCGAGGTTGGGCCCTACGCGCTCGGCCAGCCCCGGGGTGCCCGCCCAGCCGTACACCACGGGCAGGTGGAGGACATACACGCCGAGGGACAGTCGCCCCAGGGGCGCCAGGAGCCGGGAGAGCCGCACGGGGGCGAGGCTCACCGCGGCCAGGACGAGCAGCCCCTCGCCCACGCGGAACGCGACGAGCCAGGCGCTCGTGGGGCTCCAGTCCGGCTGGAGGAGATGCGTGAGGCCGATGATCCCCGTGCCCAGCACCGCCAGCGCGAGGCCCTGGGGCCAGCCCGGCTTCAGCAGCCGCAGCAGGTGGGCGACCAGCGCGCCCGCGAAGAAGAAGCCGGCCCAGGGAAAGAGCGGGAAGTGGGCCCCCTCGACGCCGATGGCCTGCCGCAGCGGGAGGGGCAGGTGCGCTCCGGCCTGCCACGCCGCCGCGCTCGCCAGCGGGATGCCCGCGGCCAGCGCCGCCAGCGCGAGCGCGCGCAGCCCGTTGCCGGGGACGAGCGCGAGGACGGTGGCCCCCAGCAGCAGGCTGAGGCCGATGCACTGGAGCGCGTCGAAGGCGAAGAGGCGGGCCAGCAGCGCCTGGCTCCAGCCCAGGGCCTGCACGGTGTCCCAGCCGGGCCAGCACAGCAGATACCCGAGGAAGAGCAGCAGGAGCCCGCGCCGGACGCGGCGGCCGTAGGTGCTCCTCGCGGCCTCGGGGCGGTTGTCGAGCGCGGCCACCACGGCCCAGCCGCTCACCAGCAGGAAGAGGGGCGCGGTGATGCCGCGAAGATCCCAGTAGCGCTGCACCCAGACATTGGCGCGGACGGCGGGGGACAGCACGGCATCCAGCGTGTGGCCCAGCACCATCGCCATGACGGCAATGCCTCGCGCCGCATCGAGCGCGGGGTGGCGGGGGGGGCGCAGGCTGAGGCCGCTGGAGGGGTGCAAGCGCGTCGCAGCATATGCGGCAGGCGGCGAGGCGTCCTGAAAACGCCCGGATCCGGCAAGACGACCGATGGCCCGGAGCGGCTTACAGGGGCTTCCGGTGTAGGTCAGCGCTCCAGCGGAGGACGAGTGCGTCGCGCCTTCGCGGGTAGTATGAGCGGGGCATGAACATCCTGTTCCTTGCCCACTCCGGGCTCCGCTACCTGGTGCTGCTCTCGGGACTCGTCGCCCTGGCGTATTTCGTCTCCGGGCTCGCGACGAAGCGCCCCTACGGCAAGGGCGTGCGCATCCTCGGCGCCTCCTTCACCGGGCTGCTGGATCTGCAGATCCTCCTCGGGCTCTTCATGGTGGCCATGGGGCGCTACTACCCGCAGCTCATCGGCCACATCGTGATGATGGTGCTGGCCGCGGGGGTGACGCACGCGCTGCTGGTGATCAACCGCAAGCGCCCCAACCCGGGCTACCTGCTGCCGCTGATCGCCGTCGTGGCGGCCCTGGCGCTCGTCGTCGGGGGCATCATGGCCATTGGCCGCGGCGTGTTCAGCCACACCGCCTTCATCGGTTGAGCTCAGCTCGGCGGGCGCCGCCCGTGGGCGAGCTCCTGGGCCAGCTCCATGAGCCGGGCCGGCGAGAAGCGTGAGCGGGCGAGCGGGTAGAGGGTCTGCTCCTCCAGCGAGAGGTGCTCCTCCATCAGCGCCTGCAGCTGCCGGCCCGTCCTGGCCAGGGGCCCGGCCAGCTCGGCGTACCGCTCGGGCGTGTCGCGCAAGGCGGTCCAGAGCGGCACGAGCCTGTCCACCAGCCGCTCCAGCTCCTCGTGCTGGCGCCCCATCACCCAGAGGAGCTGGATCAGATCCTGGGAGAGCGAGGTGGTGAACAGCAGCGGGACCAGGCCGCGATCCTCATTCTCGATGTGCGCCGGCATCCCCAGCTTGAAGCAGTGGATGAGGCGCGAGGCGGCCGACGACAGCGCCGGCGGTGACGCATCCTGGAGCTGGCCAAGCTGCGCGGCGAGCGCGGTGCAGCTCTGGAGCTCCTCGTGGCCCTCGAGCAGGACCTGGAGGATGTCTTTCTTCTCGCCTGGGGACTGCTCGGCGGTGGAGGTGGAGTGCGCGAGGAGGGTCATGGCTTTCAAGGTGCGGGGCGGAGGGTCACAATCAGGCACATCGATGCAAGGGGTGATCCGTGCTGCCTCGAAAGTGGGGCTCACCAGGCCTCATGGGAACCCCCCTCTGTACAAGGCGGGGTTGGAGGATGAGGTAGGACAATGCGAGGGGCGCTGCATGGCAACGGTTGCGTCCTGGAGGGAGGGAGGCGCAAGGCTTGCGTTGCCGGACGAGGCACACATCCACGCAGGCAGCGGCACCTCCTGGGAACGGGACTCAGAGGCCTGATCCGATAAAGTGCTTCGGCACGGCTCCCTCCGTGCCCGTCCAGCCCCGCCTTGTTCTCCTCGCAGGAAGACGACATGACCGATGCCTCACCGCTCGCAGGCTTGCCGGCTGCAGCCCCTCGACGCGCGCGCTCGTCGCGCGCCTCTTCCCTGCTGGCGCCGCCGCTGGTGCTCGCCACGCTGCTGGTGGGCGCCACCGCGCTCGCGCAGCAGCCCCAGGGGTTGCCCGTGCTCGAGCTGGAGCGCCTGACGCTCAACCCCGGCGGCAAGGGCTCGCTGCTGGTGGGCACCGGCGAGCTGCTCACGCGCGGTGGCTACCGCTTCTCCTTCACCGGGCACAGCCAGCATGATCCGCTCGCGCTCTACCGGGATGGGGAGCGGGTGGGCTCGCTGGTGAAGAGCCGGATGACGGGCCACCTGGCCGCTTCGTACGGCCTCTTCAACTGGCTGGAGCTCTCGGTGCAGCTGCCCGTGCTGCTGACGCAGAGCGGAGATGACCTCACGCAGACGGGCCTGGGGCAGCCCGCGACGGGGCCGGGGCTCGGCACGCCGTACCTCTCGGCGCGCCTGGGGCTGCTGTCCCAGGAGGATGGGGCCCCAGTGGATCTGGCGGTGGGCACGCACGTGGGCCTGCCGGTGGGCAGCGCCGCGGCCCTGGCGAAGGATGGCTCGCCGCGCATCATCCCCAGCGTGATGGTGGGCCGGCGCCTCGGCTTTCTGCGCGCCGCGCTGGACGCCGGGCTGACGGTGCGCTCGAAGAGCGTCCTCGTCGAGGATGGCAACATCCAGGACGAGCTGGGCACCGAGCTGCGCCTGGGCGGCGCGCTGGCCACCACGGGCGAGGGGCTCCGCGGCGAGCTCAACATCATCGCCTCCCTGCCGCTGGCGCGGGAGGGCAGCTCCGTGGAGGCACTGGCTGGCGCGCGGCTGCCGCTGAGCGCGGCGCTGGAGGGCTACGCGCTGGCGGGGCTGGGCTTCGGCGATGCGCCCGGCACGCCCACCTTCCGCGGGCTGCTGGGGGTGGCCTATGGGAGCTCGCCGCCGCGGTGCGTGGAGGGCGGCAGGCACGCGCCCGAGCAGTGCCCGGACCTGGACGACGACAGGGACGGGGTGACGAACCGCGAAGACACGTGCGAGGGCCAGGGGGGCAGGGTGGACGCCCAGGGCTGCCCGGTGAAGGACACGGACGGAGACGGGGTAATGGATCCGGATGATCGGTGCCCGACGGTGCCTGGGGTGGCGCGGTTCCAGGGCTGCCCGGACACGGACGAGGACGGCATCGAGGACGCGGCGGACAAGTGCCCGACGGTGCCCGGGGTGGCGCAGTTCCAGGGCTGCCCGGACACGGACAAGGACG
>JAFGNZ010000343.1 GCA_016926755.1 Myxococcaceae bacterium | reverse complement strand
CCCGAAATTGCCCGCGTCAGCGGCCTCCAGCACACGCCAGGGCCCTATCAGCGAGCCAGGCACGGGGGCTTCGGGAGCCGAGGGGAGTGGAAACATCCTGCATACCTCCTGATGGGTCACCAGGAATGCACCCTACCTGTTATGGTGGGTCCGCTGCCACTGCGGCCTCGTCCTCTCAGGCTTCTGTAGGACGGCCCCATGTCCAGGTGGCCACTGTCACCTGGAGCGCATCTGGGCGCCTCGTTGCCCCCAAGGGCTCGGGCTCCCGCCGCCAACATTGCTAGACCTGGGGCCCTATGGCCCCACGCCCTCCGCTGGAACCCGCCTACGATCTGCTGCACCAGCAGACCCGACACCCGCTCGAAGCCCTCTTCGCCCCTCGCAGCGTGGCCATCGTTGGCGCCAGTGAACGCCAGGGCAGCGTGGGCCGCACCCTCCTCTGGAACCTCATCAGCAGCCCCTTCGGCGGCACCGTCTACCCCATCAACCCGAAGCGGACCAACGTGCTCGGCATCCGCGCCTGGCCCTCCATCTCCGCCCTCCCGGAGCAGGTGGATCTGGCCGTGGTCGCCACCCCCGCCCACTCCGTGCCCGATGTCATCCGCGAGTGCGCCCAGGCCGGCGTGAAGGGCGCCATCATCATCTCCGCGGGCTTCAAGGAGACGGGCCCCGAGGGCGTCCGCCTGGAGCAGGAGGTGCTGGCCGCCGCCCGAGGCCACCTGCGCATCATCGGCCCCAACTGCCTGGGCGTCATGCGCCCCACCTCCGGCCTCAACGCCACCTTCGCCGGCGCCATGGCCCGGCCCGGCAACGTGGCCTTCATCAGCCAGAGCGGCGCCCTGCTCACCGGCATCCTCGATTGGAGCCTGCGCGAGGCCGTGGGCTTCAGCGCCTTCGTCTCCGCGGGCTCCATGCTGGACGTGGGCTGGGGAGACCTCATCGACTACCTGGGCAATGATCCCCGCACGCGCAGCATCCTCCTCTACATGGAGTCCATCGGCGACGCGCGCGCGTTCCTCTCCGCGGCACGCGAGGTGGCGCTCCAGAAGCCCATCATCGTGATCAAGGCCGGGCGCACCGCCCAGGCGGCCCAGGCGGCGGCCTCGCACACCGGCACGCTGGCTGGCAGCGACGAGGTGCTCACCGCCGCCTTCCGCCGCGCCGGTGTGCTGCGCGTCGACAGCATCTCGGACCTCTTCTACATGGCCGAGGTGCTGGCCAAGCAGCCCCGCCCGGAGGGGCGACGGCTCACCCTGGTCACCAACGCGGGCGGCCCGGGCGTGCTGGCCACGGATGCGCTCGTGTCGGGCGGGGGCGAGCTGGCGAAGCTGTCCGAGAAGACGATGACGGCGCTCAACGGCTTCCTGCCGCCGCAGTGGAGCCACGGCAACCCGGTGGACATCCTGGGAGACGCGGACCCCGAGCGCTACGCGAAGGCGCTCGAGGTGACCGGCGCGGACGAGAGCAGCGATGGGCTGCTCGTCATCCTCACCCCCCAGGACATGACGGAGCCCACGCAGACGGCGGATCGGCTCAAGCCCTACGCGCGCATGGGCAAGCCGGTGCTGGCCAGTTGGATGGGTGGCTCGGCGGTCGCCGCGGGTGAGCGCATCCTCAATGACGCGGGCATCCCGACGTTCGGCTATCCGGACACGGCCGCGCGCATCTTCAATTACATGTGGCGCTACAGCTACAACCTGGGCGCCCTCTACGAGACGCCGACCCTGGCGGAGGAGCCCACGGGCGACGCGCGCGAGCGGGCCGGGGCGCTCATCCAGGCCGCCCGCGCCCAGGGCCGCACGCTGCTGACGGAGTACGAGTCCAAGCAGCTGCTGGCCGCCTATGGCATCCCCACCGTGGAGACGCGGCTGGCCACCACGGTGGAGGAGGCGGTGGCGCACGCCGAGTCCTTCGGCTACCCGGTGGTGGTGAAGCTTCACTCGCACGCCATCACCCACAAGACGGACGTGGGCGGCGTGCGGCTGAACCTGGGCAGCGCGGCGGCGGTGCGTGAGGCCGTGGAGGGCATCCGCCGGAAGCTCCAGGAGCTGGGGCAGGCCCAGGCCTTCGATGGCGTGACGGTGCAGCCCATGGCCAGGCTGGACGGGTATGAGCTCATCGTCGGCAGCAGCCTGGACGCGCAGTTCGGTCCGGTGCTGCTCTTCGGCGCGGGCGGCGTGCTGGTGGAGGTGTTCCAGGATCGGGCGCTGGGGCTGCCTCCGCTGAACACGACACTGGCGCGCCGGATGATGGAGCGCACCCGCATCTTCGAGGCGCTCAAGGGCGTGCGCGGGCGCCCACCGGTGGAGCTGGCGGCGTTGGAGAAGCTGATGGTGCGCTTCAGCCAGCTCGTGGTGGAGCAGCGCCTCATCAAGGAGGTGGACATCAACCCGCTGCTGGCCTCACACGAGCGGCTGCTGGCGCTGGACGCGCGCGTGGTGCTGCACGAACCCTCCACGCGGGAGTCCGCGCTGCCTCCGCTGGCCATCCAGCCCTACCCCCACCAGTACCTGTGGCGATGGAAGGCCAGGGACGGCGAGGAGTACACCCTGCGCCCCATCCGCCCGGAGGATGAGCCGAGGATGGTGGCGTTCCACCGCGCCCTCTCCGAGCAGAGCATCTTCATGCGCTATGCGGGGATGATGCGACTGGATCAGCGGGTGGCCCACGAGCGCCTGGCGCGCATCTGCTTCATCGACTACGCGCGGGAGATGGCGCTGGTCGTCGAGAATCTGAAGAGGGGCGGCGGAGAGATCGTGGGGGTGGGCCGGCTCACGCGGCTGCCAGGCACCACGGCCGCGGAGTTCGCCATGCTCATCAGCGATCGGATGCAGTGCCAGGGGCTGGGCACGGAGCTGCTCCAGCGGTTGGTGGACATCGGCCGGGAGTGGGGACTGGAGCGCATCCTCGCGGACATCCTCGCGGGTAACCGTCCCATGCAGCGCGTCTGCCGCAAGCTGGGCTTCGAGATCCTCGGCTTGGAGGACCCGAGAGCGGAGATGGTCAAGGCCGTGAAGCTCCTGGGCTGAAGGCCGGCAACCCTCCCAGCCGGCGAGGGCTCACTCCTCGAGGAGGCAGCGGGCCTCGGGGGCTACCTCGGTGAAGCGGACGCCCATGCGGCTCGGCGCCTCGGGCTGGCCTGCAGGGCGGGCCCACACCACCTCGCCTCGAAAGGGCAGCTCGCGGCCGGCGACCTCGAGGGTGCCGTGGAGCAGCGAGCCCGGCATGAAGACGAAAGGCGCCTCCAGGCTGAAGCCGCCCGTGGAGACGTCCGCGGTGCGGACCGGGAGGCGGTTTCCAAGCAGGAGCGGGAGGTGACGCGAGGTGCGGACAGAGCGGGATTGGAGCATGCACACATGGTGATACAGGGCCGTAGCAACGCAAGTTTCCGGCGGCCCCCTGCCCTGTTCCTCTGTGCTTCAGCGCGGCTGCGTGATGGCCCGGACCAGATCCAGCGCCTCGGTGACGGCCTGCCAGACCTGCATGGGTTTGATGTCCTCCTCGCCCAGCTGGAGGCTGCGCCGGGCCAGCTTCTCCAGCGGCTCCAGCGCGTTCTGGATGAGCGCGATCTGCCTGGGCAGATCCACGGGCAGCGGCCCAGAGGCCGACCTCGCCAGCGCTGGCGCCACCTGCACCGGCCGCTCCGCCATGGCCGCCACCGCCTTGGTGAGCTGCTCCATGTACGGCCCGAGATCCGGAGCTGCTGCGGGGGCCGCCGCGGGAGCCTGCAGCGCGCGCTCCGCCAGCGCCTTCAGCACCTTGGCCAGGTGCTGGAGGTACGGCGTGAGATCAGGCCCCGGCGGCACGTTCACCACGGGCGCCGGGAGTTGCGGAGCCGGCGACTCCTTCACCTCGCGCGCCACCCGAGCCACCTCCAGCACGGCCTCGCGCAGCGCCTCCATGCGCCGCGTGACGGCCGCCACCGGATCCGGCCCGGCGTTCTTGTCCTGCTGGCCCTTGCGCACCGTCTCCGCGGCCTGAGACACCGCCTGGCCCACCGCGCCGAGCTGCTCCTCGATCGCGCTGAGCTGGCCGGTGACGCGGGCCACGGGATCGTCCTCCTTGCCGCCCATGCGCTTGACGCGCGCGAAGCCCTGCTTGATCTCCTCCCAGCGCTTCGCCTTCTCGGCGTTGAGCCGGCCGCGCAGCTCCTGGAGCTTGAGCAGGTTCTGCTCCGCCGCGGTGGTGAGCGTCTGGGACTCGCCCTGGTAGTGATCGTCGATGAGCCGCTCCAGCTCCTCGTCGGTCATCGCCGCCACCACCTTCTCGGCGAGCTTGTTCATGTTGCGGTAGCTGCCCTGCAGCTTGAACGCGGGCTCGGTGCGGAAGCGCTCGTCCTGCGCCGCCGAGGCGATGTACTGCAGGTTCACCTTCAGCAGCACCCGCTGCACGCTGAAGAGCCGCTGGAGCACCGCGATGATCTCCTGGATCTCCGCCGCCGCGTAGCCGTGCGACAGCTCGCCCGTGTTCACCTCCTCGCCGCGGGCCATCCGGATGAACCTGTGGATGTCCCCCGGATCGCGCGTGGCCAGCGGCGCCAGCGCCGGGTTCGAGGTGAGCGCGTTCTCGATGTAGCTGAGCGCGAACAGGTCCTCCTTGCCGTCCAGGATGTCGCCCAGGTTGTACGTGTCCGCGCGGTTGGCGAGCATGTCCGGGATGCGGAAGCGATCACCCGTCTCCGTGTACGGGTTGCCCGCCATCACCACGCAGAACTTCTTCCCGCGCAGATCATAGGTGCGCGTGCGCCCGCCCCACACGCCCTCGATGCGGCGCTGGCCGTCGCACAGCGAGATGAACTTCTGGAGGAGCTCCGGATCCGTGTGCTGGATGTCGTCGAGGTAGAGCATCACGTTGTTGCCCAGCTCGAACGAGAGGTTGATGCGCTCCACCTCCTGCCGGGAGGTGGCGTTGGGCGCCTCCGCCGGATCCAGCGACTTCACCGAGTGCCCCAGCGCCGGGCCGTTGACCTTCACGAAGGTCAGCCCCAGCCGGCTGGCCACGTACTCCATGAGGGTCGTCTTGCCGTAGCCGGGCGGAGACATGAGCAGCAGCATGCCCATGCGATCCGTGCGCTTGTTCTCTCCGGCCGCGCCGAGCTGCTTGGCCAGGTTGGCGCCGATGAGCGGCAGGTACACCTCGTCGATGAGCCGGTTGCGCACGAAGGACGAGAGCACCTTGGGGCTCAGCTCCTCCAGCCGCAGCTTCCTGCGCTCGCGCTCCAGCAGCTCTCTCAGCAGGCCGCGGTAGGCGTGGTAGGCGGGCACGCGGAGCTGGCGGAACTCGCCCAGCCGCGCGAGGAACTCGTCCAGCCGCAAGGGGAGCTTGCGATCCGTGATGCGCGGGTGCTGCCCCAGCAGCCCCGTCACCTCCAGCGAGGTGAGCGCGCCAGCCTCCTGGCGATCCAGCTTGCGCTCGGTGAGCAGCAGCACGGCGGCCTCCACGGCCACGTGCGCCGCCGCTCCCGGGCCGCCCTCGCGCTGGGCCAGGTACGCGTCCAGCCACGCCCGGGCGATCCGCAGGCGCTCGGGGAGGTTCTTCTCCAGGCCGCGCAGATCCTCCTCGAAGGCCGAGCGGTTGCCCTGCCGATCGAGCTGGCCGAGGAAGGCCTCCCGCACCGCCACCGCCTCGCCGCTGGTGGTGAAGCGGGGCCGATCCGCCCCCAGCTCCTCCACCAGGAAGCGCCCGGCCTGCCGGGCCTCCGCGGGCGAGTGCGCGATCCTGTTCGCGGAGAGGAAGGCCCCCACGCGCTCCCCCAGCTCGTCCCCCAGCGCCGCCAGCTCCGACACGCTGGAGAACACGGTGCGCAGGCGGGCCAGGCTGCGCGCCCGGCGGTGGAGGATGGCGCGGCCCGCCTCGTCCGTGTCGAAGGCCCAGTAGAGCGCGGCCCACGCGCGCGGCGTGGGGGCGAAGCGCAACAGGCCCGCGCCCTGGTGCAGGTGGAGCAGCTTCTCCAGGATGGCGGCGGCGTCCGCGTCGTGGATGCCGCGCTCATAGCCCTCGTCGAAGCGCTCCGCGCAGTACGCGCGCACGCGCTCCAGCAGGGTGCCGGAGGTGGAGGCCTCGTGCAGGGCCGTCAGCCCCAGGCCGCCCTTCCCCTCCTCCGCGTCCGCGAGGAGGCAGGCGGCCAGGTACTCCGCCCGGTACACCTCGCGCGTCTCGGAGACGAGGTGCTGCTCCCACAGCTCCCGGTACTTCTCCAGCTCCGGCTCCTCCAGGCGCTGGGCGTAGTCCGTGCCGGTGAGCTGCAGGAAGAGCGCGCCGTCGCGCGGCAGCAGCGTGAGATCCAGCGCCTGGGTGTTGACGTTGAAGCGGTACTTGCCGAACTTGATGACGGCCTGGCCGTCCTCGAAGAGATCCTGGCGATCCCTCAACGCGCGCAGCGCGTCCTGCCGCGCCGACTTCACGCGGGAGAGGACCTCGTCCGCGCGGACGCTGTCCTGCAACTCCATCAGCTGCTCGGCGAGCTGCCGCAGCTTCTGGATCATCGTGTCGGACGCGAAGTAGGTGTTGAGCTCGTCGTCCGACTTGAAGGCCTTCGCCCGGCGCTGCACGCCGACGAGGATGCGCTCGGCGGCGCCGAAGAGGTTCTGCGCGCGGCGCTGGCGCTCGTCCACCAGGGCCTGCTTTTTCGCGCCGAACGCCTCGAGCAGCTCCTCGCGCTTCTGGGTGATGGGCTCGAGGAACTCGTCGAACTCGCCGAAGCGCCCCTCCAGCTCCTCGAGCTGGACGGTGAGGCGGGACAGGCCCTCGTCGCACTTCTCCGGCGAGTCCGCCACGGCCAGCGCGCTCTCGATGTTCTGCCCGAGCAGCTTGAACTGGGCGCCGAACTCCGCGCGCTTCTCGCGGCCGACCAGCTCCTTGCGCTTGACCTGGAGGCCGGCGCGCACCCGGTTGAGCCGGGAGAACAGCTCGGAGATGCCCTCCAGGATCTTCGCGCGCGCCAGCGGATCGCCCACCTGGAGGCTGCCCACCACCTCGCCCAGCACCTCCAGGCCCTTGCCCACCTTCTCGATGTCCTCCGCGAGCGGGGCCAGCTCCGCCGTGGTCTGCACCGGCTCCAGCTTGCCCAGCAGCACCTCCAGCCGCTCGGCCACCGGCTGCAGCGCCTCACCCTTCTGGAAGAAGCCCACGCACTCGGCGCTGACGCGATCCGTCTCCTCGACGGCCCGCTTCTCCAGCACCTCCACCCGGGCCAGATCGATGTAGCGGATCTCCTTGAGGGTAATGAGGTGACCACGCTGCTGGCGTAAGTCGGTGAGCGCCTGCATGTAGGCGTCCGCGTTCGTCAGCTCCTCCGGCCGCACCTTCAGCAGCAGGGCCTGCTGCTTCGCATCGGCATCGGAGATGGCCTCCACGGCGCGCTTGCGCAGCGCCTGGACCTTCTCGAACTCGTCGATGATGAGCTCGGCGGTGCGGCGCAGCGCCTCCATGGGCGCCTGGAGCCCCACCTCGGCGTGGCCGAGCCAGTAGTACGCGTCCAGCGCGCGCGTCACCGAGGCGATCAGATCCTCATAGATGCGCCGGGTCGGCGCCTCCGTCTTCGCGACGCGCTGGAGGGTGAGCGCGTCGGAGATGCCACGCACCAGCTCCGCGTTGCCCACCTTGCCCAGGTAGCCGGGCGCCGGGGGCGTGGCGGCGGCGTGCTCGGCGGAGACGAAGGGCGTCTGCCAGATCTGCATCGGGTGGACGCGGGTGGGCTCATTCGAGGTGGCGCGGAAGATCACCAGGCCCCCGTCCGCGAAGAGGCTGAAGCCGTGCCCGATGAGCGGGTTCTGCACCTCCTTGCGGACCAGGTTGTAGGGGAAGAGGACGTAGCTCCCCTCGTCCCGGCGGTGGAAGGTGTAGAGGACGTCCTCCCCGTTGGGCGAGCGCAGGGCCTTCTTGAACTCCATCCCCTCGGAGGTGCCCTCGAAGACCTTGTAGTCGCCCGTCTGCAGGTAGAAGCCGCCGGGGAAGATGATGCCCTGATCCTCCGGGAGCCGGACGCACGCCTGCCCGATGGCGTCGATGCGGATCACGTGCTCGGTGCGCGTGTTGAAGACGAGGTAGCGGCGCCGCTCCTCCCGGAACGGCAGCACGCGCAGCAGGATGAGGGCGCCCACCTGCGCGTAGGCGATCTCCGCGTCCTCCAGCGACTGGTCCGCGTTCTCCACGGGCTCGCTGTAGATGCCCAGGCCCGTGCTGGTGTTGTTCTCCACCTTGACGGTGAGATCGCCCTTCACCGTCTCGACGAAGACCTGATCCAGGATGTTGACGTGCGGGTGGGTGCCCAGCACGTAGTTGTCACGCGTGGCCACCGTCCACTCGAAGTCGTGCGACGGTGGGAAGACGTGCTCGCGCTCGCCCTGGTTGTCGATGTAGGTGGCGCGGCCCTCCACGTCGAGGCTGAAGCGGAAGACCTTGATGTCACGCAGCGTCTGGCCCGTCTGGAAGATGGCCAGGAGGCGGGACTCGGTGCGGCGCAGCTGCTGGAGCTTCGCGTCCTTGTAGTACTTGTACAGCTCCCCGAAGTCCTTGACGAACCGCGGATCGGCCAGGAAACCGCCGGCCTCCGTGGGGGGCACGGCGGACAGATCGAAGCCCTCGGCCGTCTTCTCGAACTTGTGCAGCGAGAAGACGTCCGCGACGGTCGTCTCCTTCTTCAGCCCGAGGAAGACGTTGTAGCCGAAGAGCAGGTACTTCCCGACGGCGATGATGTCGCGCGGGACGCAGTTGTTCTCCGTGCGGACGCGCTCGTTCCCGATGACGGTCAGCTCGGTGCCGCCAAAGAGCGCCTTGCGCCGCGCGTTGAGCTCCGCGGCCCGAGTGCCAAGCTCCTCCGCCTGGGACAGCAGGCGGGCGCGGATGACCTCGTAGCTGCCGCCCTCCAGCGTCGTCTCGCCCGCGGGTGCGGTGCCCGCGGGCTTCGCGCCGTCAGTTGCCATGGTGGTTCACCGGGAATGAACGGGATGAGACGAGAGACCGCGGCTACTCCGTGGGCTTGTCCGAGGAGGCCGGCCGGGCGCTGCCCTCCACCACGGGCCGAGGCTGCGCGGCCGAAGGCGGCGGGGCGCTGGACGCCATGCGGTGCAGCAGCGCCGCCGCCGCGAGGTTCTGCGCGTCGTTGGTCAGTCCGGGCTTGGAGAGGATCTCCTTGAGATCCGCCGGCAGATCCTTCTCGCCGGTGAGGTAGCCCTGGAACGCGGTGCGCAGCGCGTCGCCATTGTCCAGCGCGCCGTCCACCGAGGCGCCGAACGACACGGCCTTGACGAACCGCTCGAAGAACTGGCCGTCGCCGCCGACGATGTTGAACTTCGCGTGGCTGAAGGCCTCGGCGAGCACCTTGGCCTGGGCCTCCGCGACGTCCTTGCGGACGCGGATCGCCTCGAGCTCCACGTCGCGCTCCTTCTGGAGCCGCAGGCGGAACTCCTCGTGCTGCTTGCCCACCCCGTCCAGCGCCTTCATGGAGGCGGCCTTCTCGGCCAGGCCCTTCGCCTCGGCCAGCAGCTTCTCCTGGATGGCGATGGCCTCGGCCTCGCCGCGCTTCTGGGTGGCGACGGCCTCCGCCTCGAGGATGCGCGCGTGCGCCAGGCCCTTCTCCTGCTCGCCCGCGGCCTCGGCCAGCAGCTTCTTCTGGGTGGCGATGGCCTCGGCCTCCTGGATGCGCGCCTTGGCCAGCCCTTTCTCCTGCTCACCGGCGGCCTCGGCCAGCAGCCGCTCGCGGATCGCCTCCGCCTGCGCCTGGCCCTGCTTCTTGATGACCTCGGCCTCGGCCTCCTTCACGCGCACGTTGGCCAGGCCCTGCTTCTCGCTGGCCACGGCGTCCGCCTCGCGCACGCGCACCTCCGCCAGGCCCGGGGCGGCCGTCTCGGCCTGGATGCCCTCGGCCAGCCGTGCCTTCGCCTTGGCGGTCTTGTCCGCGGCCTCCAGATCGGCCTCGGCCAGGGTGAGCCGCTCCTTGGCCATGTAGCTGGCCACCTCGGTGCTGGCCTGGGCGGCCTTGATGTCCTTGACCAGCTTCTCCTGCGCCTGCGCCTCGGCGGTGATGAGCAGCGCGTCCTTGCGGCGGGTGGCCTCGGCCTTCACGCGCAGATCCTTGATGCTCTCCTCCTCCACCGCCACCGTCTTCTCCACGGCGATGCGGGTGCGGATGACGTCCGCGATGGCCTTCTTCTCGGCCTCGAGCGCCTTCTCCTTCTCGATGCGCTTGAGCTCCGTCTCGCGCTCGCGGTTGATGGCCTCCAGCGCCCGATCCTTCTCGACCTTCTCGGCCTCCACGCCCACGACGCGCTCGCGGTTCTTCTGCGCCACCTCGATCTCGCGGTGCTTCTCCTGCTCGCTCTTCTGGATGGCCTCCTCGGCCTTGATGCGCGCCAGCTCCGCCTTCCTGTGCTCCTCGGCCTTCACGACCTCGGCATCCGCCGTCTCGCGGGCCTGGATGCTCTCGATCTCGCGCTTCTGCTTGGCGGCGGCCTCGGCGCGCTGGCGCTCGAGGGCGAAGATGGCCTCGTCCGACTCGACGTTGCGCTTGGTGATGGCCATGCGCTCGTTCTGGCGGAACTCGTTGGTGCTGACGTTCTGCACCGTGGTCAGCTCGGTGATCTT
>JAFGNZ010000342.1 GCA_016926755.1 Myxococcaceae bacterium | reverse complement strand
GTACAACAAGCGGGACCTGCCCAACGCGGTGACGGTGGAGGAGATGCGCAAGGCGCTCAACCCGCGCAACATCCCCGAGTACCAGGCGGTGGCCCCCACCGGCGTGGGCGTGTTCGACACCCTCAAGGCCGTGGCCAAGCTGGTGCTCACCGAGCTGAGGAAGGGCGGCTGAGCAGCGGGCAGGCATCCGCCCCGCCCCCCCTCCAACCCGGGGCGAGAAGGGTGGTATGTCCTGTCCGGTCGGGCCGGCTCCCCTCGAGGTCGCTCGTGCGTTCCGCTTCTTCCATCCTCTGCCTCCTCGCGCTGCTGGCCGCGGGCTTCTCACTGCCCGCGCTCGCCCAGGAGACTCCCGCGGCGGCCCCCTCCGCCACCGCCGCGCCCGCACCGGCGCCGCCCTCCGCTGAGCCCACCCCGGCCGCCGCCGAGGTGACTGTCAGCCCCCCGGAGGCCTCCGGCGAGGCCGCGAAGCCGGCTCCCGCGGTGGCCTCCCAGGCGATCTCCCCCACCCCGCCCGGGCCCACGCCGCAGACGGCGGACGAGGCCTTCAACACGCGCGTCAAGACGCTGGAGGAGGAGGTCGTCGATCTGAAGGAGAAGATCTTCCGCTCCAAGGCGCGGCTGCTGCTGCTGCAGGAGACGGTGCTCGGCGGAGATCTCTCCACGGGCTCGCGCGCGGTGCTCCTGCACAAGAACGAGATGGGCAACTCGTTCGTCCTGGAGTCGGTGGCCTACGCGCTGGACGGCGCCCCCATCTTCACCAAGGTGAACGAGGACGGGGACCTGGACAAGCGCGAGGAGTTCGAGATCTTCAACGGCCGCATCGTCCCCGGCCAGCACCAGGTCGCCGTGCGGCTGGTGTACCGCGGCAACGGCTACGGGGTGTTCAGCTACCTCGAGGGCTACAAGTTCAAGGTCCAGTCCAGCTACACCTTCAACGCCGAGGCCACCAAGGTGACCACGGTGCGGATCGTCGGCTTCGAGAAGGGCGGGCTCACCACGGATCTGAAGGACCGCCCCGCGGTGCGCTACGACATCGAGGTGTCTCGCGACTCGGGCCCGGTCAAGGCGAGCGACAGCGGGAAGGCGCCCACCTCCGCCTCCTCCACCGAGACGAAGTAGGGGGCCTCGCCGGTGAACGCGCCTCGTCCCCCTGCCCTGGCCCTCTCGGCGGTGATCGCGCTGGGGCTCGCCGCGCGGGCCGCCCACGCCGCCCCGGAGCCCGGGCCCACGAAGGCCAACGCCGAGGCGGTCCGCCAGATCGAACAGGTGGAGAAGCAGCTCCAGAACGCGGACGAGAACATCCGCTTCGTGGAGACGCAGTTCACCCAGCGCCCCGAGCCCAGTGATGAGGAGGCCACGCTGCGGCGCTTCTCGGACGGAGAGATCCAGTACCTGCTGGGCGACTGGACCGCCGCCTCCGTCCTCTTCTACGACCTGGTGAGCGATCCGCGCTTCCACAAGAACCCGCGCTACCCGGACGCGCTCTTCTACCTGTCCGACTCGCTGCTCCAGCAGCAGAACTACATCGGCGCGCGGCTGTACCTGCGCGAGCTGCTCTCGCTGCCGCCGACGGAGCGCTACAAGGACGCGCTCTCGCGCTACCTGTCCGTGGCCAGCCGGCTCAACCAGTTCGAAGGCATTGACGAGTACATCGCGCAGGCCCGGAAGCTGTCCGGGGGCGAGCTCCCGCCAGAGCTGGCCTACGTCTACGCCAAGTGGCTCTTCAAGCGCACGGACCTGAAGGGCGAGGAGCGCATCTCCCGCGCCCGCGCCGCCTTCGAGCCGCTCACGCGCTCCAACATCCGGATCGTCCGCCTCCAGAGCGCCTACCACCTGGGCGTGCTGTCGGTGCAGACCGGCGAGCTGGAGGACGCCATCCAGCGCTTCCGCGCCCTGCTCGCCCTGCCCGCCAGCGATCCGGAGGAGGTGCGCATCCGCGAGCTGTCCAACCTCTCCCTGGGCCGGCTGCTCTACGAGACGGGCCAGCTGGACGAGGCGCTGGACCGGTACCTGGACATCCCCCGCGACAGCGAGTCGTTCGTGGACTCGCTCTACGAGATCGCCTGGGCGTACGTGAAGAAGGGCAACTACCAGCGGGCCAAGAACGCCATCGACATCCTCCTGCTGGTGGATCCGGAGTCCTCGCTGGCGCCGGACGCGCAGCTGCTCCAGGGGCACCTGCTGCTCAAGCTGCAGCAGTACGAGCAGGCCTCGGAGAGCTACCAGGGCGTCATCTCCACCTACGGGCCGGTGCGGGAGAAGCTGGACGAGCTGCTCACCCGCACCCAGGATCCGGTGGCCTACTTCGACAACCTGCTCTCCCGCTCCGAGCGGACGCTGGACCTGAGCACGCTGCTGCCGCCCATGGCGCTGCGCTACGCGAAGACGCAGGAGGAGGTCTCCAGCGCGGTGGCCCTGGTGACCGATCTGGAGGTAGGCCGCAAGGGCGTGGGCGAGGCGCAGGCGCTGGCCACGCGCATCCTCCAGGCGCTGGACGAGCGCGGGCTGGAGACGTTCCCCGAGCTGCAGGAGGGCTACACGCGCGCGGACGCGGTGGAGAGCGGGCTCACCCGCGCGGAGCAGGTGCTGGTGGCGCTGGAGTCCTCCGCGGTGCTGGAGCACCTCACCCCCGAGGAGCGCCAGCGGCTGGTGGCCGTGCGCAAGGAGCGCGAGGCCCTCTCCCAGCGCTTCGCCATGCTGCCCACCACCCAGCGCGAGGTGGAGGAGCGGCGCGAGCGCATGCAGGCCCGCGTGGACGCGCTGGATCGCGACGCCTTCCGCCTGGGCTATGAGCTGCAGAGCCTGCGCGCCGTGGCCACCGCCGTGCGCAAGTGGGTGGAGGACACCCGCGCCGAGCGCGACACCCCGCCCGAGGAGGAGGTGCAGTTCCTGGCCCAGCTCCAGACGGAGGCGGACACCCTGGAGGCGCTGCAGGCGGAGCTGGAGCGCACCCGCGCCCGGCTGGCGGACGAGCGCAACGCCGTGGCCACCGCCGTGAGCGGCGAGGAGCTGATCCGCCAGCAGTTCTACGAGGTGCTGCAGCGCGAGCACTCGCTGGTCTCCTCCTTCGCGGGGCGGCTGCCCGAAGAGGTGGGCCGGCTGATGGCGCGCGTGCAGGAGGTGCGCGAGCGCACGGACGGCCTGCGCGCCCGGGTGACGACCGCCAAGGCCGTGCTGCGCGCCCAGCTCGAGCGCCGCGGCCGCGTCATCCGCGACAAGGTCCGCGCCGAGACGCGCCTGCTCGGCCAGTACGACGCCGAGGTCGCCAAGGTGTCCGGCAACGCGCGCAACCTGGTGGGCCGCATCGCCTTCGACAGCTTCCGGCGCGTGCGCCAGCAGTTCTACGATCTCGTCCTCAAGGGGGACGTGGGCGTGGTGGACGTGGCCTTCACCCGCAAGCAGGACAAGACGACGGAGATCCAGAAGCTGTCCGCGCAGAAGGACGACGAGCTGCGCGCGCTGGACCGGGACTTCAGGGACGTCCTCAAGGAAGTCGACTAGGCCATGCGACGGCTCCTGCTCACCCTCCTGACGCTGACGTCCCTGGCCGCCGCCGCCCGGCAACCGGCCACGGCGCAGGAGGGCGCGCAGCCTCCCGCCCCCGAGAGCGCCGCGGCCCCGGCCGCCGCGCCCCCGAGCCGCTACCTGGAGGGCATGGGCCGCACCCCCGAGGAGGAGGCGCTGCTGCGGGACATCAGCAGCGCCCTGCAGACGTACGAGGACGAGGCGCGCGACTTCCGGCGCGAGGTGCAGCTGCTGGTGGAGCGCAAGTACGAGCAGAAGCGCAACAGCCTCTCCGCCTCCTACGAGAAGGTGATCAGCGAGCTGGAGATCAAGGAGCGCAAGGAGCGCCTGGACGCGATCGCCCGGTTCGAG
This sequence comes from Myxococcaceae bacterium, assembly GCA_016926755.1. Lineage (GTDB taxonomy): Bacteria > Myxococcota > Myxococcia > Myxococcales > Myxococcaceae > Hyalangium. Next base: position 11,418 of record JAFGNZ010000342.1, on the reverse strand, counting down.
GAGTTCCTGCGCCGCTACCCGAGGGAGCCGCGCTACTCGCCGGACGTGATGTTCCGCCTGGCCGAGCTCTACTACGAGCGCTCCAGCGACGAGCACCTCGCCGCCATGCGCCAGTACGAGGAGCAGCTCCAGGCGCAGGCCGAGGGCGCCGAGCCCCCGCGGGAGCCGGAGGCGGACTTCAGCCCGTCCATCGCCCTCTACGAGCGGCTCATCATCGACTTCCCCACCTACCGGCTGAACGACGCCGCCTGGTACCTGCTGGGCTACTGCCTCGAGAAGCAGAACCAGCCCGATCTGGGCCGGGCCAAGTACCAGGAGCTCATCCGCCTCTACCCGAACAGCCGCTTCGCCACCGAGGCCTGGGTGCGCATCGGCGAGTACTGGTTCGATGTCTACAGCGATCCCACCGCGCTGACGCAGGCGGCCGAGGCGTACGAGGCCGCCACGAAGGACACGACGCACCCGCTCTACGACAAGGCGCTCTACAAGCTGGGGTGGACGTACTACCGCATGGATGACTTCGACAAGGCGGTGGACCGGTTCCTCACGCTCGCGGACTTCTACGAGGCCCAGAGCCAGGCCCAGGGCGAGGAGACCACCGGCGGCGACCTGCGCGAGGAGGCCCTCCAGTACGTGGCCGTCTCCCTGGCGGACGAGACCTGGGGCGGCCTGGAGAAGGCCCAGAGCCTCTTCGCCCAGCGGGGCGCGCGCCCCTACGAGGCCGACATCTACCGGCGCCTGGGCAACATCTGGTTCGACCAGACCAACCACGCCAACGCCATCGCGGCGTACCGGCTGGTGCTGCAGAAGGAGCCGCTGGCCGCGGACGCGCCGCAGCTCCAGCAGCGGATCGTCCAGGCGTACGAGCGGGATCGCAGGCTCGAGGAGTCCTTCGCCGAGGCGGAGCAGCTGGCCAACGCCTACGCCCCGGGCAGCGCCTGGTACCAGAAGCACCAGAACAACCCGGACGCGCTCGCCGCCGCGGACGAGCTGGCCGAGAAGAGCCTCTACAACACCGCCACCTACCACCACCAGCAGGCGCTGGTGTTCAAGAAGGAGGGCAAGTACGAGCAGGCCGTCCTCGGCTACCAGGTGGCCGCGCGCGCGTACGGCAAGTACCTGGAGCGCTTCCCGCGCACCAAGAGCTCGTACGAGATGCGGTACTACTACGCCGAGTGCCTCTACAACTCCTTCCAGTTCGCCCTGGCGGGGAAGAACTACGAGGAGGTGCGGGACTCGCGGCTGGACGACAAGTTCCGCACGGACGCGGCCTTCAGCGCCGTGCTCTCCCGGGAGAAGCAGCTCGCGGAGGAGCTCAAGGCCGGCACCGTGAAGGAGTACAAGCCGCTCACCTCCGCCCAGCGCCCCCCGGGCGAGGTGATCCAGCTCATCCCCCTGGCCGAGAGCGAGGCGCGGCTCGTCTCCGCCTCGGACGCGTACGTGGCGCTGCTGCCCAGGGACGAGAAGAGCCCCGGCATCGCCTACAAGGCCGCGGAGCTGCACTACGCCCACAATGACTTCCCCGAGGCGCGCAAGCGCTTCGAGGCCATCGTGAAGAGCTACCCCAAGCACGAGGTGGCCCGCTTCTCCACCAACCTGATCGTCGAGAGCTTCCTCATCGACAAGGACTGGCGCAGCGTGGAGGAGGTAGCCGGCCGGCTGGCGGCGAACAAGGAGGTCATCGATCCCTCCAGCGAGCTCTACAAGAGCCTGGTCAAGTTCAAGCTCGGCGGCCGGTTCAACCTCGCCCAGCAGCTCATGGACGAGGGCAAGTACGACGAGGCGGCCGCCAAGTTCATCCAGCTGGTGGACGAGGCGCCGCGCCACGAGTTCGCCGACAAGGCCCTCAACAACGCCGCGGTGTGCCACGAGAACACCCGCAGGTTCGACTCGGCGCTCAAGCTCTACGAGCGCATCTTCCGCGAGTACCCCACCTCCACGCTGGCGGACGCGGCGCTCTTCCGCGTGGCGGTGAACGCGGAGAACTCGTACGACTTCGACAAGGCGGTGAGCAGCTACCAGAAGCTGGTGAAGGACTACCCCGCCTCCAAGGATCGCGAGGCCGCGCTCTACAACGCCGCCCGCCTGCTGGAGGGCCAGCAGCGCTACAAGGAGGCCGCCGCCGCCTTCCTGCGCTACGCGGATCTGTTCCCCAGCTCGGAGGACGCGCCGAAGAACCAGTTCCGCGCCGCCCTCATCTACGAGAAGCAGGAGGACTGGCGGGGGCAGATCCGCGCGCTGAGCGAGTTCATCGACAAGTTCTCCAAGAAGCCCGCGCAGGCGGAGCTGGTGGTGGACGCCCGGCGGCGCATCGGCGACGCGTACGAGAAGCTGGGCAACGAGAAGCAGGCGCAGCGCGCGTGGGAGGATGCCGCCTTCGAGTTCGACCGCCGCAAGCTCAAGCCGGACGCCGCCCCCCTGGCCGCGGACGCCGCCGCCTACTGCCGCTTCCAGCTCGCCGAGGCGGTGCTGGAGAAGTTCGACAAGCTGAAGATCGGCGGCAAGGGCAAGGCGCTGGAGCGCAGCTTCGTGGCCAAGCGCGCCGGGGTGAAGACCGTCAACGATGCCTACGCCAAGGTCTACCCGTACAAGCGGCTGGAGTGGACGCTGGCCGCCCTCTACCGGCGCGGCTACGCCCTGGAGCGCTTCGCCAACACCATCATCGAGACGCCCATCCCCCCGGACGTGAAGCGCCTGGGCGAGGAGGCCGTGGTGGCCTACCAGGATCTGCTCGCGCAGCAGACGGCGACGCTCGAGGACGCGGCGGTGGAGAGCTACACCGCCACGCTCCAGGAGGCGCGCAAGAACCGCATCTCCAACGAGTGGACGCGGCGCACGCTCGAGGCGCTCAACCGCTTCCGCCCCAAGGAGTACCCGGTGCTCAAGGAGCCCAAGCAGGCCATCGCCTCGGACTCCCTCTACCCCGAGGGCCTGGTGGGCCACCTCCTCGGGCCCGAGCGCCCCGCCACCCCCGCGCCGCAGAAGCTGAGCGGTGGAGGTGAGAAGTGAGCACGCCCCGCCTGCTGTCCGCCTGGCTCGCCCTGCTGCTGGCCGCCGCCTGCTCCTCCACGCCGGAGCCCCTCCCCACGCCGGCGCCCGCGGCCCCCCCTGCCCCGGCTGGCCCCTCCGCCGCGAGCGCTCCCGCCCCGGCCACCTCCGGCGGCGCCCAGGTGATGAAGCCGGTGCCCGCCCCCTCGGCCACGCCCACCGTGGAGGCCACCCGGGCCCGGCCGCCGGCCACGGGCCCGAGCCGCGACTTCGAGCGCGCGGTGGAGATCGCCCGGCGCGGCGAGCTGGAGGCCGCGGAGCGGGGCCTGGAGGCCCTGGTGGCGGAGGATCCCAAGCTGGACTACGCCTGGACGAACCTGGGCGTCATCCGCGAGCGCAAGGGCAAGCCGGAGGAGGCCGAGCGCGCCTACCGCAAGGCGCTGGAGCTCAAGCCGGATCACGAGGCCGCCTGGGACTTCCTCACCCGGCTCTACTGCCGCACCGGCCGCGCCGCTCGCATCGAGGCCGAGCTGCGCCAGAAGCTGGAGCCCCGGCCGGACTCGCCCGGCATGCGCACCGCCCTGGCCTTCGCGCTGGTGCACCAGAAGAAGCTGGAGCCCGCCGCCGCCGAGGCCAAGCGCGCCCTCAAGGCGGACGAGCGCTACGTGAAGGCCATGCAGGTGCTGGCCCAGGTGTACTACCGCGAGAAGAAGTACGAGCTGGCCCGCCTGGTGCTGGAGAACGCCCGCGCCGTGGATCCCCAGGACGCGGCCACCCACAACGCGCTGGGGCTGGTGCAGCTGGCCCTCAAGGCGCGCCCGCAGGCGCTGGAGAGCTTCAAGCAGGCCGCCCAGCTGCGCCCGGACTTCGCCGAGGCGCGCAACAACTTCGGCGCCATGCTCAACGAGGCCCAGGACTACCCGGCCGCGGCCGCGGAGCTGGAGGCCGCCGTGAGAGCCGCGCCGGACTTCGCCTCCGCCCGCCTCAACCTGGGCAACGCCTACCGGGGCCTGGGCGACTTCGCCCGCGCCAAGGCCGAGTACGAGCGCGTGCTCGAGCTCCAGCCCTCCCTGAGCGACACCGCCTTCAACCTCGCCATCCTCTACCTGGATCTGGAGCCACAGGGCCTGGACACCCTGGAGCGCTTCAAGACGTCCATCTCCTGGTTCGAGAAGTACAAGCGCCAGGGCGGCAAGGACGAGCGCGTGGCCCAGTACCTCAAGGACGCCCAGAAGGGCATTGACCGGGAGGAGCGGCGACGCGAGCGCGAGAAGCGCGATCAGCTCCGCAAGGCCGAGAAGGCCGCCCAGGAGCCTCCCGCACCTGCACCTACCCCCCCCAAGGATTCCAAGCCCGGCGCCAACCCACCCTCTGCCACACCGCCCCCCAGCTCGGGTAAGCTGTCCAGCGACGACAAGTAGAGTCCCCCATGCGCACCCTCCTCGCCCTCCTGATGATCGCCGCCGCCGTGCCCGCGCTCGCGCAGGAGACGGGCTCGTCCCAGCAGGGCGACTCGGGGGGCAAGAAGAAGAAGGTCATCCGCCTGGATGCCCTCACCGTCGAGGGGAAGATCCAGAAGCCCCAGGCCTTCTACATCCTCCAGCGCTCCAACCTGAACTTCGAGGACCTCAACAAGCCCGAGAGCTTCGTGCCGAAGGTGGTCCAGAGCGTGGACAAGCAACCTTTCTAGGGTCCCGGCTGTCCCAACGAGAACATGGCATCCCCCCAGCCCGCGAAGACCAAGCTGTTGCGCGTCGGCATCATCCAGGGCGACCGCATCCTCGAGGAGCATCACGTCCTGCGCGATGACATCACCATCGGGCACGACGCGAAGAACACCATCGTCCTGCCGCCCTCGGAGGCGCTGCCGGCGAAGTTCGCCATCTTCGAGAACCGCAACAACCAGTACCAGCTCGTCTTCGACGACACGATGCAGGGCCGGGTGAACCTGGGCACCTCGGAGGTCGACTTCGAGCGGCTGCGCAAGCAGGGGCTGGCCCAGGAGCGCGGCCCCTACTACGTCCTGCCCCTGCAGGAGAGCGCCCGCGGCAAGGTGGACCTGGGCGACGTCACCCTCTTCTTCCAGTTCGTCACCCCCCCGCCGGCCTCGGAGCGGCCCACCCTGCCCCCGGACGTGCAGGGCGGCTTCTGGAAGACGCTGGACCGCGTCTTCTTCGGCATCCTCGGCGCCTCGCTCCTCATCCACTTCGCGTGGGGCGCCTACATCGTCTCGGCCGATCCGCCGCCGGAGCCGGAGCTGGCGCTGGACGAGCTGGAGGATCGCTTCGTCCGCGCCAACATCATCCCGCAGAAGGCGCCCGAGCCGGAGAAGGTGGCCGAGGCGCCCCAGGCCGCCGAGGCCAACGACAAGCAGGAGGAGAAGAAGCCCGCGAGCGACTCCAAGGCCAGCGACTCCAAGCCGCAGGACGCGGCGGCGCGCAAGGCGGAGGTCGTCAAGAAGGTGTCCGGCAAGGGCCTGCTGAAGATCCTCGGCTCCTCGGGCTCGGGCAGCGGGGGCGCGTTCGCGGACGTGCTCGGCGGCAGCACGGGCGGCGGGGAGATCGCCGCGGCGCTGGCGGGCGCGGGCGGCGTGGGCGTGGCCACCGCGGACACCCTGGGCGCCAACGGGCCCAAGGGCGGCGGCACCGGCAGCGTGGCAGGCATTGGCGATCTGGGCACCAGCGGCGGCGGCAAGGTGGACCTGGGCTCCAAGAAGGAGGTGGAGGTGGCGGGCCGGGTGAGGGACGCCGCGCCGGAGGTGGACAGCTCGGACGTGGATCGCGACGCGCTGGCCCGCTACGTCAAGGCGCGCCTGAAGGCCATCCAGAACTGCTACGAGAAGGAGCTCAAGCGCAACCCCAGCCTCAAGGGCAAGGTGGTGGTGCGCTTCAACATCATGCCCAGCGGGCGCACCGGGGGCATCGAGATCGAGGAGAACACCCTGGGCAACGAGGCGGTGGGCAGCTGCATCCGCACCGTCATCCGCAGCTGGGTGTTCCCCTTCAAGCCCGATGACGAGGTGCCGGTGGCCTACCCCTTCGTCTTCTCACCCGCGGGGTAGCCTGCCTGGCCCGGGGGCGGCGCGCGTTGACACCCCCGCCCCCCGCTTCTACTCTCGGAAGTCCTCTTTCCTCCCGGCCGGAGACGCGGAGTGAGCCGTATGCGCTTCATCGGACTGCTGCCTGTGCTGCTCCTGGCGGGGCTCGCCGCCGCGCAGGACGCCAGGCCCGCGGGCAAGGCGCCCGGCGCCGCGCCGGCCCTGCCCAAGGCCAGCGAGGTGAAGGACGAGGAGAAGCTGGAGCGCAGCGCCACCGCGGTGCGCGACATGCGCGAGGTGCTGCGCGAGGTGCTGGAGAAGCTCGAGGAGGCCCGCCGCACCAAGGACGTGGTGAAGCTCAACTGCGTCAACGAGAAGCTCACCCAGATCAAGGGCCTGCTGCGCATCTCCGAGTCCTCGGACGTGGCCCTACAGGAGTCCGTCACCCGGCAGGACGGCACCGCCGCCGAGCACGAGTACACCAAGGTGATGATCGCCAACCAGAAGGTGATGCAGCTGCGCTCGGAGACCGAGGAGTGCATCGGCCAGCTCGCCTTCCGCACCGACGAGAACCTCTCCGTCGAGGTGGAGGAGCCCCGGGATCTCCCCGGCGGTGATCCCACCAACCCGCCTCGGCCGGACGACATTACCGTCCGCCCGCCCGCGGCCAGCCCGACCCTCTAGGTTGGAACTGCCCCCAGGACCGAGGTATGCGCCCGGAATCCAACAAATTTCTGCGGGCGTAGAGAGGCCGCGTGCTATGACGGCCCTCAGGGCCCTCGCCAGAAGTAGGGAAAGGTAGCCGGTTTGCCGGCGTGATCGGCCGAGTCATGACGCAGTCTGGCAACATCCGCTGGGCCCTGTGTGCGTTGGTGCTCGCGGTGCTGGGGCCTGGCGTGGCCCGGGCACAGCAGCCCCCTGTGGCCATGGGCGGCAACGGCCTCAAGGTGGGAGAGGGGCGGCTCCACCCCTTCTTCGATCTGGAGACGCGGCTGGACACGGCCGTGGGCTACTTCCCGGACCTCACCACGCCGGATCCGGGTGATGTGACCGCGTCGCTCTCGCCCGAGGTGGTGGTGCGGCTGCGGCCGGGGCTGAAGCTGGACGTGCCCTCCTCCAAGGTGAGCCTGAACGCCTCCGGGCGGCTGGAGTACGTGATGTACACGGGGCTGCTCACGGGGCAGTCCACGTACGCCTCGCACCTGGAGGGCGCGGCGGATCTGAAGGCCCACTTCAACCCGGAGGGGGCGGTAGGCTTCGTGCTGGCCGATCAGTTCATCCGCTCCGATCAGACGGCCAACGCGGCGTTGGGCGCGGGGGTGCTGTCGCTCTTCAACGAGCTGCGCGCCGGGGTGCCCATCCGCCCCGGCGGTGGCGCGGTGGAGGTGACGCCCGAGCTGGCCTGGGCGGTGGAGTTCTTCGAGCCCATTGGCCTGGCCATCCCCGTGGGGTGCGTGGAGGGCGTGTGCGATCCGGACACCGTGGACGCGTTCGACTACATCAACCTGCGCGCGGGGGTGGATGGGCGGTGGCGCTTCCTGCCGAAGACGGCCGTGGTGCTGGACACGGATCTGGATCTGCGCAGCTATATCCGGGCCACGGACAGCCCGAGCGCCTTGCTGCTGCGCGCCATGGGCGGGCTGGCGGGCCTGGTGTCCTCGAAGATCGCCGTCACGGCCAAGGTGGGCTGGGCGCACAACTTCGGGGAGACGGGCGGGGACACCCTGGTCGCCCAGCTGGAGGGCAACTACCTGTTCAGCCCCACCATGTCCTTCAAGGGGGGCTACGTGCGGACGCTGAACCCGGTGGCCTCCTACGGGCTGTTCCGCGATGACCGGGGCTACGTGGAGGCGCGGGCGCTCTTCGGCGGGAAGCTGGTGATGCACGGGTTCGCCGCGCTGGACTTCCTGGGCTTCTATGATCCGGCGCGGCCGCGCACGGACACGCTGCTGTCGCTGGACGTGGGGCCGGAGTACCAGTTCAAGCCGTGGCTCGTGGGCGCGGCGGGCTACTTGCTGGGCACGCGGTCGTCCTCGGTGGCCGGCGCGGGCCTGAACTACACGCGCCACGAAGCGTATGTTCGGCTCACCGTGGTGTATTGAGCCCTGGTGTCGATGAGCCCCCGCCCCACCCTGCTGCTGGCCCTGCTGATCGCTGTAGCCCCCGCGTGCCGCTCCGCGCCGCCGAGGCCGGACCTGCCCCTGCCCACGGAGGAGGACCGCGCGGCGCCGCCGGTGGCCAACACGATGGGGCCCGGGGACCTGGTGGAGGTGCGCGTCTTCCAGGAGCCGGATCACTCGGGCGTGTGGCGCGTGTCCCCCGAGGGCACCATCGACTACCCGCTGTGCGGCAAGGTGGAGCTGGCCGGCCGCACCTCGAGCACCGCCGCGGACGCGCTGAGCGAGTGCCTGGCGCGCTACCTGCGGCGGCCCCAGGTGTCCGTGCTCATCCGCGAGTACAACTCGAAGAAGATCTTCGTCTTCGGCGAGGTGCAGAAGCCCGGCACCTTCCCGTACGAGGGGGAGATGACCATCATCCAGGCCATCACGCTGGCCGGGGGCTTCACCAAGCTGGCCGCGCAGAACAACACCCACGTGACGCGGCTGGTGCAGGGGCAGGAGCGGAAGATCCGCGTGCCGGTGGAGGAGATCGGCGTGGGCCGGGAGCGCAACTTCGTGCTCCAGCCCGGCGACATCGTCTTCGTGCCGGAGAGCTTCTTCTAGGCGCGGGCCGGGCTACCCGCCCTGGCCGTTGGAGGGCTCCACCTCGCCGCCCCGGTCGCGGAGCTTCTCCAGCCCCTCGCCCACGTCCTTCACGCCATCCGTGAGCTTCGTCAGCGCCTGGAGGATCGTGTAGACGCCGAACAGGGTGACGCCGTGGTGCGCGCCGAGGGTTGCCTCGTTCCCCTCCACGCCGTCCAGGAAGGGCTCGAGGACCTCTCCGATCCCCGAGGCCACCAGCAGCACCCCCATCACGGCATGAGTCCACGGGTGGTGGAGCACGGCGGCCAGGCGTTCACGCATGGTGCGATCTACCCACGGCCCGAAGCCCACCGTCAATCAGGGCTGCTTCCAGCCCAGGTCCGCGATGAACTGCCGACACTCCTCCTGGAGCTCCGCGGCCAGCCCCGGCGCGCTCGCCAGCACGTCCCCGCGCATCACGTCGAAGGGCGTGCCGTCGATCGCCGTCATCACCCCGCCCGCCTCCTTCACCAGCAGCGAGCCGGCGCCGATGTCCCACGGCTTGAGGCTGAACTCGAAGAAGCCGTCGAAGCGGCCCGCCGCCACGTAGGCCAGATCCAGCGCGGCGCTGCCCGTGCGGCGGATGCCCTGCGCGCGGCGGATGAAGCGGTTGAAGAGCCCCACCGGGCCCTCCGGGCGCTCGCGCACGTCGTACGGGAAGCCCGTGCACAGCAGCGCGCGCCCCACCTCCGAGGTGGCGCTGGCCTTCAGCGGCTGGCCGTTGAGCGTGGCCCCCTCCCCGCGCGCCGCGGAGAAGAGCTCGTCCAGCATCGGATCGTACACCGCCCCCGCCAGCACCCCGCCCGGCCCGTCCACCGCCACGCTCACGCAGAAGTGCGGCACGCGGTGGGCGTAGTTCGTCGTGCCATCCAGCGGATCAATGAGCCAGCGCAGCCCCGTGCCCTGGCTCGCCCCGCTCTCCTCGGCCAGGATGGCGTGGCCCGGGTAGCGCGCGCGCAGGAACTGGAGCAGCGCCTCCTCCGCGGCCTTGTCCGCGTCCGTGACGAGATCGATGCCGCTGCGCTTGAACTCGATGGTGCGCTCGCCCTGGAAGCGCTCGGCGAGCAGGCGGCCGGCGAGCCGGGCTCCCTCCTCGGCCGTGCGGCGCAGCGCCGCGGGCGTCTCCTGCTCCATGGCCCCGCCTCCCGTGCTCACTTCTCGCGCTCGGCGAGGAGTTGCTCGATCTCCGTCTGGTACTGCTGGAGGAACTCCGCCGCGAAGCCCTCGTGGACGAAGCGCACCACGCCCTTGCGATCCAGGAGGAAGGTGGTGGGCATCATCTTCACCCCCAGCGTCCTCTCCGCCACCGCCGCGTTCGCGTCCATGAGGATGGGCAGGCTCACCTTCGTCTCCTTCACGAAGGCGGGGATGGCGCGCGCGTCCTCGTCCACGTTCAGCGCGTACACCTTGAGGCCCCGCGCGCCGTACTCCTTGGCGAGATCCTCGTAGACCGGCAGCGCGTCCCGGCACGGCTCGCACCAGGTGGCCCACACGTCCAGCAGCACCACGCTGCCGCGATCGCTGGCCACCTCATAGGGCTCGCCGCCCGGGTAGCGCCTCACCTGGAAGCTCAGCGGCTCGCGCAGGGAGGCCTGGGACTCGGCCACCGGCGCCATGGGGGCGGCCCGATCCCCCGCGACGAGCGGCGGGAGGGAGGGGTTCTGCGCGCAGCCGGCGAGCGCCAGGGGGACGATGACTCCGAGGAACGTACGCATGGACTAGCCCTCCCCTGCCCGGGCCTCGAGCGCCTTGAGCAGCTTGTCGATGAAGCCTCCGAAGGCGCCGTTGCTCATCACCAGCAGCACGTCCCCGCGGGTGGCCTCGCGCGCCACGCGCTCCACCAGGGCGGGCACCTCCGTCGAGGCGTCGGCCTGGAGGCCCTGGGCCTTCAGCGCCTCGCAGAGCCGGGGCACGTCCAGCTCCTCGTTGGCGGGCACCTTGTCGTGGCGCTCGGGCACCTTGAGGCTGGCCCGCGTGGCGCCGGTGAAGGCGTGGGCGTAGTCCTCCTGGTGGATGTTGCGGCGGCTGGTGTTGGAGCGCGGCTCGAAGATGGCCCACAGCCGCCGCTCCGGGTAGCGGTGGCGGATGGCCGCGATCGTCTCCCGCACCGCGGTGGGGTGATGGGCGAAGTCGTCCACCACGAGGACGCCGCCGGGCTCGCCCCGCACCTCCTGGCGCCGCTTCACCCCGCGGAAGCTGGCCAGGCCCCGGGCGATCTCCTCGAAGGACAGGCCCAGGCCGCGCGCCGCGGCGATCACGCTCAGCGCGTTCTCCACGTTGTGCGCGCCGGAGAGCTCCATCCGCGCCGTGCCCAGCACCGCGCCGCGCTCCACCACCTCGAAGCGCGCGCCCTCGGGGCCGAAGGTGACGTTGCGGGGCGTGTAGTCCGCCTCGGCCCCCTCCCGGCCCACGTACGTCACCACCCTGCCCCGCGTGCCGCCGGCGATGCGCAGCGCGTTGGGGTACGCGGCGCAGACGACGAGCTGGCCGTCCGGGGGGATGAGCTTCACGAACTTCTCGAAGGTGGCCTCGTAGTGCGGCAGATCCTTGAAGATGTCCGCGTGATCGAACTCCACGCTGGTGAGGATGGCGGTGCGCGGCTGGTAGTGGAGGAACTTGGAGCCCTTGTCCCAGTACGAGGTGTCGTACTCG
>JAFGNZ010000055.1 GCA_016926755.1 Myxococcaceae bacterium | reverse complement strand
TGTACCTGCTCACCTTCATCATCGCCTTCGAGCGCGAGGCGCTGTACTCGCGCACCCTCTTCTCCCTGCTCCTCATCGTCGCGGTGGGCGGGGTGATCCGCTCCATCTTCGAGGGGCCTCACTTCCCGCTGCCCTTCCTGCTCCTGTCACACGGCGGGGCGCTGCTGGCCGGCTGCATGGTGTGCCATGGCGAGCTGTACCGCCTGAGGCCGGCGCCGCGCCACCTGAGCGCCTTCTACCTCTGGGTGTCGGTGGGCGGAGTGGTGGGGGGCCTCATCGTCGGCATCCTGGCGCCGCGCGTCTTCGACACCTACGCGGAGTACCCGCTGGCGCTGGCGGCGTGCTGCCTCGTGGCGCTGGTGGTGCTCCTGCCGCGCCCAGCCGGGGAGCAGCGGGTGGGGCGGGTGGGGCGGATGCTGCGCGTGTTCGTGCTCGCCGGGGTGGTGATGGGGCTGGCGGTGGCGGTGGCGGACAGCCGGCGCGAGGTGCGGCTGACGGCGCGCAACTTCTTCGGCGTGGTGCAGGTGCTGGAGAGCGCCCAGGGTGACGCGCACCGGCACCAGTACTCGCTCAAGCACGGCGCCATCACTCACGGGGTGCAGTTCGTCTCCCCCGAGCGCCGGCGGCAGGCCGTGGCCTACTACACGCCCGGGAGCGGCTTGGATGTGGCCATCGCCGAGCACCGGCGCCTGCGCGAAGCCGAGGGGCTGCCCGCTGGACTGCGCATCGGTGTGCTGGGGCTGGGCGTGGGCACCAGCGCCGCGCTCACCCGGGAGGGCGACACGGTGCGCTTCTATGAGATCAACCCCAAGGTCATCTCCCTGGCCTGGGGCGAGGGTGGCTACTTCAGCTACTTGAGGGACACGCCGGCCCGGGTGGAGGTGGTGGAGGGGGACGCGCGCATCTCCCTGGAGCAGGAGCTGGAGCGGGGCCAGGCGCAGGCGTTCGATGTGCTCGCGCTGGACGTGTTCAGCTCGGACTCCATTCCGCTCCACTTGCTGACGGAGGAGGCGGTGGCGCTGTACCGCCGGCTCCTGGCACCGCGCGGCGTGCTGGTGCTGCACATCAGCAACGTGCACCTGGATCTGGTACCCATCGTGCTCGCGCACGCGCGGGCCTTCGGGATGTTCGCCACGCTCGTGGTCAGCGAGACGCAGGGCGACGCGCTGCGCAGCGCGTGGATGATCCTCAGCCCGGACGCCGGGTTCTCCTGGGGGAGCACCTTCCTGCAGTCAGGCTCGAGCGTGCGCCGGCTGGAGCTGGCGGAGCCACCCAGGGTCACCTGGACGGACGAGCGCAGCAGCGTGCTGCCCGTGCTCCGGAGCGTCAGCCAGCGGGCGGAGACGCGGGAGCTTACCGCTCCGCCAGCCGTCGCGCCGGAGGCCCACCCGGCCACTCCCTGAGCGGGGGGACGTGAGCTCCAGCGCCAGAAGTTCTCGCCCTGGCGCCATCTTCGCGACTGCGCTCGCCTTGCCGCTGTGCGAAGCTGCGCGGGATGGCGGTCTCCTCGAAGCTCCGCGCCTGGAGACAGGACGCGGTGCAGCGGTTGCTGGCGGCGATACAACGGCTGCAGTTGCCCGGCCCCTCGGTGCTGCCGGTGGCGGGGGCGGTGGTGGGCGTCTACAGCGGCCTGGCCGCTGGCCTCTTCGCCAACCTCATCGCGCTCGTCAACGGGCTGAGCTTCGGCCTTCCCTTCCTGGGCTCCGAGAAGCACCCGCGGCTGGGCGAGGCGCTCGCGGGTGCGCGCTGGCACTTCGAGTTCATCATCGTCGGCGTCCCCCTGGGACTGGCGGCGCTGGGGCTGGCCCGCCTCATCAAGCCCGGTGATGGGCGGGAGGTGGTGAGGCGCCGCCTCGAGGTGCTGGCGCTGCTGGTGCTGGGGGCGCTGTCGCTCTACTACCCACTGGTGGCGCTGGCGGCGGTGAACACGGTGCTGGCCGGCACGCACCGCACGGGCGGGGAGCTGGGGCACCTGTCCCCCTTCCTCGTGCTGCTGGCGCCGATGCTGGGCGGCGCGGTGGTGGGGCGGCTGCTGAAGGACAGGCCGGAGACGCACGGCCACGGGGTGCCGGAGGTGGTGAAGGCGATGGAGCGCGAGGGGCAGCTGCCCGTGCGGGATGGGCTGCTCAAGCTGGCGGCCTCGGCCGTCACCATCGGCACGGGCGGCTCGGCGGGGCGCGAGGGGCCCATCGTCTACGGCGGCGCGGCCTTTGGCTCCGAGGTGGGGCGCACCCTGGGCTTCACCCGGAGGGAGCTGTCCATCCTGATGGCCAGTGGCGCGGGCGCGGGCATCGCCGCCTCCTTCAACGCCCCGGTGGCCGGCGCCATCTTCGCCATGGAGATCCTCCTGCGCGAGTTCCAGCTCCGCGTCTTCTCGCCCATCATCCTCGCCAGCGTCACCGCCACCATGGTGAGCCGCGGCGTGATGGGCAGCGCGGCCATGCTGGAGCGCGTGGCGTACACCATGGTGAGCGGCTGGGAGATCCTCTTCTACACCGTGCTCGGGCTGGTGTGCGGAGGGCTGGCCTACGCGTTCATCCAGGCGCTGCACGGCGTGGAGGCGTACTTCCAGGGCCGGCGCCCCGGGCGGCTGTCGGCGTGGCTCGGCAGGCAGCCTCTGCACCTGCGCGCGGGGCTCGGGGGGCTGCTGGTGGGGCTGCTGGCGCTGGCGCACCCGGTGGTGTGGGGCACGGGGCACGAGTACGCCAACGACGCGCTGGTGAGGGGGCTCTCGCTGGCGCTGCTCGCCTCGGGGTGCGTGCTCAAGCTGGTGGGCACCGCGCTGACGCTGGGCTCGGGCGGCTCGGGCGGGACGTTCTTCCCGGTGACGGTCATCGGCGCGATGGCGGGCGGGGCCTTCGGCGAGCTGCTGCACGCGCTGCTGCCCGGCGTCACCGCGCCCAGCGGGGCCTACGCCATGGTGGGCATGGGCGGCGCCGTGGCGGCCATGACGCGCGGGCCGCTGACGGGGATGATGATGGTGTACGAGCTGAGCGGCAACTACGCCATCATCCTGCCGCTGATGGTGACGTGCACGCTGGCCTCGGCGCTCTGCCACGTGCTGGTGGAGCGGCGCGCGGCCAGGGCGCGCGAGGCCGGACAGGCGCCGCCGCGCGCGCCGGCGCACGAGCAGCCGTTCGGGGCCACGGAGCTGCGGCGCTGAGGGGCTCAGCTGCTCGGCGTCACGGGCACGTAGGCTCCGGCCGGGCTCATGTCGAGCACCAGCAGCAGGAGCAGCACCCCGCACGGCATGGCCATGGCGGCGGTGCCGAAGCGGAAGAAGAGCAGCGGCCCCGCGGTGCACCCGATGGTGAAGGCCGTGGCGAGCCCGAGGTGCAGCCGGGTGCGCGCGAACTGCTCGGCGCTGGGCAGCCTGCGCAGCATCCACACCAGGCCGCCGAGGCCGTGGCCGCGGGCGCCGTCGCGCACCCACGTCATCATCTTCACCAGCTGGATGCCGATGTCGGTGATGACGCCGGTGATGTGCGTGGTGCGCACGACGGCGCCGGACACGCGGGTGACGAGCGCGTTCTGCAGGCCCATGGCGTAGGACAGGCCCCAGAGCAGCGTGGGCTCCTTCATCCCCGGGTGGGTGGAGGACCACAGGCCCACGGCCGCGAGCGTCCCCGCCTCCACCAGGAGCGCCGAGGCGTGCCGCCCCCGCTGGCGGTGCCGTGCCACGTCGAGCAGCACGGTGGCTGTCATCGCCCCGAGGAGGAAGGCCAGGACGAGCTGGCCCGCGGAGATGGCCAGACCCCACTGGCCGTTGGAGAGGAACTCGCCCACGTTGGCCAGGTTGCCCGTCATATGAGACGTATGCGTGCCGAGCGCGAAGAAGCTGATCGCGTTGACAGCCCCTGACACGCTGGCCAGCAGCAGGGCTAGCAGGGAGTACGCGCGTCGACTCGCGGGCGACATCTGGGGGGTGAAGGGCATGGAGCGGGATTCGGGGAGGCGGTTGGGATGCTAACACCTGCGCCCCCCGCAGCTATCAAACGCCTCGGTCGATGGGCGAGCAGGCAGGCAAAGGCTCCAGCGCCTCCTCGGAAGAATGCGGCAATCAGGACAGCTTGTTGCTGGTCAAAACGTCCGGCAGCGATTCGAGTATGTATGAGGATGGAGAGGGGCAGGACCGGGACGCTGGCCAGGGGCGTCCACGCGAGGCGAGGGACAGCTTGAAGGTTGTGGAGCTCACAAGGCATTTGAGCAGAGCATGGGTGCTGGGCGTGGTGGCCGCCGCCGTGGCCCTGGCGCTGTATGGCCGGGCAGTGGAGCGGGCGGCGCGCCAGGTCGGAGTGCGCGATCTGACCGAGGCCGCCGCCTCCGCGCGCGAGGCACCGGTGGCCCCCGTTGTTCCAACGGACGAGGCGAGGACGTTGCCCGTGGGGGAGGCGGCCAGCGAGGCGGACGGGGTGTTGGAGCTGCGGGTGACGGAGGGGGAGCGGCCGGCGTCGCGCGCGCAGGTGCGGCTCTATCGGCGCCGAGGGCGGAGCCCGGAGACGGGGCGGGTGGAATGGCGGGTGGCGGCGGCGGGCGCGACGGGGAATGACGGGAGGCTGTTGATGCCGGCGCGCCCGGGGAACTACCTGGTGGTGGCGAGGACGGAGGGCTCCGCGCCGACGTGGCTCAACCTGATCCACCCACTGAATGGGAACCGGACGCCGGTGCACCTGCGGCTGGGGGGGGCGACCTCCTTCTCCGGGCGCACGGTGGCGCAGGGCACGGGGAAGGCGTTGCCCAAGGCCGAGCTGACGCTCACGCCCTATGTGAATAGCTGGGAGCAGGAGGCGCGCGCGGACGCACCGGCCGAGGAGCGGGTGACGGTGACGAGCGACGCCAGGGGGCACTTCCGCGTGGAGCGGCTGGCGCCAGGGCTCTACACGGTGGAGGGGCGCGCGCCAGGGGGCCCGTTCACGGTCGAGTGGAACATCCGAGTGCCCACGGACGAGCCTCGGGTGCTGGCCCTCCCGGATGGGGCCGTGCGCGCGAGGATGCCCCAGCGAGCGCCCTCGAAGGAGCTCCGGTGCGGCATGTGATGGCGCCGTGGTTCGCGCCGGGGGCCTACCCCGGTGGCCACCCCATGGGCCGGCCCGCGATCAGGTGCAGGTGGAGGTGGAACACCGTCTGGCCGGCGTCGTCATTGCAGTTCATCACCAGGCGGTAGCCCTTGTCGGCGTGGCCCCGCTGCTGGGCCAGCCTGGCGGCCGCGGTGTAGAGGTGCCCCACCAGCTCCCGATCCTCCATCGCGACGTCATTCGCCGTCGCGATGTGCTTGAGCGGGATGAAGAGCACGTGCGTGGGCGCCTGGGGGTTGATGTCCTCGAAGCCCAGGCACAGGTCGTCCTTGTAGACGATCTTGGAGGGGATCTGACCGTCGCGAATCTTGCAGAAGAGGCAGTTGGACATGCGGAGGGCTTAGCAACCCCGGGCGCTTCTGGGAACGGCCTCCCGCGGGAAGCGTTGGCTTATGGCAGCCGCCAGCTGAAGCCCGGGGGGCTCACACAGGAGGGCAGGGGGAGGCGCAGCAGGGCGTAGTCCTTGTCCCGGGTCACCACCCCACCTCCGGTGCCCTCCGCGGTGGGGGTGATGACGTAGTTGAACAGGCCCGAGCTTCGGCTCGGGCCCTGGTGCCAGTAGAGGGGCACCCGGCGGTGGAGGTAGCTGTAGCCCCCGGTCCAGGCGATGTGCACGGGGCCTTCGATCTTGATCCCGCAGAGATCATCGCGCTGGCCCGCCACCCTCAGCAGCCGGTTGATGGGACCCGAGTCGTCATAGGCGCTGACCTGGGGCCGCGTGTCCTCGTAGTGGCCCAGGTCCCCGAAGGTGAGGCGCCCCGAGAGCCCCGCGGAGACGGCCCCCACCGCCGCCACGGCCAGGGCCAGCCCGGCGCGCGGGCGGTGCGACTTCAACAGGCCCATGGCCTCGCCCATCCCCACGCCCGCGAGCGCGGCGAAGAGGGCAAAGGAGGGGACGAGGAAGCGCAGCTCCTTGTGAGGCTGGTACGCGTGGAGCACGAAGAAGCTGGCCACCAGCAGCGCCAGTCCCGGGGCCCGCCGCAGCGCGAGCAGGCTGAACACCCCCACCACCAGCGTGATGCCGCGCATCCCGTCGAACAGCACGCGGCCGTAGTAGCTGAAGGGCGCGACGCCCCAGAAGGTGCCGATCTGCAGGCGGAGGTTGAAGTCCAGGTAGACGAAGGCCGAGTGGAACCACTGGCCCCAGGTGAGTCGATCCAGCAGCCCGAAGAGGCCCGCCCACACGGCGAGCACCCCCAGGGAGATTCCCGCCGCCCGCCATTGCCGCCGCGCCAGGAGCAGGAGCACCAGCCCCACGCAGAAGACGCCGTTCTGCAGGCGCAGCAGCACGGCCAGGCCCAGCAGGGAGGCGCCCCCCACGAGGGCTCGCCGCGATGCGTCGGGCGCCAGCGCCAGCGCCAGCCCGAGCACCACGGCCGGGGCGGAGGCGTTCTCGCTCATGGCCCGGGGAGCGAAGTAGATGGGAACGGCGGCCAGGGCCAGCAGGGCCGCCCCCGAGGCGGCGGCGAGCGGGGGAGCACCGTACGAGCGGGCGAGCCGGTAGCTCCCCCAGGCGGCGGCGGTGCCCAGCAGCGCGAAGAACCCCCGGATGAGGCCCAGGTAGCCGCCCGCCGAGTCCAGCCCGAGCGCTCGGGCCAGCCCCATCAGCCCCGCGACCAGCCCGGGGAGGGCCCAGTTGCGCGCCCCGGCGATGAACTCCCAGGGGACGAACCCGTAGCCGAAGACGAGCCGGTGCGCCGGCTCCAGGCTCTGGAAGATCTCATCCGGCCAGTACAGCCCATCATCCGTGAGCGCCAGCCGCACCCGGAGTATGGTCCCCACCGCGAGCGCGATGAGCAGCAGGCCCCGGGCCAGGCGGTACTCGGAAGGCGGAGGAGGGGGTGGAGGGGCGAGGGGCACGTCGAGCAAGCATCTCAAACGGTCCGCCGGGTGATATCCACTTCCTGACGATGAGCACAACCCGCTCCATTCGAATCTCCGCGCTCCTCGAGGACCGCGACTACGATCTCCAGCTCACGCTCGTCGCCGGCGAGCGGGGGCTCAGCCGCACCGTCAACTCCCCCCGTATCCAGAAGCCGGGCCTGGCGCTCACCGGCTTCACCGAGCACCTGCACCCCCACCGCGTCCAGGTGTTCGGCAATACGGAGATCTCCTACCTGCGCACGCTCACGGAAGACCGGCAGCGCGAGGTCCTCACGCACCTGTTCATCGAGGACCTGGCCTGCGTGGTGGTGACCAAGGATCTGGAGCTGCCGCGGGTGCTCGTGGAGGCGTGCGAGGCCTCCGGGCTGGCGCTGATGAAGACGCCGCTGCTCTCCAGCGTCTTCATCCAGCAGGTGCAGGCCTTCCTGGAGGAGGCGCTCACGGAGACCAGCAGCCTGCACGGCGTGCTGATGGACGTCTTCGGCGTGGGCATCCTGCTGCTGGGCAAGAGCGGCATCGGCAAGAGCGAGATCGCCCTGGACCTGGTGATGCGCGGGCACCGCCTGGTGGCGGACGACATCGTCGACGTGGCGCGCCGCAAGCCGGGCGCCGTCTACGGCGCGGGCAACCCGGTCATCAAGCACCACATGGAGATCCGGGGCCTGGGCATCATCAACATCAAGGATCTGTTCGGCGTGTCGGCGGTGCGCGAGCAGAAGAAGATCGAACTCGTCATCGAGCTCCACGAGTGGGATCCGCACCAGGAGTATGACCGGCTGGGGGTGGAGGACCGGTTCCTGGACATCATCGGGGTGAACGTGCCGTTGTCGGTGGTGCCGGTCCGTCCGGGCCGCAACATGGCGACCATCATCGAGGTGGCGGCGCGCAACCACCTGCTCAAGCTGCAGGGCCACCACTCGGCGCGGGAGTTCGCCGAGCGGCTCAACCGGGCCATCGCTGACGGGGCGATGCGTCGTACGCTGGGAGAAGAGGTCGAGTGAGCGCCCCCGCCAAGCAGATCGTCATCATCACCGGCATGTCGGGGTCGGGGAAGTCCACGGCCATCCGGGCGCTGGAGGATGCGGGCTTCTTCTGCATTGACAACCTGCCGGTGCTGCTGCTGCCCAAGCTGACGGAGCTGGCGGGCGGCGGCCAGTTCGAGCGGATGGCGCTCGTGGTGGACGTGCGCGAGGGCATCTTCCTCAAGGACGCGCCGCGGGTGCTGGACGAGGTGCGCCGCGCGGGGCACCAGGTGGACGTGCTCTTCCTGGACGCCAGCGACGACAGCCTCGTCCGGCGCTTCAGCGAGACGCGGCGCCGCCACCCGCTGGCGCCTCAGGGCACGGTGGCCGAGGGCATCCGGGCCGAGCGCGAGGAGCTGAGGGACCTGCGCGAGCTGGCAGATCAGGTGATCGACTCGTCCGCGCTGAACGTGCATGACCTGAAGCGGATGGTGCAGGCGCGCTTCAGCCCGGAGCCGGCGGAGGGGCCCTCGCTGTCGGTGATGTCCTTTGGCTACCGGCACGGGGTGCCGCCGCAGGCGGACCTGGTGTTCGACGTGCGCTTCCTGCCCAACCCGTACTTCGTGCCGGAGCTGAAGGGGCTGACGGGGAAGAACCAGAAGGTGGCCGCGTACGTGCTGGAGCGGGAGGAGACGCAGCAGTTCCTGGAGAAGGTGGTGGATCTCTGCCGGTTCCTGTTCCCGCGCTACCAGAAGGAGGGCAAGGCGTACCTCACGGTGGCCATGGGGTGCACGGGCGGCAAGCACCGCTCGGTGGCCATCGCGGCCGAGCTGACGCGGCGGCTCCAGGAGACGATCCCCCGCATCCAGCTCTGGGACCGCGACATCGAGAAGGAGTAGCCTCCGGTTTCAATCCCCCGGAGGCACCGCATGCATGGCAGACCGAAGCTCCTTCGCACCGCGCTCTCGAGCGCGGCCCTGACGTGGCTCCTGGGAGGAGCCCTGGCTGGCTGTGGTGGACAGGAGCTGGAGGAGGGCTCCGGCGAGCCGCACGGTGTGGTGGCCTCCGCCCTCACGTACCCGAATGGGAGCAGCCGGACGGTGACGTCCCGGCGCGTCGTGTACAAGGACGCCTCCGGGAGCTACAGGGCCGCGGCCGGCCTCGAGGCCTTCCGGGCGGCGGGGGCGCCGGACAGCGACCTGCATGCCATCCGCATCGCCGAGGTGGATGCGCCGGCCGTGCGCAACGCGCTGGTGGTGATGTCGGCCGGGCAGAAGGTCTCGAGCAGCAGCGGCCACTCCAACGGGCTGACAGGACAGGCCTCGAACTGGGACGCGTCCTGCGGCGACGTCACCTGCTCCAACGTCACGCTGGACGGGCGCTCGCTGGGGATGAAGCTGCGCAGCCTGGGCTGGTTGCCTCCGGCCTCCACGTGGATGGCCGTGGTGAACGACAACAACTTCGACCACCTCTTCGCCAGCGACAAGAAGCAGCAGATCGTCAATGGCTTCGTGCACTGGCTCGAGGCGCAGGTCCGCCCGGAGACGCGCGTCATCTACCTGGCGGGGAGCTCGCGAGGGGGCTGTCTGGTGATGCGCATGGCCCAGGCCTTGCGCAACAACCCGAGCCTCGACGGGATCTCGATCTACGTGTCCTCCTTCGACGGGGTGTGCAAGTACTCCCAGGGCGAGCTGGGCACCTTCGGGGAGAAGATCAACAACCCGGTGAGGCCCTCTCTCACGTCCTATGGCGGCTGGGCCACGGACCTGACGGCGCAGTTCCCGCGTCGCTCGCTGCTCCACATCTTCCACGTCGTGGGAGGCGATGAAGTCGCTCCGCTGACGGGGATCCGCGCCTTCTCGGCGTACTCGGGCAGCTCACCGCCGAAGACGGGCTCCAACCTCGACTGGGGCTGGTACAAGCAGAACTGGGTCCGGTGGAAGCACAAGGAGATTGGCAATCCGTACACGGAGCCCTCCTCCTCGGATCAGCCGAGAGTGATCGCGGAGACGGTGGACGCCCAGCTGACGTGGCTCGACGGCTTCCTCTAACACCCAACGCCAGGCAGCCTCGACACGGGTGCCTGGCGTCCTTCGCATGACAGCCGTGTCAGGGCGCCATGGATTCCTGGGCGCCCCGCGGGCCCTGCTGTCCAGACAGCCCAGCCCCAGCGCGCGGGCAGAGCGGAGTGCCGACCCCCGGCACGCGGCGTGCTTCCACGAGCCCAGGCCGCGGCCTCCCGGGATTCCGGGCCAGGACACGCGGCCGGATCGACTCTCAAGGGGGTATTGGCGTGCTGCGAAAGGGTTTTCTGCTGGGAGTACTGGTGTGGGTCGGATGTGGGGGCGAGGTGCGCACCTACCAGATCGCTCCGTATCTGGAGCCGGGCTACACCTGCGTCGAGTGCAGCGTCTCGCTGGCCATGCGGGCGCGCGAGGAGCGGACCGACGACAAGCTGAATATCGATCACTTCACGCCCGACGCGTTCAAGGATGAAGGCTTCACCTTCAAGTGGGGCGTGGAGCAGCGCGTTGAGCTCGAGGTGGAGAAGTACAGCACGAGCCTGCAGGATGATCCGGGTGTGCGCTTCACCTTCCTCCGCGTCCTGGAGACCCATCCGGTAGAGGCTGGCGCCCACTTCACGATGCAGTTCCGGCAGGCACCTCCTGGCCACTACACCGAGAACATGCTCGTGCGTGAAGGCAGCGGGTTCCTGCTGCAACAGACGGAGCACCTCGAGTGTGATTCCACGGAGCTGTGTGACCAGCTCGCCTCGCGCCGTCTGGGTGAGGAGGGCTTCGTGCTTGAGCTGGGGTACCCCGAGGCGGAGGGGCAACCGCTCCGGCTCCACGCCATCCAAGCCCTGCCTTGAGGATCACCCCGGGGCTGGGGGCTCCTGGGATGGAGCAGTAGGTAATCCCAAACTCCCGCATCAGCCGTCGCAGCCCGGCGGCCGTCTGGTCATCCAGCTCGAAGCGCTCCAGCTCCGGCCGGGCCGCCATCCGGAAGTCGACCAGCTGCTGCTTGGGGCGGATACGGGCCGCGAACAGGTGCTCGCCAATCCCCACCACGCGCAGGTCCGAATCCCCCGCGACGAGCTCCTGGAAGATGGCAGGGGTCGCCTGGAGGTTCTCCTTGTACTCGAAGTCCCCGAGCTGGACCCGGCGCGTCTCCAGGAACTCGTTCCGGGGAGAGCGGAACGCCTTGACCACCACCTGGCCGTCCAGCTCCTGGAAGAACGCCTTCGCCTGCTCGGCGTCGTCACGGGGCGAGGACTCACCCGCCTACGGGTGGGTGCAACCCACGGCGCGCGCGAACGTGGCCGCGAAGAAGTACCCGTAGCTGTCGGCATTGTCGACGGCCTTGTCGACGTCGAAGACCTCGGCGCTGTACGTGTCGATGCACTGGCCGCGATTGCCGGCGAGCCGCTGCGCCGCCGACCACTTGGGCACGTACTGGTAGTCCTTCGTCTTGCAGGCCAGGTGGCTGAACTCGTGAACCAGGGTGAGGTAGCGGTTGTTGAGCTCGTCCTCCTCTTGGATGGTGTAGCGCCAGTCCATGTAGATGAACAGGCTGCCCGCCATCATGGGATTGAGGCTGTGCGGGTAGACGTGCGCGTAGATATTCGGGTTGTCGCCCAACACCGACGAGTAGGTGACCGTCAGGTTCGCGGCCCGCTCGATGACCTTGCGCATCGTGGTCACGTGCGCCTTCACCTTCTTGACGGTGGTCCACGAGTCGTCGCCGAACGCCCACTTCAGCCGGTTGGTGATGGCCTCGTTCAGCGGCGCCGTCAGATGGGCCTCCATGCTCTTGACGTCGTCGTGAAGCTGGGTGAAGTGGGTCTGCACGTCCGCGATGCACTCGTCCGCGAGCTGGTTGGTTGCGCCTTGGGCGAGGAGGCGGGGCTTGGTCCTGATCAGCGTCGTGCGGTCGATTCTCATGCCCGAGAGGCTACTACACCGCGCATGGGACGGCAGGGGGGGCCTGGGGAGGGCCGCGGACTGGTACAGAGGGAGCTTCAGTGGGGGCCTCAGGGCCCTGACGGTTCCACCGCCCGTCGCGCCTGCGCCAGGAGCGCCTCGTAGCGGGCCAGCTCCACCGGCTTGCGCCAGGCCCGGTAGAGCTCCACCAGACGCTCGAGCGCCAGCTGCGTCTCCGGATTGCGCAGCCCCTTGCTCTTCTCGAGGAGGGGGAAGCTCCCGGCGAGCAGCGGCTCCGCCTCCGCGTAGCGCCCCAGCTTCGCCAGACACCCTCCCAGCACGCTGTCTCCCTGGGCCAGGCGCCAGTGGCCCGCCGGGAGCGACTCGCGCCAGATGACCAGGTTCTCCCGGAGCACCTTCTCCGCTTCGGCGAAGCGCCCCAGCGCCACCAATGCGCGCCCCAACCCGTGCAGGCCGTGGCCCACCTGCGCGTGCCGGGGCCCCAGGGACTTGCGCCAGCTGGCGAGCACCTCGTGGTAGAGCGGCTCGGCGGCCGCCGCGTCTCCCTTCTCGTACAGCAGGGCGGCCAGGTTGTTGGTCGTCCACGCCACGGCGGGGTGCTCGGCCCCGAGCGCCTTGCGCTGGATGGCCAGCGCCTGGCGGTAGTACGGCTCGGCCTCGGCGTACTGGTGCTCCGCGTAGAGGATGAGCCCGAGCATGGTGAGCGCGTGGGCGTAGTCCGGGTGCTCGGCGCCCAGCACCTTCCGGGACAGCTCCGTCACCTCCCGCTGGAGCGGCTCCGCGGCCGCGTACTCCGTCTTCGCGTACAGCGTCGCGGCGATGTCCTTCAACGTGCTCAACGTCTGCGGGTGATCCTCGCCCAGCACCTTGCGCTGGATGGCCAGCGCCTCGCGGTGCAGCCGCTCCGCCTCGCCGTGCTCCGCCCGCGAGGAGTGGATGCCGGCCAGCGTGTTCAGCACCGAGGCCACCTCGGGGTGCTCCTCGCCCAGGATCCGCCGCTGCAGCCCCAGCGCCTCCTTCGCCAACGCCTCCGCGCCGGCCATGTCTCCCCGCGTGGCCCGCACCGTCGCCAGGCGGGAGAGCGCCTCCCCCACCTTCACGTGCTCCGGGCCGAGCTGCTCCCGGAAGATGGCCAGCGCCTGGCGCAGCCCGGCCTCGGCCTCCTCCAGGTGCCCCTGGGCCGCGTGCAGCGTCGCCCGGGCGTACACGCTCTCGGCGAAGCCGCTGCCGCGCTCGCCCTCCTGCCTGCGCCGCAGCTCCCCCGCGGCGTCCAGCAGGGGCTGCGCCTTTTCATACTCGCCCAGGTTCACGTACACGTTGCCGATGGTGATCATCAGCCCGGCCTGGAGCTCTGGCTGATCCACCAGCTCCTTCTCCACGCGAGCAGCGCCGCGCTCCAGGAGCTGCCGGGCGGTGAGCGTGCCCCCGCGGGTAATGGCGGGATCGGACGCCTCGAAGATGTCTCGCATGAAGGAGACGAGCTTCTCGGCCTTGTCGCGCTCCAGGCGGGCTTGATCCCGCTCCCGGGCCGTGCGCTCCACCTGGAGGGCCAGCAGCACCGCGAACCCGAGCACCAGCAGGAAGGTGCCCGCCGCCAGGCTCACCGGGAGCCGGTGGCGCTGGAGGAACTTCCCCAGCCGGTAGCCCAGCGTGTCGTCCCTCGCCAGCACGGGCCGCCCGCCGAGATAGCGCCGCAGGTCCTCCGAGAGCTGCTCCACGGACGCATAGCGCCGCGCCGCCTCCTTGCGCAGCGCCATCAGGACGATGTTGTCCAGATCCGGGCCGAAGTCACGGCGGGCCCGCAGCCACGCGAGCAGCCGGCCCGGCCGCATCCATGCCCAGCGGCGGGAGCCCGCCTCTCGCGGCTCCTCCGCGCCAGCCCCCTTGTTGAGGGACACCGTCGGCACCGGAGCGGTGATGCTCCGCGAGCGATCCCTCGCCACGCGCTGGCTCGGCCGTCTCGGCTCGGCGCTCGACAGGGCCTGCTCGACATCCTCGATGCTCTGGGACTTGAAGTCGTAGGGCAGCTCGCCGGTGATGAGCTGGTACAGCAGCACGCCGAGCGAGTACACGTCCGTCGCGGTGGTGATGGGGCCGCCGCGCAGCTGCTCGGGGCTGGCGTAGCGGGGCGTCAGGAGCCGCACTCCCGTGCGCGTGGCATCCGGGAGGCCCTCCATGCCCTCGGGAGCCAGCAGCTTGGCGATCCCGAAGTCGAGCAGCTTGGGCTCTCCATCACGGCTCACGAGGATGTTGCCGGGCTTGATGTCGCGGTGCACCACCAGGTTCTGGTGCGCGTACTGCACCGCGGCGCAGACCTTCAGGAACAGCTGGAGCCGCTGGGTGATGGAGAGCTGGGCCTGCTCGCAATACTCGTCGATGCGCGCCCCCTCCACGTACTCCATGACGAAGTAGGGGACGCCCTCGTCCGTGCTCCCCACCTCATGGAGCCGGGCGATGTTCGGGTGGTCCAGGGCGCCGAGGATCCGCCGCTCGATGTGGAAGCGCTCCACCGGTCCGCGCAGCACGAACTTGAGGGCCACGGGCCTGGACTCCGGGGCCTCGTCCCGGGAGGCCAGGTACACCACGCTCATCCCCCCCTCACCCAGCTTGCTCAGGAGGCGGTACGGGCCAATGCGGCTGCCCTCGGCGATGGGATCCTCCTTGGGCGTGGGCGTCCACCTCCCCGGCGGTACCTCCTGGGTGGCGGCCTCCCTGCCGCTGGCGCTCGCTGGATCGCTCATCCCTGCTCCTGGGCCCGAATGAGGGGGACTCCCAGTGTAGCAGGTTTAAATGGAGAAAACTGTATTCCCCCTGAGTGCCCTGGTCAGGGCTCAGCCTTGGATGAACCACCGCGCGACGGGGGTGAGGATGGGCGTCAGGAACCTCTCAATCGCCGGCCCGATCGGCGCGAGGACGTTGTCTTGGAACGTCTCGACCGCGCTGACCATGGCCGTCACGCCCATGTCCCGCACCTCGCTGATCACCTCCTCGGTGAGTTGCCTCGCGTTCCGGGAGAGCTCCGTGGCATCCACCGTCTCGCCAGCAATCTGGTAGGGAGCCGGCTCACCATTGCCCAGGACCCCTTGGATGAGGGCAGGAGCCTGCTTCACGACATTCCAGTCGTTGGTCTGGCCCATCTTGTAGAGGGCGGCTCCAAGCTGGATGGATGCCTCACTTGCGAGGAAGTCCGCGACCGAGGACCCGCCCTCAAACAGCTCGTGGGCGAGGTTGCCGGCGCGAGCGATGCCCACCTTGGTGGGGTCCCCCTGGCTCGCATAGCCGGCCAGGATGAAGAAGCCACAGTGGAAGGCCTGGTTGGGCGTGCCGTCGTTGAACGCTGGGTTGAGGTCCGTGGGCGCCGCGAGATCCTGGCCCATCCCTGCGTTGGGGGGCAAAGCCTCCATCAGCTGTACCAGGCGCGAGCTCCCGTCCACCAGGCGGAGCTTGCCCATCAGGTCCGGACTGTTCCCGACCAGCGCCGCGCCCGCCGCGGCCATGGCGTAGTCCATCATCTCCTCCGGCGGCATGTCGGGGTATTGCTCCTTGAGCGTCTCGAGGGCCGCGGTCACGGCGGTTTCGAACACCTCGGTCGCCCCGGCTGGCTCCGCTGGCGGCTCCGGATGCAGGACCTCGTTCACGGTCGTCACCACGGAGTCATAGGCAGCCTCGAGCGCCTCCTGGTTGATGGGAGCCTGAGTCTCCCCAACGGGCTGGCTCTCGGAGAGCTCCACCGGAGCCTTGCCCGCATCCGCGGTGAACGTGGACTCCGAGGAGAACCCCTTCGCCTTGTTCTGGTTCTGGATCGAGCTCGTGTTGCCACCCGTCTTCTCGACCTCGGGCTTCTTCTCCGCGGGCTTCTTCTCCTCGGACTTGTGCGTCGAGTGGGACTTCGACTTGTCTTTGCTTCCGTCGATCTTGGACATGTGAGGGCTCTCGGAACGGAGAAAGGAGGATTCCTTGCAATGATTATCGGTGCGAGCACGCCTCCGGTTGTGCTGAGAGGTAGGTGAAGCGGACTGAGTCCCGCCCCCAACCGCGCGGACCCACTTGACTTTCACTTTATGTGAAAATCAGACTTTCCGGCCTTCTATGGAAGAAGTGCCACAGAGGCATCTCCCTCTCTCCAAAGGACTCCCCCGATGCGACGCTCCCCGCTGGTACCTCGGCTGCTGATCTCCACCCTGTCCGCGAGCCTGTGGCTCGGGGGCTGTGGCGGCGCGAGCCTGGATGAGTCGGCTCCCGTGTCACAGGACGGCTCGGCGTACGCGGAGCAGGTCTATGAGGCCTACGAGGAGGCGGCGACGGGCCAGGTGGACTTCGAGGTGAAGGCGCTGCAGGCCGGGGCCGTGCGTGACATCGCCGAGCGCCCCGTGAATGAGCTGCTCGGGGTGCCGAGCCAGTGGATCCAGATGGATCAGCGCGGCACCGAGATTACGAGCGTGCGCCAGGAGCTGCGCGTCCCGGCGCTCGATGAGTGGGCCTCGCCCGTGTGGCTGAGCGGGTTCGAGCAGCTGGGCCGGTCCCTCGACGGAGCCACGTACCGGCTGCTGGCGGTCAGCGTGGCGCTCGACGCGGCCTCGTCCGAGCACCGCGCGCTGGAGATCTGCTGGGTGGACGAGGGCTCGTGCATCGTGATGGATCCCGTCGTGCAGCAGCTCGACGCGTTCTTCCAGAACCGGCGCCGGCTCCAGGCGGAGGGGTGGGCTCCCGTGGAGCAGCTCGTCCAGGTGGAGCGGCCGGCCGGTCCGTCCGCGCTGGCGGGCACCTGCTCGCTGAACTCCAACCCCGCCAGCACCCGGCGTACCCTCACCTATGGCGGCTACACCGTGGAGTACAAGAACGTCTTCGGCATCACGCTGGTGGGCAAGACGGTGGGCCGGCAGGAGATGGGCATCTCCTGCTACGTGGCGGGTGATGGCTCCTGCCGGAGCTCGGGCTTCGGCTTCAGCAACTCGTCGAGCTGCTGGGCCAACCTCGGCTACACCTGCGATTGCGAGAACACGGGCAACATGGTCGGCAACTCGCCGGACGGTGCGGCGACGAAGTCGTGGTCCGAGACCCGGTGCGCCCACCAGCTCATCCTGAACGCCGCCGTCTCGTTCACCTACGAGGGCACGGGCGCCAGCTTCAACATCAACTGGCAGACCGCCGGCTCCGTGGACACCAACGGGGGCCAGCTCTACGACTCCTGCTCCTGGCACTGAGCGCCCGCCGCGGGGCTCCCTCCCTCATGGACGTGAGGGAGGGGGCTTTCTGCTCGCCTTTGGCTGTGTCGAGAATTGAACAAAGACCCGGAGCCGCGCAGGATTCCCCGGGCCATGGACAGACTCCCGACTTCAGCCGCCATCATCAACGTCCCCACCCTCCACGCGACCCGAGAGAACATCGCCGAGTACGGCGTCTTCATTGGAACGGATGTCCCCAACTCCGGGCTGCCCATCCCCTTCTACAAGGGAGCCGTCGAGGAGGGGCACAACCTGGCGTTCCAGTACCACGAGCAGGCCGTCGTGCGGACCGCGCGCATCCACCCGCGGCCGCCGGAGATCACCTGGCTCGAGCGCCACCTGCGGATGACCCAGCTCTTCATCGGCCTGGGGGACGCGCCCCTGGCGCTCGTGCTCGGCAAGCCCAACCACCAGCGGGGCGCGAGCGCGCCGGACCTGGAGGACGTCCGCACCTTCATCCTGCCGCCTGGCCACGGGGTGATGATCCACCTGGGGACGTGGCACGACTTCCCCATGGCCCTCCAGCGGCCCGTCACCGTCTTCACCGCGAACTCGGCCGAGGTGGTGGAGGCGCTGGCCAGCCAGCAGGGCGCCGAGGAGATGGACCGCGGCGACGTCTTCAAGATCGACATCCGTCAGCGCACCGGGAAGATCCTCAGGGTCTCGCTGTGAGGATCCGCGCCTTCAACTACCCGACGAGCGGCCCCGCGGACGTGTCCCAGCTGCGGCAGGCCCTGGACGAGGGCCGCTACCGCGCCGAGGACGTGCTGTGCGTCATCGGCAAGACGGAGGGGAACGGGGGGCGCAACGACTTCACCCGTGAGCTGGCCATGACGGCGCTCGAGCACCTGCTCGGCCCGCGGCTGGGCCTGGCGCCGGAGCGGGTCCAGGACCGCGTCATCTTCTCCTTCTCCGGGGGCACCGAGGGCGTGGTGACGCCGCACATGGTGGTGTTCGTGCGTGAGCCCGCGCCGGCCCCCGCGCGTCCCGGGCTCAAGCGCCTGGCCATGGGCATCGGCTACACGCGCGCCTTCCGGCCCGAGGAGATCGGCCGCATGCCGCAGGTGCTGGAGACGGCGCGAGCCGTCCGCGAGGTGGCCGAGGGGCTCCAGCTCGAGTCACTGGCGGACGTGCACCTGGTGCAGATGAAGGGCGCCATCCCCGCGTCCACCTTCGCCGAGGCGGAGGCGGCCCGGAAGGCGGGGCGTGAGCTGCGCAGCGACATGGTGCACTCGCGCGGCGCGTCCGCGCTGGGCGTGGCGTTGGCGCTGGGCGAGGTGCCCGAGGCGCGGCTCTCCGACGACGTCATCTGCCGCGACTGGTCCCTCTACTCCGGCGTGGCCTCGTGCTCGGCCAAGCCTGGGCTGGAGCGCACGGAGGTGCTCGTGCTGGCCAACAGCCCGGCCTGGGGAGGGGAGCTCCAGGTGGCTCACGGCGTGCTGGAGGACATGCTCGACACGCGGACGATCCGGGACGTGGCCGAGCAGCTCGGCATGCGCGTCACCGTCCCTCCGGATCCGAAGGAGGCGCAGAAGCTGGTGGGCGTCTTCGCCAAGAGCGAGGCGGATCCCCGCGGGAGCATCCGCGGCCAGCGCCACACCATGCTGACGGACGACGACATCAGTGACACGCGCTACTCGCGCTGCGTGCTCTCCTCGGTGCTGGCCTCCGTGCTGGGGGAGACGCGCGTCTATGTCTCCACCCGGGCCGAGCATCACGGCCCGCTGGGGGGAGGCACCCTGGCCCTGGTGGCGCGGGTGGGGGAGCCATGAGCGAGCCCGTGAGCCCCCTGGCCGTCGCACCCGAGGAGACCACCGCTCAGCGCCTGCTGCGGTTGCTGGCCCTGCGCGGCGTGGAGGTGCTCTTCGCCAACTCGGGGACGGACTTCACGCCCCTCATCGAGGGCCTGGCCCGCATGGCGGACGAGCCGGCCTTCAAGCTGCGCGTGGTGCAAGTGCCTCACGAGAACACGGCGGTGGCGATGGCGCACGGCCACACGCTGCTGTCCGGCCGGCCGCAGGCGGTGATGGTCCACGTCAACGTGGGCACCGCCAACATCGGCATGGGGCTCATCAACGCCCGGCGCTCGCGCATCCCCATGCTGGCGATGGCGGGCCGCACGCCCTGGTACGAGGAGGGCAGGGCAGGGGTGCGCACCAACTTCGTCCAGTGGGGGCAGGACACCTTCGATCAGGCGGCCAGCTTCCGCGAGTTCACCAAGTGGGACTACGAGCTCAAGGGGCCGCACTCGCTGGAGACGGTGGTGGACCGCGCCCTGGCCATCACGGCGAGCGATCCGGCCGGGCCGGTGTACCTGACGCTGCCCAAGGAGCCGCTGTGCGAGCTGGCCCCCGCGGCGACGCTCTCGCTCCAGCCCCGGCAGCGGCCCGCGCAGCCCTCCCGGCCGGACGAGGCCGCGCTGGAGACGGCGCGCCAGTGGTTGCGCGAGGCCCGGAGGCCGCTCGTCATCACCGCCGATCTCGGGCGGCACCCCGGCGGCCCGGAGGCGCTCGAGGCCCTCTCGCTGCGCGCGGGGCTCGGCGTGATCGAACACGGCAAGCGCAACTTCTACAACTTCCCCACCGAGCACCCGCACCACCTGGGCTTCGATCCGAGGCCGCACGTGGGGGGCGCGGATCTGATCCTCGCGGTGGAGTGCCCGGTGCCGTGGATCCCCGCGTGGACGCGGCCTGCTCCTGATGCGCGGGTCATCCAGGTGGGCGTGGATCCGCTCTTCGCGGATCTGCCGTTCCGGGGCTTCCCCTCGGACCTGACGCTCGCCGGGGATCCATCCGCCACGCTGCGCGCGCTCGCGGACCGGCTGGGAGAGGCCGGGGCGCCGCGGGCGGAGCTGGCCTCGCTCCACGAGCGCACCTTCGGCACCGCGCGCGCCGAGGCCGAGCGGGCCGCCACCGCGCCACGCATCACCAAGGCGCACCTGTCGCGCGTCATCGGCCAGCTCGTGGATGACGACGTCCTCCTCTTCAACGAGTACCCGCTGGATCCGCTGATGGTGCCGCGGCGCCGGCCGGGGAGCTGGTTCGAGAACTCGTTCGCCAGCGGGCTTGGGTGGTCCATCGGCGCGGCGCTGGGGGCGAAGCTCGCCGCGCCGGAGCGGACGGTGGTGGTGACGGTGGGGGACGGCTCCTACCTGTTCAACACCCCGCTGTCGGCGCACTACGTCGCCGCGGCCGAGGCGCTGCCCATCCTCGTCATCGTCTTCAACGACCAGGGCTGGAGCACCATCAAGCGCAGCGTCCGGGGCTCGCACCCGGAGGGCTGGAGCGTGCGCACCGGGCGCTTCCCGCTCACCGACTTCTCCCACCCCATCGACTACGAGAAGGTGGCGGAGGCGTGTGGCGGCATCGGCCTGCGAGCGGAGACACCCGCCGAGCTGCCCGATCGCCTGCGCGAGGCGCTCACGCTGGTTCGCACGGGCAGCCGCCACGTGCTCCTCAATGTCCTCTGCGAGCGGGATGGCTGAAGCGCTCGCGCGATGGATGGACCCACGACATCGTCCTCCATGCGGGCCGGGTCCAACCCGCCCATCGCGCGAGCCCCACCAAGCCCGCAGGAGAGCCGGTTTTTTTCGCGATCGGCTGGGCCGCCATCGAGCTGTCACAGCCTTGCGTCACAATGGAAGATGAGAGGACGCCATGCCACCGACACACCACCCCTTCCAGCACCCGCACAGGGTGGCCCTGCACAACGAAATCCATGCCCGTCCGCCCGAGGCGATGAGCACGCCGCTGGCGATCTCGCACGTCATCATGCTGTGCGATGCGACCCAGCGCGAGGCCAGCCGCGCCCACGTGGTGGCCCTGCTGCGCGACCACGACCTGCCGCTGCCGGATGCCCAGACCACCCACTTCCGCATGGAGGTGGGATCGTTTCGCCTGCGCTGGGAACTGCATACCGAGTTCGTGTCCTGGACCTTCCTGCGCGTGCTGCCGACCGACACCTATGCCGAGCGCGAGCCCGAGCCCGCCATCGAGGTGGTGCCGCAGGACTGGTTGGCCGCCCTGCCGGGCCAGTGCCTGGCCAGCCTGCACCTGTGGGCGCTGCCCAAGCAGGAGGGGGCTCGCGGCCTGATACGGCATGTGCTGCACGAGGACTCGCTGGTCGCCTCCAGCGTGGCGGGCGGCGCCGGCGAGGTCTACACGGACTTCGCCATCCATGCCGATGGGTTTTCGCGCATCCTGCTGTTCGTCGATCCGCTGGGCAGCACAGCCGATGCCGGGGCTCACATGACGCCGCGCCGCCTGGGCCGGCTGGTGCAGCGCCTGTTGGAGATCGAGACCTACCGCATGGCCGCGTTGCTGGGCCTGCCGGCCGCGCGCGAGGCCTCCGGCGTGCTGGGCACGGCCGAGCGCGAGCTGGCCGAGCTGGCCGGGGCCATCCGCACCGCCACGCGCAACGACGAGCCGCGCCTGCTCGACCGCCTGACCAGGCTGGCCGGTGAGGTGGAGAGCCAGTACGCCGCCACCCATTCGCGCTTTTCGGCCAGCGCGGCCTATTTCGAGCTGGTCGACAAGCGCATCGATGACATTGCCGAGAGCCGGCTGGTCGGCATGCAGACCATCCGCGAGTTCATGGACCGGCGGCTGACGCCGGCGCGCAGCACCTGCGAGTGGGTGACGCGCCGGCAGGATGCACTGTCGCAGCGCGTCTCGCGCATCAGCAACCTGCTGCGCACGCGCGTCGAGATCGAGCAGCAGCAAAGCAGCCAGGCCCTGCTGGCCACCATGAACCAGCGGCAGGACCTGCAGCTCAAGCTGCAGTCCACGGTGGAGGGTTTGTCGGTGGCGGCCATTACCTACTACATCGTCGGCCTGGTGAGCTACCTGGCCAAGGGGGCGCACGGGCTGGGCTGGCCGCTCAGCGGCGAGACGACGGCCGCGCTGGCCGTGCCGCTGGTCGGTTTCGCCGTCTGGCGGTCGCTGCGCAAGCTGCACCGCACGATCGTGGGGGACAAGAGCCATGAAGCTTGAAGCGCTGTCCGGCCTGCTGCTGGCCGGCACTGCTCCTTCGCCTGGGCGTCAGCGAGAGGCGCGCTCCAGCGGCACCTCCAGCATGAAGCTGGCCCCCTGCCCGAGGCCCCTGGAGCGAGCGACCAGCGTGCCCCCCATCTCCTGCGCGGCCAGGACGCACGAATGCAGCCCGATGCCATGGCCGGCCTTGCGCGTCGTGAACCCGAAGTGGAAGAGCTTCTCGAGGTGCTCGGGCGCGATGCCTATCCCGTTGTCCTCCACCTCGACGCGCCAGCGGCCCGGCTCGCCCCAGCCCAGGCGCACGATGAGTTGCCGCCCCGCCTCGCGCCCCTCCACCAGTGCCCGCTGGGCGTTGGAGATGAGGTTCACCAGGATCTGCAGCACCTTGTGCTTCTCCACCTGCAGCTCCGGCAGCTTCTCGAAGCGCCTCACCACCTCCACGGCGTGCCGAGTCAGGTCTCCATGGTTGATCCGCAGCGCCAGCTCGATGAGCTCGGTGAGGGAGACCTGCTCCAACAGCCGCATCCTGCCGGCGTAGGTGTTCTGCAGGGCGACGACCTGCTTGATGTGCTCGACATGCTCGAGCATCTCGCGCTGCTGGGCGACGAGCCGGTTGCGCTCCTTCTCCAGCTCCTGGCCGAGCTGCTCGAGGAACGCGGGCACCAGCTTGCCGCGCGGATCCTCCCGCAGCCACCCCGGCTCCTCGCGATGCCGGGCGATGAGCTCGCAGGTGCGGGTGAGCTTCTGGAGGGGGAGCTCTCTGAGGGCCTCCGCCGTCAGGGTGGCATTGATGTTCAGGCTGTTGAGCACATTGCCCACGTTGTGCAACACGCTGACGGCGACCTCGGCCCGGCCCGCGAGGTGGGCGGCCTCCACGAGCTGACGCTGCGTCGCCTCCAGCTCGCGGCTCCGGGCGCGGACCCGCTCCTCCAGCTCGGCGTTGAGCTCCTCACGCTTGCGCAGCTCGTCCCTGAAGGCAAAGCCCAGCAGGAGGAAGCTCGCCAGCAGGATGGCGCCGGTGGCCGCGACGATCAGCACCGCCATCCGTGCCGCCTGCTGGCTGAGTTCGGCGCTCATGCCGCGAAAGTGAAGCAGCTCGCCCGCAACCAGGCTGTTGATGTCCTCCTTCATGAACCGGAGGATCCGCTCCAGCTCGCCCTTCGCGGCGACGGCTTCGGGGATGTGGCCTTCCTTGGAGAGCTGGAAGATGCGCTGGCTGTACTGGCCGCAGGTGAGCTTCATCCGCCGGAGCGACTCCAGACGGCGGTGCGTCGCCGGCGCCTGCGCGCCCGTGCCGAAGGTCTCGAGCCGCTCCTGGATGGACGACAGCGTCCGGGCGACCTGGGCCTGGCTCGCGTCATCCCGCGCCACGATGGCGTCGGCGACGTACCGGAGCAGCCGCTCCGTCTCGTCGCTCGCCTCGTTGGCCAGCAGCACCTCCTGCACGATCAGGTCCAACCGAGCCATGGCCCGGCGGAGGCTGAGGAATGAGTAGAGGGTGACTCCGCCCAGCACCAGCAGCAGGGCGAGCGCGGGAAGGAAGGCTGCACGCCGCGAGATCCTCATGGGGCACGTCGACCGTTGGGCGGCTCCACCACCCTGTGGGAGCCTGGGCGCTTCAGGGGAGCTCTCGGCCCCAGAGCTCTCGGGCCATGGCCGCGGCGTTCTCCTGGGTGACGACCTGGAACGGGGCATCGACGGAGGGCATGGGTGGCTCGCCGCGCAGGATCCGGAGGGCGGCCTGGGCGGCCAGGCGTCCATGCTCGCTCGGGTACTGTGCGAGCGTGGCGGCCACCCGGCCCTCCTGGATGAGCTTGAGCACCTCGAAGTCGGCGTCGATTCCGGTGATGACGATGTCCTTGCGGTCCCGGGCGCGGACGGCCGAGGCGGAGCCGATGAGCGCCGTGCCGAAGGGCGCGAAGATGCCCTGGAGATCCGGGTGCTCGCGCAGCACCTCCTCGACCGCCGCCATGCACCCTTCCTTGCTGACGCTCCGCTTGGTGGCGACGACCTCCAGCGCGGTCCCCTGGATGGCCTCCCGGAAGCCCTCGAGGCGCAGGTTCAGCCGGGTGAGGTCCGTCGGGGTATTGAGCACCATCACCTTCCCCTTGCCGCCGAGCTTCTGGGCCAGGAGCCTTCCGGCGTCCAAGCCGTTGTCGCGATCGCGGCCCAGGATGGTGGTGGTGACCCGCGAGCCGGGCATCGCTGTGACCGCGACGATGGGGATGCCCAGGTCCGCCGCCTTGTTGGTCTCCTGGGTGATGAGCTGATCATCGGTGGGGACGATCACCAGCGCATCCACCCGCCGGGCGGTGTGCCGTTCGATGTCCTCCTTCTGCTTCTCGCCCCGGTGCTGGGCATCCGTGATGATGTAGTCGACCTTGGCGGCATCGAGCGTCTCCTGGAAGGCCTTGCTCATGTAGACGCCGTAGTCGTCCGTCGTCATGTGGAGGGACAGGCCGATCAGCCACGGGAGCCTGGCCTCCACGGGCGGGGGCTGCTGGACCTCCAGCGTGTCACTCCGGTTCATGAGCGTGAGCCCCAACGCCGCCCCTGCAACCACCAGCGCGACGGCCACCGCCATCAAGATCTTGAAACGAGCGCTCATGAGACCCCTTCCGGGATGAAGCAATCCGCTCCTGATAAACTCGTGAGTCTAGCCGAGGAACCAGGGTGCGCAGCTATGCGGAGACTGTGGGATGAGCTCACGCGGAGGAGTTTTGTGAGTCAGCTGCGACGGACGCGGTTTGGGATCGGGGTGGCCCCGGCGGGAAGCGCGCGCGGCCACCAGGACCCGGTGCGCGCGCTCTGGGAGGAGCTCCAGGAGATCGAACCCGACGCGCGGATGAACTGAGGCGTTCGCCCACGTCAACCGACGGGGGCATGGCCTCCCGTCACGGGCTCATCCCTCTCTATGCGCCCGTCGACGATCTCGATGATGCGGTCACAGCGCGCGGCCA
The DNA here is from genome assembly GCA_016926755.1 of Myxococcaceae bacterium. GTDB lineage: Bacteria > Myxococcota > Myxococcia > Myxococcales > Myxococcaceae > Hyalangium. The sequence continues at coordinate 9,593 of JAFGNZ010000055.1, read as the reverse complement.
GCCGTGGGTCGTGCGTGACGATGAGGAAGGTGGTGCCCTGCTCCACGTTGAAGCGGCGCAGCAGCTCGAACACCTGCGCGGCGGTGCCTGTATCGAGGTTCCCCGTGGGCTCGTCCGCGAGCACCAGCGCTGGTGACATCACCAGCGCCCGCGCGATGGCCACCCGCTGCTGCTGCCCGCCGGAGAGCTTGTTCGGCGGAGCCTCCGCGCGCTCGCCCAGCCCCACGGCCTGGAGCAGCGACAGCCCCCGCGCTCGCATCTCCGCCGTGGGGCGGCCCCGGTCCGCCAGCAGCGGCATGATCACGTTCTCCAGCGCGCTGAAGGCGCTCAGCAGGTGGTGGAACTGGAAGATGAAGCCCAGCGTCCGCGCCCGCATTCGTGCCAGCCCGTCGTCATCCAGCTGGGAGGTGTCCTGCCCTTGAATGAACACCTTGCCCCCCGTGGGCCGGTCCAGCAGTCCGATCAGGTTGAGGAGGGTGCTCTTCCCCGAGCCCGATGGCCCCATCAGGGCCGCGAACTCGCCCGGTCGCAGCGTCAGATCGATGCCGTGCAGCACCCGGGTGACGATCTCCTCCCCGTAGTCCTTGGTGACGGCCTGAACCTGGAGGACGGGCTCACTCATTGCGGATCACCACTGCGGGATCCAGCCGGGAGGCCCGCCGCGCCGGCACGACCGCCGCCACCAGTCCGGTGACGAACGCCACGCCCGCCGCCGTGAGGAACAGCCGCGGCTCCAGGGTGATGGGGAACAAGGGCGAGCCGTCGGGGTTGCGCATCAGCCCCGTGAAGAAGAGCGCCAGCCCCGAGCCCAGCGCGCTGCCCGCCACCGAGCCCACTCCGCCCACCACCGCCCCCTGGATGAGGAACACCCGCATCACCTTGGACGTGGGCGTCCCCATCGCCTTCAGGATGCCGATCTCCCGCGACTTCTGGACCACCGACACCACCAGCACCGAGGCGATGCCGAGCGCCACCGCCACGATGACGAAGAACTGGATCATGTACCGCGAGCTGCTCTGCGAACGCAGCGCGGTGAGCAGCTGCGCGTTCAGCGCCATCCAGCTCTCGGCCACCAGCCCCGTGCGCCGCTCCAGCTCCGCCGCCAGCTCCTGCGCGCCGAACAGGTCGGTGATCTTCAGCTCCAGCGAGGACACGCCGCCTGTCAGATCCAGCAGCGTCTGCGCCGCCCGCACAGGCACCAGCACCCAGCGCTCGTTCACGTCCTTGTTGCCCAGATCGAAGATGCCCGTGATGAGGAAGGTGTCCGCGCGCCCCTCCGCCGCGGACAGCCGCAGCTTGTCTCCCAGCTCCAGCCCGAGCTCCTTCGCCAGCTCCTGGCCAATCACCGCCTCGGCGCCGCGCAGCCGCCAGGTGCCCGCCACCAGCCGCGAGGGCACGTCGATGACCCGGGAGAAAGGCTCCGGCTCCACCCCGCGGATGGCCACCGCGCGGCTCGCGGCGCCTCGTGACGCGAAGCCCGGCCCCGCCACCACGGGAGATACGGCCTCCACGCCCGGCGTGCGCTCCAGCAGCCCTCGCACCTGCTGCCACTGGTCCACGGAGCGCAGCCGCTGCGCCGGCCTCACCACCTGCACCAGCGACTCCGGCGAGTCCGTCAGCGTCCGCGCCGCCTCATCCGGTGCCCGGACGATGATGTGTGGCTGTGAGCCCAGCGTCCGCGCCACCAGGCTCACCTGGAGCCCGTCGATCAACGCGGAGAGGAACACGATGACGGCCACCCCCACCGAGGCACCCGCCAGGAGCAGCGTCGTCTGGGTCCGTCCCTCTCGCAGGAAGCGCAGCGCGACGAAGAGCTCGAACGGCATGGCCTCTCACCGTCCCTCTCGCACCCGAGGCCGCACGCGCTGGCCCGGGCGCAGCGTCCGAGAGGAGGGCAGCAGGACCAACTCTCCCTCCTTCACCCCTCGAGCCACCTCCACCCGCTCCTCTCCTCGCAGCCCCAGCGTCACATCCCTGCGCGCGGCGCGGCCGTCCTGGTGGACGAGCACCCAGGGCTGCTCCGAGGCCATGTCCCGCACCGCCTCCGAGGGCAGCACCAGCACGCGCTCGCGCCGCCCCACCTCGATCTCCACGGACACCGTCATCCCCGGCCGCAGGTAGCCCGGCGGCTGCGGCACCGCGAGCTTCACCTCCACCGTGCCCCGGCTCGGATCCACCGAGGGAGCCACCGTCTCCACGACCGCGGCGAAGCGCTCCCCGGGGAAGGCGTCCGCGGAGGCCAGCGCGGGCTGCCCTCTCTGGATGAAGGCGAGGCTGCGCTCATCCGGCTCCACGGTGAGGCGCGTCTCTCCCATCCGCGCCAGCGTGAGCAGCCCCCGGCCCGGCTGCGCCGAGTCCCCCGGCTCTACCTCTCGGCGCAGGACCACCGCGCGCACTGGCGCCCTCAGCGTGGCCTGATCGCGCCGCTCCTGGGCAGCCTTCAGCTCCGCCTCCGCTTGCTCCACTCCGGCCTCCACGAGTTGGAGCTCGGCCCCACCCTGGAGGCTGGCGGTGGCCTCGGCCTGGGCGCTGGTCAGGCGGCTGCGCGCGACCTCCAGCGCGCTCCGAGCTTGATCGAACTGCTCCTGCGTGACGGCGCCCGCCTCGAGCAGCGTGCGAGATCGCTCGAAGGCGCGCTCGGCCTGGTCCCGCGCCACCTCGGCCTGGCGGACGGCCTGGGCTCGCTGCGGAGCGCTCACATTCAGCAGCTGGCTGAGCCGGGCGCGGGCCTGGACGACTCCGGCGCGGGCCCGGGCCACATCCGCCTCCCACGTCGCGCTCTCCAGCTTCAGCAGCACCTGGCCCGGCTCTACCTGCGCCCCTTCCTCCACCGCCACCGTCTCCACCGTGCCAGAGAGCACGCTGGCCACCGACACCTGTGCCGGCGGGGACACTCTGCCGCTCACCACGATCCGATGGACGATCGGCCCCCGGGTGACGTGCAGGGCCTCCACCTCGGCGCCTCGCAGCGAGCGGAGAGCGCCCAGGACGACCAACAGCGCCACCGCCGCGAGCAGCCCCGCCCAGAGCGGGTGCCGCCGCGCCCACTTCGCGACTCTGGAACCCCTCACGCTCTGCGCCATGGCGAACGCCAGACACCCATCCCAGGAAGGTGGACCGACCATAACAGCCAGCACGCCGGTTCGCTCCCTCCAGGGAGCTACCCCACCGCGCCTCACGCGGGTATTGGTCTGGCGCCCGACACATCCCGGACACGCCCGACCCGTCGATCCCCTTCAGCTTCGAGCGCTCGAAGCGCACATCTCGCTCGAAGCGAGCGCTGCGGTCGGAAGCAGCCCGAGCAGGAGCATGGCGCGAGCTTACGGGCCGCGGGCCTCTCCAGGCGAGCTCAGCGGTACTCTGCGTGGCAGCCCTGGCAGCCCTGCATGACCCGGCCGAGCGCTGCTCCGGCCTCCTTGGGGTCATTTCGCGCCGCCGCACCCGCGAGCGCCTCGAGCTGAGTGTGAAAGTCCTTGTCCAGCTCCAGGAAGCGCTCCAACTGGTCGCCGTTGCGTGGCGGGCGGTAGCCGCCGCTCCGGATGGCCTCGGTCGTGCGCTCCCGGGCGGCATGCACCTCGTGCAGGGCGTGCTCGATCGGCCGGAGATCCCCGCTGGCAAAGTGGGCCGCTCCCCCACCCAGCGCTCGCTCCAGGAGCCGCATCTCGTCCCTCACGGCGTTGCTTCCGGGCGCCGCTGCCACGGCGGGCTTGTGCTCCGCGCCGTGCCCGGAGTGGGCACTGCCGAAGTGAAAGCCCAATGCGGCAATGGCTCCGATCGCGGCCATGTGCGTCATCCACCAGCCGAGGCGCAGGAAATGGAATGTCTCAGGGAGTTTCATGGTGTGGGGTCCTCGTGGGTCAGTGCGCTGGGGCAGCGCTGGGGTGGGGGGTGGTGCGCAGCACGCCGTCTTCCATCTCGTGAACGGTGTCGAAAGCGTCGAGCGTCCGATGGTCGTGCGTCACGATGACGACCGCGGTCCCTCGCTCATGAGCCACTCTTCGGAAGAGCTGCATGACATCGCGGCTCCTCCGCCCATCGAGGGCGGCGGTCGGCTCGTCGGCGAGGATGACGGGTGGCTCCATGGCCAGGGCTCGCGCGATCGCGACGCGCTGTTGTTGCCCTCCTGAGAGCTCGTCCGGCATGTGGGCCAGCCTGTCCGCCAGCCCCAGGTAGTCGAGGAGCGCAGCGGCGCGCTGGCGCGCCTCGCGGCCCCCGCGGTTGTTGATCTCGAACGCCACGAGCACGTTGTCGAGGGCGTTCAGGAAGGGGATGAGGTTCGCCTTCTGGAACACGAAGCCGATGCGCTCGCGCCGAACGCGGGCCGCATCGACGCGGAGCCGTCCCTCGATCACCGCTTCGAGCTCGCCGATGCGCACCGAGCCTCGATCCGGAAACTGGAGCAGCCCGAGCGTGGTGAGGAGCGACGACTTGCCAGAGCCACTTGGCCCGAGGAGCGCGGCCACCTCTCCCCGGCTCACGCGCAGCGAGACGTCGCGCAGCGCCACCACCTCGGTCTCGCCCTTGCCGTACGTCTTCCAGAGTCCTTGCGCTTCGATGACGTGCATGGCTATCCCGCCAGGATCGTGGTTGCCGGAATCCGAAGCGCCCGCCGGATGGCCAGGGTGCTCGCGACGAGCGCGATGGCCATCGAGAGCCCCAGCACGCCGGCCAGCTCACCCCCACCGACGACGACGCGGCGCGGGAAGTAGGGAAAGGCGAGCTGCGAGAGCACGAGCGCGAAGGCGTAGGCGAGCACCGTGAGCAGCACGGACTGCTGCAGGATCATGCTCACCACGACGGTCCACCGGGCCCCCATGAGCTTGACCAGGGCGATCTCGCGGGTCTTCGCCACCGTCATGTTGAAGATCACCAGCGAGACGACGATGCCGGACACGATCGCGAGCAGGGCTCGGAAGAGGCCGATCTGCCGGCGGGCCTTGTCGACGACCCCCTCGAGCAGGAGCGCCCGCTGCTCCTCGGTCGTGTAGACGGACACGTCCCCCCATTGCGCGAGCCGCGCGCGCACGCTCTCGACGGAGGCGCCCGGCGCCACGCGGACGAGCACGGCGGAGATCCCTGGATCGGCCGGAGGGGCGCCCGACGAGCGCGCGAGCCGCAGCGCCTCGGGGGCGAGGTGCCGCTGGATGGCGGCGAGATCATTCTGGGTGACGAAGCCGAGCGCATCTCCACCGGAAGAGACGAGCCCCTGGCCCAGCCCGACCACGGTGAAGCTCTCGTCACCCAGCTCCAGCGTCTGCCCAGGGAGGAGGCCCAGGGAGCGATCCACGATGAGCTCCCGGTGGGCGCTGAGCAGCGGCCGCCCCGTGCTCAGCGGCAGTGAACCGCCCCGCTCGTCAGGCCAGGCCAGCCCGACGAGCGTGAGCCTCAGGACGCGGCCCGAGTGCTGCGGCTGCACGGTGATCGTCGTGAACCCGCGCGCCCACTGCACGCCTTGGACTCCGCGGGCGCGAGTCTCGAGGAGCTCCGGCACCACCGAGCGCTCGGCGAACGGCCCCCGGGTGTCGCGCTGAACCAGCCATAGATCCGCGCCCATCTGGTTCACGAGCAACACCGCGTCCTCCACCATGCCGCGGTAGATGCCGCCCATGGCGAGCACGATCGCGAAGAGGAGCCCGAGCCCCAGGCCCGTCACGACGAAGCGAGGCCCCTGATGCCGGATGTCCCTCCACGCGAGGTTCATGGCCGCGCCCCAGCGACGAGGTGCCCGGCGGCCAGGCGGCTGCCGTTCGCGGGCGGCACCAGGACGACGTCGTTCTTGGCGAGGCCGGTGCGGACCTCCACCCAGTCACTCCCGACGAGCCCCAACCCCACCTGCGCCTCCGCGACACGTCCGCCGCGCTCGACGAAGCACGTCTTTCGCGCGAGATCGCACGCCCCCTGGCGCACGCGAAGCGCGGCGGGGACCGCCTCGAGCGTGACGAAGCCATCCACGCGCTGCCCGAAGGCGAGGCGCTGCGGGCGCTCGAGGAGCTCCAGGTCCACGAGGACCTCATGGGTCTGTCGATCAACCTCGGCGGCGATGGCATCCACGCGGGCCCGGTAGCTGCGTGATGGCTCACCCCGGAGCACGACCCGGGCCTCTTGCCCCTCCTGCAGCTCGTGAAGCACGGTCTCATCGAGCCAGATCCTGGCGAGCACCTTCGTGCTCGAGGCGAGCACCAGCACCGGCTGCCCGGGCGTGATGACGTCCCCTGGCTCGTGGAGCCGCCGGACGACGATGCCCTCGAGCGGGCTCAGGAGCCTTGCCTCGCCTGAGCGCTGAGCCTGGACGTCCATTGACGCGCGCGCCAGCTCGACGCTGCTCGCCCCGTGCTGCCGGGCAGCCGTGGCGGCCTCGAGCTCCGCTTCGGCGCGGGCCAGCCGCTCGTGGGCCGCGTCCCGAGCCGCGAGCGTGGCGGCGCCACCCTCGAAGAGCGCGTCCACACGGCGCGCCTCGCGCTGCGCGGCCTCGAGGGTCACCTGGGCCCGGCGGATGTCCGCGTCGCTGCGCTTGAGGCTGACGGTCGCGGCTTCGAGGTTCCGGCGCGCTACCGTCAGCTGCTGCTGAGGCTCTCGAGGATCGAGCCACGCCAGCTCATCTCCGGCCCGCACGTGCTGCCCTTCACGCACGCGGATCTCGCCGATGCGCCCCGCGACCGTGAAGGCCACGTTGACCTGGGCCTCGCTCTCCAGCGTCCCGGTCCCGCTCGCCTCCCGAAGGACCGGGCCGGTCTCGACCCGCACCCTCGAGGCCTCGACGGGGCGCAGCCGGCTGTAGAGCACGAGGCCCGCGCCGAGGGCGACCAGCACGAGGATCAGCCACGAGCGCTTGAGCGCGCCCATGAGAGCGGCAGCTTTCATGCAGCACCTTCCTTGGGAGGCATCAGCAGGGCGCGGAGGATCGGCCAGGCCACGTCGGCCGACATCATCCCCTCCAGGACCCTGCCGCCTTGGGCGAGGACCAGGACCTGAACGATCCCGGCGACGGCTGGAACCAGCGCGAGCGGCGCGAGATCCCGGCGGATCACGCCTTGCTCCTGACCGCGCTCGAGTGCTGCGGCGATGCCCCCGAAGGTCTTCAGGATCGCCTCCCGGAGCCGCGCGATGCTCGCTTGGGGCATCGCCAGCGCGAACTGATCCGAGAAGAGGAGCCGCGCCAGCCCTGGATGCCCGGACACCGCCGTCGAGCGGGACTTGATGAAGCGCTCGAGCCAGTCGAGGGGCGCCAGGCTCGGATCGGGGAGGCTCTCATCCAGCAGCTCGGAGACACGCTCCGCGACCGCCTCGAGGACGGCCTCCAGCGACGCGTAGTGCCGGTACAGCGCGCCCCCTGTCATGCCGACCTCTTCGGCGAGCGCGGCCACGGTGAGCTGCCCGATGCCACGCGTCTCGATGATGCGCAGCGCGGCATCCGCGATCTGGGCGCGCCGCTCGGGTTGTGGAAGCCTTCGGGCCATGGGCTAGTAAGTAAACGTTTACTTACTTCAAGTCAAGAGAGAGGTACACGTCTGGGGCAGGGGAGTCTCAGCGCCGCGCCACGTCCCACCAGCCGAAGTACATGGTCCGCTGCTCCATCAGGTGCACCCAGCCGGGCGCGTGGGAGTAGCCCAGCGGCAGCAGCCCCGCGGCCGTGAGCGCTCCGGTCGTCTCCTCGAAGGAGGGGAAGGAGAGCCAGACCGACGCCCCCGCCGTCCGCACCTGGCGCCGCGGCACCTCGTGCCCGTCCAGCCCCGGCCGCCGCTCCAGCACGGTGAAGAGCATCCGCCCCCCGGGCCTCAGCGCGGCGCTGAAGTACTTCAGCACCTGGCCCAGGTCCTCGCAGAAGTCCAGGCAGCCGATGGCCAGCAGCACGTCGAAGCGCCCCAGCTCCAGGGGAATGGGCTGGTGGTAGCTGTGCACGCGCCAGGTGCCCGTCGGCCTGCCCTGCCGGGCCAGCGCCAGCATCTCCGGCGAGAGGTCCAGCCCCACCACCTCCACGGAGGCCTCGAGCCCCCGGGTGAGCAGGCCCGTGCCGCACCCCACGTCGAGCACGCGGCAGCCTGGCGTCACCGCCTGCTCGAGGAAGCGCTCCACCCTGTCCCCGTACCGGTGGAGGGAGGGGAAGAGGACCTCGTAGGCGGGGGCAATCTCCCCGTAGGCCTGCCGGATGTGCTCCTCGTTCGTATCGGGCGCCATGGGCGGACGTACCTTAGTAGGCGAGGCACACAAAGCAGAGGGGGGGACTGGCACAGCCCGTGTGGCTCGCCTCTCACGGCCAGCACTACGCACTGCGTTGGGTCTCCGTGGCCTTGGGCGCTCTTCCTCCCTTGGGAGACTGGCCTGGAGGGGGAGGGGGGAGACGCGCCTACAGTCCAGGGTGAGCCTACCTGTTGCATAGGCTCCCCTGTCCGAAGGACTCTTGGCCCTGGAGGACTGATGAGGGCCAGTATCGGCCGCCGGTTGTACGCATCCTTCGTGTTACTGGGAGTGGCGTTCGCCTTACTGGGCGGAGCGCACATCGTCTCCTCGTACCGACTTGCCCGGAGGGTGGAGACCCAGCTGGAGCGCTCCTTCGACTGGACGATGGCGCTCTCCGAGCTGAGGACGATCCACCATGAAGTCACCCTCCGGCTGAGCTCGGCTCGGGGCACGGGGGCGGAGGCCGAGCTGCTCGAGCTGGAGAAGGCCTTCGCCGCTCAGCTCGCCGTGCTTCAGGACCAGGGCTATCCGCTGAAGCGGCTCGACACCGTGCGGAGGCGCTTCGCCGAAGCCCTGCGCGAGGGCCGCGTGCTCATCTTCGTCGGAGGGTGGGAGGACCTCCAGGCCCTGGCCACGCGGTTCCACGAGCACGCCCAGGAGCTGGACCGGCTCGTGGAGGGCGAGGCGGGCGAGGTGCGCTCGTCCTTCCTGAAGGTGCAGCCGGACTTCTGGCGGAGCACCCGGCTCTTCGTCGGCGGGGTGCTGGGCTGCATCGCCGTGGCGCTGTTGCTGGCCTTCGGGCTGAGGCGCTCGCTGGTGCGCCCGCTGCGCGCGCTGACGCGGGTGGCGCGAGAGATCAGCGAGAACGGGGACCTGACGCTCGCCGTGCCCGTCCGCTCCGGGGATGAGGTGGGGCAGCTGGCGGGTGCCTTCCGGGAGATGGTGGAGCGCCTGCGCACCATCCACCACGAGCTGCGTGCCTCGGGGGGCATGCTGGCGGAGTCCGCGGCGAACATGCGCCGCTCCGCGGAGCAGCAGCAGGAGACGGTCAGCGGCCAGGCGGCGGCGCTGCACCAGACGCGCATCACGATGGAGGAGCTGCGGCAGGTCTCCTCGGTGGCGGCCCAGAAGGCCAACGCCGTGCTCAACGTGGCCGAGCGGGCCGACATGCTGGGCCGCGAGGGCAATGCGTCCATCGCGCTGGGGATCGCCGGCCTGGCGGATCTGGGCACCGAGGTGCAGGAGATCGCCCAGCGCATCCACGATCTGGGGAAGAGCACGCAGCAGATCGGCGCCATCACCAAGACGGTGAAGGAGCTGGCGGACCGCTCCAACATGCTGGCGCTCAACGCCGCCATCGAGGCGGTGCGCAGCGGCGAGCACGGCAAGGGCTTCGGCGTGGTGGCGCGGGAGAT
>JAFGNZ010000341.1 GCA_016926755.1 Myxococcaceae bacterium | reverse complement strand
CTTCACGCTCAAGGTGTGGGATGCGGATGGGGCCCGGAGCATCGTCCTCACGGGGGTTACGTTTCCGTAGCCAAAGGGTTTGTAGGAATATCTATCGGCACTTCTTTATTTGTAGTCAATGCCATGGCTGTCTGCAAATGTCTTCAGGCGGCGCAAACATTTAGCTTCGGCAATATTCTTCGGGATCGTCTGCAATTCAGTGGTGAAAGCAGCGTAGTACTTCGCCAGCGTCAAGTTCCACCCAAGATGGTTCCCCCATGTTGGATCGTAATCTTCACTATTGATACGAATCCACACATGGGCACGTGGAATCTTGGCATCTTGGATGATCGTCCCATCGCTGTGCTTCTGGGGTGGGTATGCCAAGCCTGAGATCACCAAAATTTTATCGAGCCTCACCTCATGGGCCAAGATCCGGGCGACATTGATGCTGTTGTCCTGACATAGAAACCCGTTGAGTGTTATCTCTTCCCTGCAGAGTGAGATCCAGTTGTCTGGGACAGGATGTACATCGACTGATTCAAGGCCAGGAATATCTTCAACTGAGCGCGTGCGCTTCGGGGGCATCGAAGTCCCTACCAGTACCGGCATCGAGCAGGCGCTGAGCAAGTTCTTGGCGGTGCTTTGGGTTATTGGTGAGTCGGACAGCATGGCGACCCGCGATATCGCTGAATCCACGAAGTTGCCCGAGTTCGACAAAGACCGTGCGCTTTGGATTTCGCCCCATTGCCATCCCAGCCTCAAATAGGACGTTTGGTCGAGCTTGGGGGGTGAGTGGTTCCTCCTTTTCTCCAGGTCCTAGACTAGCTCCAGTCACCTGCGCCACGCTGTCAGTGCGAATAAGGGTGGCGCGCGAGTACTCGACCATCAGCGGACACGGCATATAACTCGAACCAGTCGAACTCGAGGTTGACCCCTGGGGCCCAGCCGCATCTGTCTGGCCGTCGCTCGAAGTGAACGAAATACACGCCTCCTTCCTCGCTGACGGTGACTTCCAGCGCCTTGGCTGAATAGTAACAAGTCCCCTGATATTCTTTGGGGAAGCGTGCCAGCAGGTGCTGCAATGCGGCATGCGTGGCGAGGACAGCAGGTCCATCCAACGTGGCCAGCGGCGCCAGGTCCTCGGGCCAGCGAATGGCGTCTGTCGTGTTGGAGGGGGGCGTGACAGCACCTGCATCCGGGCGTGGAGGGTTGGCTCGCAAGGTAGCAGTGCCTCCATCTGCGCCTGGTGGATTGGCGGGAGGATCAACAACCCCTCCATCCGCCAAGAGCGAGACGAGCAGGATGACGTGACGAGGATTCAGCATGTTACCATTCCGGGGACACTCGGGTGCGGCTGGCCGCTCGCGTCGCAGGCATCCGCTGCCCCCGGGTCGGCCCGCCGCCTCAGGGGATGCGGACGAGGGCTTCCTGCGCGAAGCTGACGCGCGCCCACCAGGGGCCTGGGGGCAGCGCGTCCAGCGCCAGCAGCGCCTCCAGCCGCTCGGCCGTGTCCGCCGGGAGCTCCCTGCGAAAGCCCACGCCGAAGATCGGCGTCACCGGCGAGTGCGCGCGGAACGCCGTGGACGTCCACATCACCTCGCCCGGCAGCAGCAGCGGCCCCGGCGCCAGCTCCATCTCTAGCAGGAACGGCGTCCCCACCTTCACCATCGCGGGCAGCGCCGGCGCGTCCACCTCCATCCCCACCCCGCCGCGCGAGATGTCTCGCACGTAGAAGGCCGGCGAGAAGGGCGTGGCCTCGATCGCGCGCACGTTCAGCGGGATGCGCGGGTAGCGTCGCATCTTCTCGTGCTCCTGCGCGAAGATGCGCTGCAGCACCGCGTCCAGCGCCGCCCGATCCACCCCCGTCGCGTACTTCACCGTCAGGTGGTAGCGCCCTCCGGGCCGCGGCGTCACATGCACCACCTCGCCCACCACCTCCACCGGCTGCTCCACGCCCTCCGCCTGCATCTCGAAGACGAAGCGCGTGCCTCGCGTCAGGCTGCGGCGCGTCTCCAGCGTGACGCTGCCCTGGCCGACGCTCCGCGTGTACTCGTCGATGAGCGCCTCGGGCGTCTTGTAGGTCACCTTCAGGCGGACGCTGGAATCGTGCGGGGAGATCTGCATGGGCTGGCTCACCCTCCATGGTCTGGCGCCCGCTCGAAAAACACAAGGCCGGGCCTCCCTCTCGGGTAGCCCGGCCTTTTCGTGTTGAGCCGTCAGGCCCGGTTGATCACGAGTTGCCGTCGGCCGCCGGGATGTGGCCCTCCACCGTGATGGTGAGCGGCGTCCCGTCGTAGGTGTACGTGGACTCCGACGTCTTGATCGTCCCGGTGATCGTGATGGTCGCCGAGCCCGTGGTCTGCGAGGTGGCCGCGGCCGAGATGATCTGGGTCACGTCCGCGTCCAGGAAGTCCTCGATCTCACCGCTGATCTCGATCTTGCCCTTGAGCTTGAGCTCGATGGTGGCCGCGCTCCCGAGGGCGGAGAGCTTGAACTCCATCGTCATCTTGCCGTTGAACTCGTTGGCGCCGTCCTCGTTGCACCCTTTGTAGTCGACCTCGGACTTGAACTTCACCTCGCCGGTCCCATCAACAATGACCGAGGTGAGGTCCAACTTGAGGGCGACCGAGCCGCTGTGGGCGCAGTCGACGCTGCGATCTGCGTTGCCGATGCTCTGTGCGGCGCTCGCCAGCCGCTCGATCAGGGCCTGGCCGTTGCTCTTACCGCCCTGGCCCGCGGGCTGCGAGGCCTCGAACAGCGCCTTGGCGGCGCCCTCCTTGCCACCGCCGAGCTTGGCACCACCACCACCGCAGGCCATGAGGGCCGCGGTCGCCGCGGCGAGGATCGAGAGACGAATGAAGCGCGACATGTATTGAGCCTCCTGGGGGACGGCGCGAAGGGCGCGTCCCCATCGGCTCATCCTCCCGGCGAGGACGAGCAGCCTCCCCGCTCGGGGAAGGCGTCGCTGGCTTAGCAGAACCCTGGATTTTCGAGCAATCCACGCGTCGCGCCAGAGGCCATGGGGCCCTGCGTCACCTCGTTCCATACCTGTTGCATTTCTTGACCGGGTGGGAAGCCGCGCGTATTTTCCGCGGCTCAGTGGCAAGAAGTGGGAAGGAGTGGCGGGAAATCCCGTACCGAGGTGGGGCGGTGGCACGCTCCTGAGGGGAAGCGCACCGCGTGTTTCGTGGCGTCTATGAGCACCAGATCGACGCGAAGGGGCGGACCAGCCTCCCGGCCAGGCTGCGGGAGACGCTGGTGGGCGCGTACGACGAGCGGCTCATCCTCACCACGGCGTTGGATCCCTGCCTGCACGCCTATCCGGTGCGGGAGTGGGAGGCGCTGGAGGCGGCGCTGGGCAAGCGCAACCCCATGGAGCCAGGGGTGAAGACGCTGATGCGGCTCTACGTGGCCAGCGCGCAGGAGTGCCCGCTCGACAAGCTGGGCCGCGTCCTCGTGCCGCCCTCGCTGCGCGCGCACGCGGCGCTGGAGAAGGAAGTGGTGTGGGTGGGCATGGTGAAGGTCATCGAGCTGTGGAGCCGCGCCGGCTGGGCCAAGGCCCAGGAGGAGGCGCGCGCCGCGGTGGACTCGGCGGACGTCGCGCGCGTGCTCTCCGAGCTGCGGCAGTAGCCAATTTCTCGACGGGGTCGCGAAAACCCGAGAGTGTGGGGAGATGTATGAATCAGGCAGTAGAGGCCAGGCGGACACTGGTGGTGGAGGCGGGCAGCGGCCGCGTGGAGACGCTGTTGCTGGAGGGGGAGCTGGGGGAGCGGGAGCTGGGGCAGGTCTGCGAGCAGCTCGCTGGCCGGCTGCTGCGGGGGGTGCGCCAGGTGGTGATCGACTTCAGCGAGGTGGCGCACCTGGACTACCGCGGCGTGCGGCCGCTGGTGGCGCGCGTGGAGGGGTTCCGCCGCGCGGGTGGGGACATCAAGCTGGCCGGCCTGTCGCCGTACCTGGCCGCCATCTTCCGGGCGGCGGGCGCGCACGATCGGTTCGAGATGTACCCGCATATGAACGATGCCCGCGCCGCCTTCGCGCTGTCGCGAGCGCCTTTCGTCTAGGGCTGCCTACTTTGGCCTTCAGCCATCAGACCGTCCTCCTCGAAGAGACGGTGGAGCTGCTGCAACCAGGAGCGGGGAAGGTGATCGTCGACGGCACGCTGGGCGGTGGTGGCCACACGGAGGCGCTCCTGGCGCGGGGCGCCACCGTCATTGGCGTGGACCGGGATCCGGTGGCGCTGGCGGCGGCCACCGCGCGCCTGGGCTCCAACCCCCGCTTCCAGGCGCGCGCCGGCAACTTCGGGGAGCTGCCGCGGGTGGTGGCGGACGCGCTCCCGGTGGATGGCGTGCTGGTGGATCTGGGCGTGTCCTCGCCCCAGCTGGACGTGGCCGAGCGCGGCTTCTCCTTCAACAAGGACGGGCCGCTGGACATGCGGATGAGCCCCGAGGGGCGCACCGCCGCGGAGCTGATCGCCCAGGAGGACGAGCGCGAGCTGGCCCGCATCATCTATGAGCTGGGCGAGGAGTCCTTCTCGCGGCCCATCGCCCGCGAGCTCAAGCGCGCCCTGCCCACGCGGACGCTGGAGGCCGCGGAGGTGGTGAAGCGCGCGGTGCCGCGCAAGGCCTGGCCCAAGCGCATCCACGTGGCGACGAAGACGTTCCAGGCGCTGCGCATGGCCGTCAACGG
>JAFGNZ010000340.1 GCA_016926755.1 Myxococcaceae bacterium | reverse complement strand
CCTCATCTCCAAGTACCCGCGCTCGCGCTTCGTCCCGGACTCCATCTACGCCAACGCGGAGGCGCTGGAGGCCATCGGTGACTTCGAGCAGGCGGCGAGCACCTATGAGCTGTACGTGAAGGGCTACGAGCGCAGCCTGAACGAGAAGAGCGCCCCCAAGTCCAAGGCCCGCGCCAGGAAGGGCAAGGGCGGGGGCGAGGAGAAGAAGGAGGAGAAGCAGAAGTGGGATGAGAGCAAGGCGCAGATCGCCCTGTTCAACGCCGCCACGTACCGGGAGGGCCTGGGCCAGCACAAGCAGGCGCTCAAGCGTCGCGAGCAGTACCTGCACCTGTGGCCCAAGACGAAGGACGCCGAGCAGATCCAGCTCTCCATCGTCTCGCTGTACGAGAAGATGGGCGCCTACGGCAAGGCCATGAAGCTGCTGGAGGAGTACGAGCGGGACAACCTGCGCTCGCCCAGCAAGGTGCTGACGGCCGAGGGCCGCATCGTCCACATCTTCGAGAAGAAGCTGCGCCGGGCCAGGGACACCACCCGCCTCTACAACCGCATCTTCGAGTACTACGAGAAGCTGCCGCGCCGGGTGCAGAAGGATCTGGAGAAGACGGCCGTGGCCCCCGCGGCCGAGGCGCACTTCCGCAGCGTGGAGCTGGACTGGCGTGAGTACCTGCGCCTGAAGCTGAGCTGGGGCCGCCCGGCGGACCCGAAGAAGTTCAAGGCCTCCATCGCCGACAAGGGCCGCGCGCTGGACGTGGTGCAGAAGAAGTACATCCAGACGGTGGCCTTCGGCGCGCCGCAGCCCGCCATCTGCGCGCTGCACCGCATCGGGCTGGCCTACCACGAGTTCGCCGAGAAGGTGATCAACGCGCCCATGCCCCCGGGCCTCGATCCCGAGACGGAGATGGCGATCCGCGACGAGTTCACCAACCAGGCCCAGCCCCTCAAGGCCAAGGCCACCGAGGCGTTCGCCAGCGCGGTCGCCAAGAGCCAGGAGCTGGACTTCTTCAACGACTGCACGCGAGAGAGCCTGAAGATGCTGCGCGGCACCTACGCCCCGGAGCAGTACCCGGAGGTGCATGAGGATCGCGTGGCGCTCAAGCAGGGCGCGGAGCTGGCGCTCGGCGGCGACCTGCTGGCCTCCATCCAGGACGTGCCGGCGCCCGTGGTGCAGGACGAGGTCACCGCGCAGGCCAAGAGCGAGGAGCTCCAGGAGGATCTCACGGATCTCACTCGCAAGCTGCGTGAGCAGACCGAGACCAACGTGAGCGCGCAGCCCGCGACGGCTCAGGACGGCGCGGCGCCCAAGAAGGCGTCCGCGGACGACGAAGAGCCGGAGGACTTCCTCTAATGATGAACACCCCTCGACTCCTCCGCTCCCTGGTGGGGTGGGTGGCCGCGGCGCTGCTGGCCGCTGGCTGCACCTCCTCTACGGCCACGGGCCCCACCGGCCCCAAGCCCACCACGCCCGTCAAGGGCCAGACTCCGAACAAGGCCCCCGAGCCGCCGCCCATCTCCAACCGCGCCAAGCTCCTCTTCGAGGACGCGGTGAAGGCCATGGAGGCGCAGAAGAAGAGCAAGGCCGTCGACTACCCGTCGCTGGAGCGCAAGTTCAAGACCGCGCTGGAGGCGGATCCCAACCTCGCCGAGGCCGACTACAACCTGGGCGTGATCGCCGAGCGGCAGGGCAAGTCGGACGAGGCGAAGAGCTGGTACCAGTCCGCGCTGAAGAAGAAGCCCTCGCTGCGCCAGGCCTCCGAGAACCTGGCCGTCATGGCGCAGAACGCCGGGGACATTGGCGGCGCGGTGGCGCTGTACCAGGACGTCCTCAAGCGCTACCCGGACGACGGATCCAGCCGCGCGCGGCTGGCGGAGATCTACCGGCAGACGGGGGACCACGACAAGGCGATGGAGTTCGCCCGCGCGGCGCTCATGCGCGATCCCCAGTCCACCACCGCGCTCAAGGTGATGATGCGCAGCTACGTGGACCGCAAGCAGCTCGCCCTGGCGAAGCTGGTGGCGCTGCGCGCCGTGAAGATCGACGCCAACGATCCAGAGCTGCACCACACCGTGGGCCTCATCCTCCAGCAGGAGGGCGATCTGGACGCGGCGCGGCTCTCGCTCAAGCGCGCGCTGGAGGTCCGCGCGGACTATGTGCCCTCGCACATCGTCCTGGCGCAGCTCGCGCTCGAGTCCGAGGACTACCCCGGCGCCGAGGAGCACCTGCGCAAGATCCTCCAGGCCGGAGGCAAGAACGCCCCCGCGCACCTCAACCTCGGCGTGGCCTACAAGGGCCAGGGCCAGTTCGACAAGGCCATGCAGGAGTACGACGAGGCGGAGAAGATCGATCCGAACCTGGCCGCCATCTACCTCAACCGCGCCATCATCCTGCACCGGGCGAAGGACGCCCCCGAGCGCGCCGTGGAGCTCTACAAGAAGTACATCTCCATGGCCGGCGGCGACGTGGCGCTGAGCGCCGAGGCGCCCGTCTTCGGGCTGCTGCGTGAGGCGGAGGCCGTCATCCAGGCCAAGGCCGAGGCGAAGAAGGCCGAGGAGCAGGCCAGGCAGATGGAGGTGCTCCAGAAGCAGCAGGAGGAGGAGCTCAAGAAGGCGGAGGCGCAGGAGAAGGCCCAGGGCGGCGCGCCCGCCAACCCCGCCAACCCCGCCGGCAATCCGGCGACGCCTCCGGCCGAGCCCACCAACGAGGCCCCCGCACCGGAACCTGCGAAGAGCGCCCCTGGGCAGAAGAATCCAGCGGCGGCGGATCCGGACGAGCCTACGGACGAGTTCTAGTCGGCACTCCAGGCGCTGTGGCCGGCCCCGCAGTAGCAGGGGCGGCTCAAATGATGCGAATCTACGAATCCTGACTTACTGGAAGTGGTGGACGAGCGGGCCCTGCGGCCCGTGAGGAGATGGTGATGCGAAAGCTCCTGACGCTGTGCGTGATGTTCTCGGTGGCTCCGGCCTTTGCCCAGGAAGCGGGCGCCCAGGAGGGCGGCGGTGGCGAGGGGAACGTGCGCTACAACAAGACGACCACCATCGACTTCGAGGACGACACCATCGAGGGCGACCTCACCAAGCCGGATGGCGAGTACGTCGAGGCGCGCAAGAAGGTGAAGCACTCGAACCTCATCCGTATCCGTGAGGACTTCCAGGACAAGGTCATGCAGTCGGTAGGTGAGCTGTAGCCGCGAAATTCGCGGGAACCTTCCGTCACGCGCGGTGTCTGTCACCGCGGGAAAGTCTACCGGGAGCAGTCCATGGCCGTTCCGTTGACACTCAAGGTCTTCAAGGGCGAAACGCTCGTCACCTCGAAGGATTTCGAGCGTGACATCATCAAGATCGGCCGTCTCTCCTCGGCGCACCTGTGCCTGGAGGACGAGAAGGTCAGTCGCATCCACTCCGTCATCGAGGTAGGCGCCGACGGCTCGCTGTCCATCATCGACATGGGCAGCGTCGAGGGCACCTACGTCAACGGCAAGCGCGTCAACAAGGGCAAGGTCACCTTCGGTGACGAGATCCGCCTGGGTGGCACCACCATCCGCCTGGAGAACCCGGCCGCCGTCGCCGCGGTGAACCTCGCCGCCGCCGTGTCGAGCTCGGACGAGACGACGAAGATCGATCTGGCCCAGGCGAGCGATGCGCCGCTGGCCTCCGGGCTCGCGCAGGCGGCCGCCGTGGCCCCGCCGGAGGCTGTCGCCGCTCCCGTGGCGGCTCCCGCGCCTGCGATGGACGCGTCCTTCGCCTCCACGGAGCGGCACGAGGTGGTGGCGCCGGGGTACGAGGCTCCCCCCGCCGAGCAGGCCGCGCCTCGCGTGCGCACCGTGCGCCGGACCAAGGCGAGCGGGCCGCTGGGCGCCTCCCTGAGCTTCCTGTGGGGAGATCAGCGCGTGGGCGAGTTCTTCCTGGCCCCTGGCAAGCCGCAGGCCTTCAGCGTGGGCAGCGCCGCGGGCGCGGACTTCATCATGGGTGACTCCAAGCTCGGCGGCCCGTGCCTGGAGGTGATGCGCACGGATGGGCAGACGTTCAACGTCTGCTTCACCGGCAAGATGAAGGGCGAGCTGGTCCGCAAGGACGAGACGCTGGATCTCACCGCGGTCATCGAGTCCGGCAAGACCTCCAGCGGCGGAGACGGCGGGGCCTACTCGCTGGCGCTCGAGCCGGATGACTTCTTCTGGGTGGACCTGGGCGGCGTGACGATGGAGGTGAGCTTCCAGGCGGTGCCCAAGCGGGTGCACGTCCCGCTGGCCGACTCGGTGGACTACCGGGCGCTCAACATCTTCCTGCTGATGTTCTTCGCCGGGACGATGTTCGTCATCAGCGCGATGAACCGCAGCGGGGATGGCGACGAGTTCGCCGACGAGCTGAGCGGCAACAACGCGCGCCTGGCCAAGCTGATCATCAAGCCGCCCGAGAACCAGAAGAACAAGTTCCTCGAGAAGCTCAATCAGCAGAAGGAGAAGAAGAAGGCGGGCGAGCTGGCCGCCAAGCAGAAGAAGGACGAGGGGCAGATGGGCAAGAAGGATGCGCCCAAGACCGCCAACCGCACCGCGCCGCAGGGCCAGAAGGACAAGAAGGACGAGGCGCGCGCGCTGACGCAGAAGATCTTCGGCGGCAAGGGCGGCGTCGCCACCATCTTCGGCAGCAAGGGGCTGGGCGGCGATCTCAAGAACGCCATGGGCAACATGTTCGGCGCCAAGACGGGGGACTCGGGGGGCCTGGGCGGCCTGGGCATCCGGGGCAGCGGCGGCGGCGGTGGCGGCACCGGTGACACCATCGGCATCGGCGGCATCGGCACCAAGGGGCGTGGCGGCGGCACCAGCGCCTACGGCTCTGGCGCGGGCGTGCTCGGCGGCAAGCAGAGCGTGGATGTGGGCATCACCTCCTCAGAGCCCATGGTCATGGGCTCGCTGGACAAGGAGCTCATCCGCCAGGTCATCCAGCGCAACCGCAGCCAGATCCGCTTCTGCTACGAGAGCCAGCTCACCAAGTACCCGAAGCTGGCTGGCAAGGTGGCGATCAAGTTCGTCATCAACGCCGAGGGGAAGGTCGTCTCCTCGGACGTGGCCCAGTCCACCGCGGGGAACGCGGAGTTGGAGCGCTGCGTGGCGGGCCGCGTGCGCACCTGGCAGTTCCCCAAGCCCAAGGGCGGGGGCGTGGTGATCGTCACCTACCCGTTCAACTTCAAGGCGTCCGGCGAGTAGCGCCGGGCTGATGAAAAATTGCAGCAGGCAAGCGGGCGGGCTCGGTGGCGAGTCCGCCCGCGTCGCTTTTTCGGCACTTGGGCTGCTGGCGCGCTAACGTCATGAATCGCATGAAAGCTCTTGCTTCCGTCGCTCTCCTCTGTGTGCTCGTCGTGCCGACGCTCGCGGTTGCTCAGCAGCCCGCCGCCGTCACCAACCCGGTGAGGGATAGACCGGCCGAGACGTTCGATGAGATCGAGCGTGGCCTGTACTTCTCCGTGCAGGGCGGGCCGTTCTTCCTCGTCAACCCGCCGGCGGAGACGGGCCCGCGCCCCTTCTCGCCGGGACAGGCCGCCATGGTGGAGGTGGGGTATGACCTTGGCGAGCTCCTGTCGGTGGGCCTCTTCGTGCTGGGCTCCGCCAACCGCGCGGGCTCGGACTACATCGGCAACTCCGGGGGCGCGGCCTCCGGGGACTTCTCGGCGCTGGTGCCGGGGGCCACGCTGCGGGCGAACCTGGTGGGCTTCGCGGACAGCCAGGAGGTGAAGCGCACCTTCTTCTATGCGCGCGCGGGGGCGGGGCTGGCGCTGTTCTCGCCCAAGCTGCTGCTGCCGGACTCTGACATTCTGGTGTTCGCCGGGCCCGGAGTGGAGTACTACACGCGCCTGCGCCACTTCTCGGTGGGCCTCGAGGTGACGGGCAGCTACCTGGTCTCCTCGGGTTCGTTCGGGTTCGCGGTGACGCCGAACCTTCGCTACGCGTTCTAGCGGGAGACACACGTGCCTCAGGAGAATGGAAGCGGTGGGCCGCGCGGTGGTGGTGGGCGCGGACGGGGTGGCGGGCCGGGCCAGGGTGGAGGCCCCGGCCAGGGGCCTCGTCGGGAGGGCCCAGGTGGCTTTGGTGGCCGGGACGGCGGCTTTGGCGGCCGCGAGGGCGGCCGCGGTCGGGGTGATGGGCCAGGTCGTGGCCGTGGTGGCCGTGGGCGGGAGGAGGCGGGGGCGTTCGGGCCGGGCCAGCGCGTCATCGTCGAGCTAGGCGTCCTCGAGAAGGCGCTGTCCAAGAACGACTTCGCGGCCCAGAAGGGGCCGCTCGAGGCGATTCTCCGCGCGCTGCGCCCCATGCGCCTCAAGTCGCTGGAGGATCTGGATCTCAATACGCGCGGCCGGCTCATCACCACGCTGCTGCGCGTGCAGCGCCAGCCGAAGCCGCCCGCGCCCGAGGCTGCGCCGGCGGAAGGTGCTCCGGCCGCGGGTGAGGGCGCCGCTCCGGCTCCCGAGGCTGCTCCGGCCGAGGGCGCTGCCGCGGCCGAGGGTGCTGCTGCGGCCGAGGGTGCTGCTGCGGCCGAGGGTGCTGCTGCGGCCGAGGGTGCTGCTGCGGCCGAGGGTGCT
>JAFGNZ010000054.1 GCA_016926755.1 Myxococcaceae bacterium | reverse complement strand
GCCTGGGTGGCCTTGCGCACCGGGTAGCGCACCCGGCGGATCTGCACGCGCCAGCCCTTGGGGGTGTAGGTGAAGATGCCGTAGGCGGGGCGCAGATCGCCGTCGCGCGGAATCCCGGCGCTGGCCACGTCCGCGATCACCATCCGGCCCACGCGGCGGCGGTAGGGGAAGTGCAGGTGCCCGAACGCGCAGGCCGCCGCGTCCAGGTGCATGAAGAAGCGGCGGACGGAGAGCTCGTCCAGCGTGGGATCCAGCGACTCCTCGAGGTTCTTCGGGTTCGCGTGGCAGACGAACAGGTCCTGCCCCTTGCGCGGCGAGTAGCGGACGGAGAAGGGCAGCGCGCCCAGCGTCTTGAGGTGGGCCTCGCCGAGCTGATCCCGCGTCCAGCGCAGCAGCTCCGTCTTCCAGTGATCCCGCTCGCGGTAGGCCCCGCCCAGGTAGTTGCCCGCCAGGTAGCAGTCCGTGTTGCCCATCAGCAGCGAGTCGCAGCGGTCGATCAGCAGCTCCAACGTCTCGCGCGGGTGGGCGCCCCGCAGCGAGAGATCGCCCGCGGCCACGATGTAGTCCGGGGCCATCCTGTCGATGTCCTCGAGGACTGCCTCGCAGGCAGGGAGATTTCCGTGGATGTCCGCGAGGATCGCGACTCGCATCGTCCTTGTATCCTACCTGGATGCAGCCTCAGGACTAGCGACCGGTAGAAAAATTACGAAGGTGCTGCCTACATTGGGCTGGCTCTCGACCCTGACCTCGCCCTCCATGGCGCCTACCAGGTGCTTGACGATCGATAGCCCCAGGCCCGTGCCCCCCATGTCCCGGCTGCGACCTTTGTCCACCCGGTAGAAGCGCTCGAAAATACGGGAGAGGTGCCTGGGTTCGATCCCCACGCCCGTGTCCTTGACGCGCACCACGCAGCGCCCGTCCTCCCGCGTGCCGGAGAGCTCCACCCGCCCGCCGGCCGGGGTGTACTTCACCGCGTTGTCGAGCAGGTTGAGGAGCACCTGCTCGACTGCCCGCTCGTCCCCCTGGGCGGCCAGATCCGGCGGCACCTGGAGCTCCAGGTGGATGTCCTTGCCCGCCGCCTTGGGCTTGACCGTCTCCGCCGCCCGCGAGGCCGCCAGCGCCAGGGAGACGCTGGCGATCTTGAGCTTCACCTCCCGGGACTCGAGCCGGGACAGCTCCAGCAGGTCCTCCACGAGCTCGGAGAGGCGCTCGGACTGCCGGTGGATGATCTCCACCATCTTGGGCGCCACCGCCGGATCCGTCAGGGCCCCGCCCTGGAGCGTCTCCGCGTAGCCGCGGATGGCGGTGATGGGGGTGCGCAGCTCGTGGGAGACGTTGGCCACGAAGTCCTTGCGCACCTTCTCCAGCCGCCGCAGCTCGGTGATGTCGTGGAAGACGGCGGCGCTGCCCGGCAGATCCTTGCCGAGCGGGGTGACGCGGACAGCCAGCGTGCGCGGGAACAACCCCTCCTGCGTCAGCTCCAGGCGAGACGAGGCGCCCTCCCGGCAGGCCCGCCTCACCGCCTCGTTGAGCTCCTCGTTGCGGATGAGGGCGAGCGGGCGCTGGCCGGCGATCCCCCCGTTGCCCGGCTGGAGCATCTCCCGCAGGGCGTCATTGTGGCGCACGACAGTGCCCTCGGCGTCGGTGATCCAGATGCCCTCGATCATGCCGTCCAGGACGGCGGTGAGGGTGCGCGCCTCCTGGGTGAGCTGGGCGTTGCGGGCCTCGAGCCGCGCGTGGAGCGAGTCGATGGCGCCCTCCAGGCTCGCCACCTCGTCCAGCCTGTCCTCCTCCGACACGGGCGCGGCGGGGAGGCCCTCGACGCGGCCGCGAGTCTTGCGCGCGAGCGCCTGGAGCTGGCGCTGGACGCTGTCACGGTTGCCGATGATGACCAGCACCAGGCCGCCCAGCGTGACGAGCGCCGCGGTGATGACGGCGGCCGGCGCGCCCATCAACGCCAGCAGCACCAGGGCGGCGAACGCGGGCAGCAGGAAGGGCAGGAGGAGGTTGCGCATGGGGTGGGCCGCGGGCGCTCACGGCGCGTTGAGCTTGTAGCCCACGCCTCGGATCGTCTCGATGATGTCACCCGCCGGGCCCAGCTTCTCGCGCAGCCGCTTGATGTGCGTGTCCACGGTCCGGGTATGGATCTCCGCCTGGATGCCCCAGACGTCCGAGAGGAGGACCTCGCGCGTCTGCACCCGGCCGCCGCGCTCCAGCAGCGTGTGCAGCAGGCGGAACTCCAGCGCGGTGAGGATCACCTCCTGGCCCTTGACGCGGACCTGGTGGCGCGAGGTATCCAGCTGGATGTCCCCGGCGGTGAGCTGGGTGGCGGGCCCCTCGTCCGCGTCCGAGCGCCGCAGCACCGCCTTGACCCGGAGCATCAGCTCGCGGACGGAGAAGGGCTTCACCACGTAGTCGTCCGCCCCCTGCTCCAGGCCCTGGATGCGGTCGGACTCCTGCCCCTTGGCGCTGACGATGACCACCGGCACCTTGCGCAGCTCCGTGTCGCTCTTCATCATCCGGAGCATCTCGCCGCCGGCCACGTCCGGGAGCATCAGGTCCAGCAGCACGAGATCCGGTGGCCGAGCGCGGGCCTTGGCGAGCCCACCCGCGCCGGTGCTCGACGTCTCCGTCTCGAACCCCGCGGCGCGGAGGTTGTACTCGACGAGCCCGGCGAGATCTTGCTCGTCCTCGATGATCAGGATGCGCGCCATTGCCTTCTCCGCCTCCAGGGTGAAGCCGCACGACGGCTTCATGGCGGCACAGCACTAGCAGATCCCTCTGTGACAACGGTGTGAAACGTCCTGCCAGCGCTCCGCTGGAAGCCCGGGAGACGGGCGGGCTCAGGGGGAGAAGGTGGGATCGCACTCCACGGGGGTGAGCGTGATGGGCGCGGCGAGCACCGGGGCGTTGCGGCTCGCGTTGACCTCCGTGAGGTAGTTGCAGGAGCTGCCCAGGAAGCGGGGCGGGGTGTCCCCGGAGAGGGCCTCGATGACGAGCGCATAGTCGCGGCCCACGGGCACTTCGATGGACACGTCCTGCGCGCTGCCACTCAGGTTCGCGGGGAAACGCAGCGCGCGCCCTTCGGCGCCCTGCCCGTCACGCAGCACCAGCGCCTCGTTCTGCCTCACCTGCTCCCGCAGGCAGCGCTTCTGGATCTCCTCGCAGTCGCGCTGCCGGCCATTGGGGAGCACGACGACCTGGAAGGCGGCGAGCTGTTCGGCCACGGTCTGGCTCAGGCTGAGCTCCACCGCGAAGAGGCCGGCATCAGAGGGTGGCGCTTCGCCGCACCCGGAGGCGAGCGTCAGGGTCAGCAGGGGGAGGGCGAAGGTGCGCAGGCTCATGGAGGGGTTTGGGTGACGCGGATGGTGATGGGCACGCGGCCGCGCTCCTCGGAGGAGGCGATGGCGACGCCGGCGGCGGTGCCTCCAATGGCCACCGCGCCCACGGCCACCCAGAGCCAGGGGCTCTTGTACCAGGGGCGCCCGGTGCTGGCCGTTGCAGGCTGGTTCGCCGAGCGCGGCGGCTCCACCTGGAAGACCAGCGGCTGGAAGGAGTCGCCCCGGCCGGCCAGCCGCCGCTGCGCCGCGTCCGCGACCTCGAAGTAGTACTCCACCTCATAGGGGGTGGGCTCGGCGGGGAGCTCGTAGGCGGGCAGGGTGGCCAGGTAGCGGTCCTTGCTGCCGCGCTCGCGGATGAAGTCCACGGAGTTGAAGGCCACGTCCCCCGCGCGCCGATAGAAGATCCTCGCCTTGGCGCCCAAGGCCATGTCCTCGATGCGCGCCTCTACCAGCACCGGCTCGCCGCCCGTGGGGTCCGGGATGGGATCCACGTGGATCGTCACGGGCCGCACGCGCCGGCTCTTGATGTCTTCTTTGATGCGCGCGTACAGGTTCCGCAGCTTCGGGGGCGCGTTGCGGGGCAGCTCGAAGTCGGGCCGGGCCTGGAGCAGCCGCTCGTAGGCCTGGCGGGCCCGCGCCTCGTCTCCCAGGTACAGGGAGGCCAGGCCGAGCAGGCGGTAGAGCTCCACCAGCTGATCATCCGTGACGTCGGGCGCATCCAGGCCCGCCTGGAGGGTCTTCACCGCCTCCTCGAAGTCCCCCTGCTCGATCTGCTCCTGAGCGCGGACGATCTCCGGAGTCGTCGTCCCGAGTTGGAAGCGGGGAGGCTCGGGGAAGACGGGTCCGCCGAACGCCAGGGCAGGGCCCAGGAGCCCACCTACCAGGATGCTGAGAACCACGCACAACCGCCGGCCGTACATTGAGGGGACGGTACCAGAGCGTTATTGGAAGGGTCCACGGAAGGAGGCACTCCCGTCGGTTACGGCGAGGTGACATTCCCCGTGGTTTCCGTGAACGGAGGCTCGTTGACTTTTGGGGAACCCCCCTCTATGTTGCGCGCCCTTTTGCCTGGAAGCCTTGTAGATGGTCGTAAAGATTGAACAAATTCACGAGACGGGGCTGAAGCTCGACGAGCCTATCGGTCTCGCGCTGCTCCAGGAGGTGCTGGGAGGGGCCGGCCAGGATACCGGCTTCCGGGCAACCCGGCCCTCGACGCTGCATGCCTCCCTTCGGAAGGTGAGCGGAGGGGTGCTCCTGCAGGGCGAGTTCACCGCCCACGTGGCCGCGCCGTGCAAGCGCTGCCTGGTGGATGTGGCGATGGACGTGCCGGTGTCCTTCACCCTCAACCTCGTGCCCGAGGCGCTCGCCCGGGGTGAGGACGTGGGGGGCGAGGAGTCTGGGGCCGAGCAGGGGGAGACCGCCGGTTCCTTCGAGCTGGAGGACGCCGACGAGGAACTCTTCGACGGGAAGACGATCGATCTGGATCCGATCGTGCGTGAGCAGGTATTGCTCGCCCTCCCAATGAACGCGGTCTGTCGTGAGGACTGCAAGGGGCTCTGCGCGCAGTGTGGCCAGAACCTCAACGAGAAGAAGTGTGGTTGCGAGACGAAGGTCATCGACCCGCGGCTCGCGCCGCTGATGAACATCAAGCTGAACTAGAGGTGAGTCGTGGGAGTTCCCAAGAAGCGGACGTCGAAGATGCGCCGGGACCGCCGCCGCGCGGCCAACAGCAACCTGCGGAGCGCCGTGCAGGTCATCAAGTGCTCCAAGTGCAAGGAGCCGGTGCTGCCGCACCGCGCCTGCGCCGCCTGTGGCAACTACAGCGGGCGTGAGGTCATCGCGACGGAGTAGGTGAGGCGCGCCGCCGGTGGCGTGCCGTTCGCGTGAGCGCTCCCGGAGCACGAAGCGTGCTCGCGGGGGCGTTGTCGCGCGTGCGGGTGCACCCGGCGCGCACCGTGGTGGGGCTGGACGACAGCTCCTCCATCCTCCGAAGAAAGCCAGGGTCGCGCTCCGGGTGGGCCATGTGCTCGCCCGGGACGGGAGGCGTCTGTCCTGCTTCCGGCGGGCAGCCCGGGTTGACGCGCCGCATTGCCCGCCGCGTGCCTGGTTGCCTGTCTTCCTGGGAGGAAAAAGAGCGACAGGCGCCGCTATTTCCGATTAGAGAGCCCGCCCGCAGCGTTGTGTTCCGACGACACTCAGGGAGAACCACGTGCCCCTCGCGCAGATCATCGGAACGGGCTCCTACGCGCCAGCTCAAGTCATCACCAACAAGGATCTCGAGAAGTTCGTCGATACCTCGGACGAATGGATTGTCGAGCGGACGGGGATCCGGGAGAGGCGCAAGGCCGCGCCGGGTGAGACGACCAGCGACATGGCCGTCGCCGCGGCCCGTGAGGCGCTGGCCATGGCCGGTGTGCGCCCGGAGGATCTGGAGCTGATCGTCGTGGGGACGATCACCGCGGATATGCCCATGCCCTCTTGCGCGGTGTTCGTGCAGGCGAAGCTGGGGGCGGGGAGGGCCTTTGCCTTCGACGTGGCCGCCGCGTGTGCCGGCGGGGTGTATGCCCTGTCGGTGGCAGAGCAGTTCATCCGCACGGGCCAGGTGAAGCGGGCGCTCGTCATCGGCGCGGACCTGTTCACCGGGGTGCTGAACTGGAACGACCGCAACACCTGCGTCCTGTTCGGAGATGGGGCGGGGGCGATGGTGCTGGCGCCCGCACAGGAGGAGGGGCGGGGGCTGCTCTCCACCCACCTGCGGACGGATGGAGCCCTGGCGGAGATCCTCACCATCCCCGCGGGGGGCTCTCGGGAGCCGCTGACCGAAGAGAACATCCGTACCCAGCGCCACAAGCTGAACATGAACGGGCGCGAGGTCTTCAAGTGCGCGGTGCGGGAGTTGACGAGCATCACGCACGAGGCGCTGAAGGTCCACGGGCTCACGACGTCCCAGGTGGATCACTTCATCGCGCACCAGGCGAACCTCCGCATCCTCGAGGCGGTGATGCAGCGCATCGAGATCCCACTCGAGAAGTGCTGGATCAACCTCGACAAATACGGCAACACGTCGGCTGCCTCGGTCCCTATCGCGCTGGATGAGGCCAACCGCGCCGGGAGGCTGAAGCGCGGCGACATCGTCGTCATGGTGGCCATCGGGTCCGGGATGACCTGGGGTTGCGCGGTGGTGCGCTGGTAGCTGGGGGAAGTCAGGGAGGGAGTGAGTACACATGTCGAAGATCGCATTCGTCTTCCCCGGGCAGGGCAGCCAGAAGGTGGGCATGGGGAAGGAGCTGTTCGAGAAGTTCCCGGAGGCCCGTGCCGTCTTCGAGGCGGTGGACGCCGCCCTGGGCGAGAAGCTGTCCACCCTCTGCTTCGAGGGGCCCGAGGAGTCGCTCAAGCTCACCGCCAACACCCAGCCGGCCATCCTCACGGTGTCCCTGGCGGTGCACGCGGTGTTCGCCAGCCGTGTCAGCGCGCCGGCCTTCGTCGCGGGGCACTCGCTCGGGGAGTACTCGGCGCTGGTGGCCGCGGGGGCCCTGCCGCTGGCGGACGCGGCCCGGGCGGTGCGCGCCCGCGGCACCTTCATGCAGGAGGCGGTGCCCGCCGGAGTAGGCGCCATGGCGGCGGTGCTGGGCCTGGAGCCCGACAAGGTGAAGGCGGCCTGTGATGCGGCGGCCCAGGGCGAGGTGCTGGCCCCCGCCAACTACAACTCGCCGGAGCAGACGGTGATCGCCGGGCACGCCTCCGCGGTGGCTCGCGCCGAGGCGAAGCTCAAGGAGGCCGGGGCCAAGCGCGTCATGCCCCTGCCGGTGTCCGCGCCCTTCCACTGCGCGCTGATGGATCCGGTGAAGCCCCGGCTGGCCGAGGTGCTGGGCCAGGTGAAGGTGTCCGCGCCCCGGTTCCCGGTGGTGACCAACGTGGAGGCCCGCCCCAACAGCGACGCCGGGCGCGTGGTGCCGCTGCTGCTGGAGCAGGTGAGCGCCCCGGTCCGCTGGATCGAGTGCGTGGAGGCGCTCAAGGCCGAGGGCGTGACGCGCATCGTCGAGCTGGGGCCGGGCAAGGTGCTGGCCGGGCTCGTCAAGCGCATCAGCAAGGATATCGAGATGTTCAACGTGGAGGACTCCGCGAGCCTGGAGAAGACGCTCGCGGCCCTGGGGGCAGCATGAGCGGATTCAAGGACAAGGTGGTGCTGGTGACTGGCGGCTCGCGCGGCATCGGCCGGGCGTGCGCGGTGGCGTTCGCCAAGGCGGGCGCGGCCACGGTGGTCATCAGCTATGCAGGCAACGAGGCGGCCGCCCAGGAGTCGGTGAAGCTCATCCAGGAGGCGGGCGCCAAGGCCGAGGCGGTGAAGTTCGACGTGGCGGACACCGCCGCCTGCGCCAGCGCCGTGGAGAACATCGTCAAGGCGCACGGCCGGCTGGATGTGCTCGTCAACAACGCGGGCGTGGCGGTGGACGGCCTGGTCATGCGCCTGAAGGACGAGGACTGGGACAAGCAGCTGGACACCAACCTCAAGGGCGCCTTCGCGCTCATCCGCGCCGCCAGCCGGCCGATGATGAAGCAGCGGGGCGGGGCCATCATCAACCTCACCTCCATCGTCGGCGAGTCGGGGAACGCGGGGCAGGCCGCCTACTCCGCCTCCAAGGCAGGGCTCATCGGCCTGACCAAGGCGGTGGCCAAGGAGCTGGCCAGCCGCAACATCCGCGTCAACGCCGTGTCCCCCGGCTTCATCGGCACGGACATGACGGCCGGAATCAACGAGGAGATGCGCAAGCGGATGATCGAGGGCATTCCCCTGGCCCGGCTGGGCACCCCCGAGGAGGTGGCCAACGCCGTGGTTTTCCTGGCCAGCGATTCGGCTGCCTACATCACCGGAGAAGTTCTCAAGGTGAATGGTGGAATGTACATGTAGCCCACGGTTGGATTGCTGGCGGGCGTGGGATATACCGCGCCCGCCTTTGACTGGGCCCGGGAAGTAAGGTGGGCCCCCACATGGTTCCTGGAGGGTTCAGCACTTATGTCGACTTCAGCCATCGAAACCAAGGTCAAGTCCATCATCGCCGACCAGCTCGGGGTGGGGGAGGATGAAATCAAGCCCGAGTCCTCCTTCATTGAGGACCTTGGCGCCGACAGCCTCGACATCGTGGAGCTCGTGATGGCGATGGAGGAGGAGTTCGAGGTCGAGATCCCCGATGAGGAAGCCGAGAACATCAAGACCGTCGGCGACGCCATCAACTACATCAACACCCACAAGAAGTAAGGTAGCGAGCGCGGCCGGGCCGGAGGAACGCCGCAGTCGGGCGTTCCGTGGCCGCGCACAGGGTGGCAGCCGCACACGCCGTTGGAGAGGATCGTGTCAAACCGTCGAGTCGTCGTCACCGGTACCGGGTTGATTACGGCACTGGGCACCGGCACAGAGAAGAACTGGCAGGCGATGCTCGCCGGCAAGTCCGGAATTGCTCCGATCTCGCGCTTCGATGTCGCGCGCCTCGACACGCGCTTCGCGGGCGAGGTGAAGGACTTCCAGCCCGAGCAGTTCATCGACAAGCGCGAAGTGCGCCGGATGGATCTGTTCGCCCAGTACGCGGTGGCCGCCTCCGAGATGGCGATGAAGGAGAGCGGGCTGCCCATTGGGGCGGACAAGCCCAACGGCTATGCCAATGAGCGCGTGGGCGTGATCGTCGGCTCCGGCATTGGCGGCATCGCCTCGCTGGAGGAGCAGCACAAGAAGGGCCTGGAGAAGGGGTTCGACCGGCTGTCGCCCTTCTTCATCATCCAGATGATCATCAACATGGCGCCCGGCCTGATCTCCATCCGGTACGGCGCCAAGGGCCCCAACTGGTCTCCGGTGTCCGCCTGCGCCACCAGCGCCCACGCCATTGGCGAGGCCTGGAAGTGCATCAAGCTGGGCGAGTGTGACGCGGTCATCGCCGGTGGCGCCGAGGCCTCCATCACCCCGCTGGCCATGGGCGGCTTCTCGGTGATGAAGGCGCTGTCCACCCACAACGAGGATCCCGCCAGGGCCAGCCGCCCGTTCGACAAGGACCGGGATGGCTTCGTGATGGGCGAGGGCGCCGGCATCGTCGTGCTGGAGGAGCTGGAGCACGCCAAGAAGCGCGGCGCCAACATCCTGGCGGAGCTGGTGGGCTACGGGGCCAACTCGGACGCCAACCACGTGACGGCGCCGGCCCCCGGGGGCGAAGGCGCGGCTCGCTGCATGCGCCTGGCCCTGGCCTCCGCGGGGATGAACCCCGAGGACGTGGGCTACATCAACGCGCACGGCACCTCCACCCCCTACAATGACGCCAACGAGTCGAAGGCCATCAAGACGGTCTTCGGCGCGCACGCGAAGAAGCTGGCCGTCTCCTCCACCAAGTCGATGACCGGGCACATGCTCGGCGCGGCCGGTGGCGCGGAGGCCGTCATCAGCGTGCTGTCGCTGCTGCGTGGCGTGCTGCCGCCGACCATCAACTACTCGACGCCCGATCCGGAGTGTGATCTGGACTATCTCCCGAACCAGCCACGCGAGGTCCGGGTCGACGCGGCGATGAGCAACTCGTTCGGCTTCGGCGGCACCAACGCGGTGCTGCTGTTCCGTCGCTTCAAGTAGACCGTCCCTCCCGGAGAGGAGCCCCGCGTGAAGATCATCCTCGCGTCCGACCACGCGGGCCTCGAGCTGCGCCAGGACCTGGCGGCCTCGCTCCGAGAGCGGGGCGTGCCCTTCGAGGACGTGGGGCCCACCTCGCGCGACTCCGTGGACTACCCGGACTTCGCCAGGAAGGTGGCTCGCGCCGTGGCGGCCGGGGAGTACACCCATGGCGTGCTCGTGTGCGGCACGGGCATTGGCATGAGCATCGTGGCCAACAAGCACGCGGGCGTGCGCGCGGCCCTGTGCACCACCGAGTTCGAGGCCCGCATGGCCCGCGCGCACAACGACGCGAACGTGCTGTGCGTGGGGCAGCGGGTGGTGGGCGCGGGGGTGGCTCGGGGCATCCTCGAGGTGTTCCTCGCCACGCCATTCGAGGGCGGCCGGCACGAGCGCCGCGTCCAGATGATCCGCGATGTTGAATCGGAGCGCTGAGCTCCGCACCCACCTACCTTCCGAGGGAGTCATGGAGAACACCCGCACGCTCGCCGAGGTCGATCCCGAGATCGCCCAGGTCATCCGTCACGAGACGGAGCGCCAGGAGGAGGGGATCGAGCTGATCGCCTCGGAGAACTTCGTCAGCCCGGCGGTGATGGAGGCCATGGGCTCGGTGCTGACGAACAAGTACGCCGAGGGCTACCCGGGCAAGCGCTACTACGGGGGCTGCGAGGTGGTGGACGTGGCCGAGACGCTGGCCATCAACCGCGTGAAGGAGCTGTTCGGCGCCGAGGCCGCCAACGTCCAGGCCCACTCCGGCAGCCAGGCCAACATGGCCGCCTACATGGCGCTGATGAAGCCGGGCGACACGATGCTGTCGCTGGATCTCAACTCGGGCGGCCACCTCACGCACGGCGCGGCCTTCAACTTCTCCGGCAAGCTCTACAAGGTGGTCCACTACGGGCTCACCCGTGACACGGAGACGATCGACTACGCCCAGGTGTCCGCCCTGGCCAAGGAGCACAAGCCGAAGGTCATCGTCGTGGGCGCCAGCGCGTACCCGCGGACGATCGACTTCGCGAAGTTCCGCGAGGCCGCCGACAGCGTGGGCGCGGCGATGATGGTGGACATGGCGCACATCGCCGGCCTGGTGGCCGCGGGCGTGCACCCCTCGCCGGTGCCGCTGGCGGAGTTCGTCACCTCCACCACGCACAAGACGCTCCGGGGCCCGCGCGGCGGCCTGGTGCTGTGCAAGGAGCCGTTCGCCAAGGCCCTCAACAGCCAGATCTTCCCGGGCATCCAGGGCGGCCCGCTGATGCACGTGATCGCCGCCAAGGCGGTGGCCTTCAAGGAGGCGCTCAGCCCCGAGTTCAAGGCCTACCAGCGGCAGATCGTCGCCAACGCCAAGGCGCTGGCGGAGGCGCTCCAGAAGGCCGGCCTGCGGCTGTGCTCGGGGGGGACGGACAACCACCTGATGCTGGTGGATCTGCGGCCCAAGAAGCTCACCGGCAAGGTGGCCGAGGAGGTGCTGGGCAAGGCCGGCTTCACCGTGAACAAGAACATGATCCCGTTCGATCCGGAGAAGCCGATGACGACCTCCGGCGTCCGGGTGGGCACGCCCGCCGTCACCACGCGCGGCATGAAGGAGGCGGAGATGGCCATCGTCGGCCAGCTCCTCGGCGAGGCGCTGGATCACGCCTCGGACGACGCGCAGCTCACGCGCATCCGTGGCAAGGTGAAGGAGCTGACGCAGTCCTTCCCGCTCTACGCCTCGCGCTTGAAGTAACCCCGCTCGAAGCAACCCCATGCGCTGCCCCTTCTGCCAGGACACCGAGAACAAGGTCATCGACTCGCGCGAGTCGCACGAGGGCTCGGTCATCCGCCGGCGCCGCGAATGCCTGGAGTGCAAGCGCCGCTTCACCACGTACGAGCGGGTGGAGGAGCTCTATCCGCTCATCGTGAAGAAGGACGGCCGGCGCGAGGCGTTCGATCGGGAGAAGATCGTCACCGGCCTGAAGAAGGCGTGCGAGAAGCGGCCCGTCTCCGCGGACCAGGTCGAGCAGACGGTGGAGGCCATCGAGCGGCTGCTCCAGGGGATGGGCGAGAAGGAGGTGCCCTCCAGCGTGATCGGCGAAGAGGTGATGCGCCGGCTGCGCGGGCTGGATGAGGTGGCCTACGTGCGCTTCGCCTCCGTGTACCGCAGCTTCCGGGACATCGCCGAGTTCATGAACGAGCTGCGGGAGCTGGCGGATCAGTCGAAGGAGGGCAGGTCCAAGGCTCAGCCAGGCAAGGGTGGCCAGCCGTCATGAGGCTGCTGACCCGGGCGCGGCTGAAGGCGAGCAGGGCCCCGAGGGCGAAGCGCGCGGCCGACTTCGATCGCGCGGTGGCCGAGTTCTTCATGCGCATCGCCCTGGAGGAGGCGGCCAAGGGCCAGGGGCGCACCAGCCCCAACCCACCCGTGGGGGCCGTGCTGGTGAAGGGCGGGCGCATCATCGCGCGCGGCTACCACAAGAAGGCCGGCACGGCGCACGGGGAGATCGTCGCGCTGGAGGCCGCCGGCCCCCGGGCGCGAGGCGCGGATCTCTACACCACGCTGGAGCCGTGTGATCACTACGGGCGCACGCCGCCGTGCAGCCTGGCCATCATCGAGGCCGGGGTGCGCCGGGTCATCTCCGCGTCCTCGGATCCCAACCCGAAGGTGAGCGGCAAGGGCATCGCCCGGCTGCGCAAGGCCGGGGTGGAGGTGCTCACCGGCGTCCTCCAGGAGGAGGCGGACCGGATCAACGGGCCCTTCTTCAAGGTCATCCAGAAGGGGCTCCCCTACGTCACGCTCAAGGCGGCGGTGACGCTGGATGGGAAGCTGGCCACGGCCACCGGGGACTCGCGCTGGGTGACGGGCGAGCCGGCGCGCGCCTGGGTCCACCGGCTGCGCGACAAGGTGGATGTCATCCTCGTGGGCGCCAACACGGTGCGCCGGGACAACCCGAAGCTCACCACGCGCCTTGCGGGCGGCGGAGGCAAGGACGCGGTGCGCGTGGTGGTGGACTCGCGCCTGAGCCTCAAGCCCTCGTACACCCTCTTCACCCAGCGCTCTTCGGCGAAGACCGTGCTGGCCACCCTGGAGGATCCCAAGGGCCGCAAGGCCCGCCGCTTCACCGAGCTGGGCGTGGAGGTGTGGCAGGTGCGCGAGAAGCGCGGGCGGGTGGACATCAAGTCCCTGCTGGCCCGCATCGGTCACCAGGGGTTCAACCACGTCCTCGTCGAGGGGGGCGCGCAGCTGTACGGCTCCTTCCTCCGCGAGCGGCTGGCGGACGAGCTGGCCCTCTTCCTGGCCCCCAAGCTCGTGGGCAGCCCGGGGCTCTCCTGGTCGGGCGACCTGGGGGTGAAGGTGATGTCCGAGGCGCTTTCCCTGAAGAACATCACCTTCGAGCAGCTGGGAGCGGATCTACTCCTCCAGGCACGCCTGTGAAGAATCCGTTATAAGCCCCGGCGATGTTCACGGGTCTCATTCAGGACATGGGCGCAGTGGAGCGTGTCGTCCCAGGTGGGATGACGGACCTCTGGATCCGCACGGCGCTGGGGGTGGGCAGCTTCGCCCTGGGCGAGTCCATCGCGGTGGACGGCGCGTGCCTCACGGTGGTGGAGCGAGGCGGGGACACCTTCAAGGTCCAGGCGGCGCCGGAGACGCTGCGGCGCACCACCCTGGGCGAGCTGCGGCCGGGCTCCCGGGTGAACCTGGAGCGGGCGCTGGCGCTGGGAGAGCGGCTGGGCGGGCACCTGGTCACGGGCCACGTGGACGCGGTGAGCGAGGTGCTGGAGACGCGGACCGAGGGCGGCTCCTGGGTGATGGCCTTCCGCCTGCCGCCCGAGCTCGCGCCCTGCTTCATCGAGAAGGGCTCGGTGGCGGTGGATGGGATCAGCCTCACCGTCAACGCGGTGCTCGCCGACCGCTTCACCGTGCAGCTCATCCCGGAGACGCAGGCGCGCACCACGCTGCGGGCCAAGGGCGTGGGCTCGCGGGTGAACCTGGAAGGCGACATGATTGGCAAGTACGTGGCGCGGCTGTTCTCGCTGCGCCAGGGCCCCAGCAGCGGGCTCACCGAGGAGGCGCTCAGGGCCGCCGGCTTCGGGGTGAAAGGCTAGGAGGGCGAAGCATGGCGCGCGGCACGCAGGGTGAGAAGGTCATCGAGCTGGTGGAGCAGGCGCGCGCGGAGATCCGCAAGGGGCGCATGGTCATCCTCACGGATGACGAGGATCGCGAGAACGAGGGCGATCTCGTGATGGCCGCCGAGAAGGCCACGCCGGAGGCCATCAACTTCATGGCCACCCACGGGCGCGGGCTCATCTGCCTGTCCCTCACCGAGGAGCGCATCCGCCGGCTGAACCTGCCGCTGATGGTGCAGGACAACACCTCGCCCTTCCAGACGGCCTTCACCGTCTCCATCGAGGCGGCCCGCGGCGTCACCACCGGCATCTC
Source organism: Myxococcaceae bacterium (assembly GCA_016926755.1). Classification (GTDB taxonomy): domain Bacteria; phylum Myxococcota; class Myxococcia; order Myxococcales; family Myxococcaceae; genus Hyalangium. The sequence continues at coordinate 21,004 of JAFGNZ010000054.1, read as the reverse complement.
CGCGGCGGATCGGGCCCGCACCATCCAGGCGGCGGTGGCCCCGAACGCCAAGCCGGGGGATCTGGTGCGCCCCGGCCACATCTTCCCCCTGCGCGCCCGTGAGGGCGGCGTGCTGGTCCGCACCGGGCAGACCGAGGGCAGCGTGGATCTGGCGCGGATGGCGGGGCTCGCGCCGGCCGGCGTCATCTGCGAGATCATGAACCCGGACGGCTCCATGGCCCGCCGGCCGGACCTGGTGAAGTTCGCCCGGAAGCACAAGCTGGTGCTGCTCTCGGTGGCGGACATCATCCGCTACCGGCTGGAGCGCGAGCGGCTCGTCAAGCGGATCGCCTCGGCCACCGTCGAGCGCCGGGGCGCGGGCACCTTCCAGGCGTACACCTATGGCAGCGAGGTGGACTCGGCCGTCCACGTGGCGCTGGTGAAGGGCGACATCCGCGGCAAGGAGCCCGTGCTCACCCGCATGCACCGCGCGTGTCTCATGGGGGATCTGTTGGGCAGCAGTCAGTGCGAGTGCGGCAGCCAGCTCGAGCAGGCCTTCCAGCGCATCCAGGCGGCGGGGCGGGGCGTCATCGTCTATCTCCAGAAGGATGTGCCGCCCAGGGCCCGGCTGGAGTGCACCCACACCTCCAACGAGCAGGTCGTCATGGGCAAGCCGGACCAGACGCGCCTGCGCGAGTTCGGCGTCGGGGCGCAGATCCTCAGGGATCTCGGGCTGTCCCGGCTGCGGCTGCTCACCAACAACCCCAAGAAGATCGTGGGCCTGGAGAGCTACTCGCTGGAGGTGGTGGAGCAGGTCCCCCTGTCCCAGGCGGAGCCCCCCCGGCGGGTGGCGGCGCGCACCCCCCGCCGGCGGCGTGACAAGTCGTGAAGACGCGGGCCGGGCCGCTGGTGTAGGAAGCACCCATGCCTCGCTACATCGAAGGTGATTTCCTGCCCCCCAAGGGCCGCTTTGCCATCTGCGTGGCCCGCTTCAACGCGTTCATCACCGAGGAGCTCGTCAAGGGCGCGGTGGACGCGCTGGTGCGCCACGGGGTGGCGGACGCGGACATCGACGTCTACCGCTGCCCTGGCACCTATGAGCTGCCCGGCCTGACGCGGCGTGTCACGGAGTCGCAAGGGTACGTGGGCGTGATGACCCTGGGCGCCGTGATTCGCGGGGGCACGCCCCACTTCGACTACGTGGCGGGCGAGTGCTCCAAGGGCATTGGCGCGGTGGCCTTCAGCGCCGCGGCCCTGCAGAAGCCCGTCTCCGTCACCTTCGGCGTGCTGACGTGTGACACGGTGGAGCAGGCCATCGATCGGGCCGGGGTGAAGGCGGGCAACAAGGGCGCCGAGGCGGCCATGGCCTGCCTGGAGATGGTCAACCTCTACGCGAAGCTGGCGGAAGGAAAGCGGGGATAGCCATGGGGGCGCGCAGAACCGGGCGCGAGCGCGCACTGCAGGCGCTCTATCAGCTGGAGATGGCCGAGGGCTCCTCGCCCGCCGAGGCGCTCGCCTCCGCGTGGGCCGCCTCCGCCGAGGAGGGCAAGCCGGAGCCGGACGCCGTCCGGTTCGCCCAGGAGCTGGTCGAGGGCGTCCGGGCCCACCAGGCGGAGATCGATCAGCTCATCGAGAAGCACAGCCACAACTGGCGGCTGGATCGCATGTCCCGGATCGACCGGAACGTGCTGCGCCTGGGCGTCTTCGAGCTGAAGTACCGCCCGGACATCCCCAAGAAGGTCTCCATCAACGAGGCCGTGGAGCTGGGCAAGAACTTCGGCACGGAGGAGTCCAGCGCCTTCGTCAACGGCCTGCTCGACCGCGTCGCGGTGGCCCTCGGTAAGCCGTGAGCGTGACGACCTACGACATCGGGCTCGAGGGGCTGGATTCCCTCGCCGGGGTGGACGCCCTCTGCCTCTTCGTGGCCGAGGAGGACAGGCCCCTGCCCGGGACCGCCGGCTTCGTGGACTGGCGGCTGTGCGGGGCCCTCTCGCGCGTGCTCAAGCAGGGCTTCTTCACGGGCGTGAAGGATGACTGGCTGCTGGTGCCCTCGGACGGGCGGCTGCCCATCCCGCGCATCTTCGCGGTGGGGCTGGGCTCTCGGAAGAGCCTGGACGCGGCCGCCCTGGGGCAGGCCCTGGCCAGCGCCGCCCGGGTGCTCGCGAAGGCCAAGGTGGAGTCCCTGGCCCTGGAGATCCCCGGCGGAGCGCAGCTGGACGAGGCCGCCCAGGCCGCGGCCCTCCAGCAGCATTTCCTTCCGGCTTTCAAGGGAAAGCGGGTCGCCCTGCTGGCCGACAAGGGCCTGGCGAAGCTCCTCCCAGCGCGGAAATCCTGAATTCGGGCAGGTCAGGGACTCTCGCAGGTCAGGGACTCTCCCGGCAGCCGGGCTTCTGCTAACATTTCTCCGCCCCATGGGATTCAAGGTCCTGATCGTGGAGGATTCCAGGACGTCGCGCGAGTTCATCGCAGCGGCGGTGGAGGCCGTCCCCGGCATCGAGGCCGTCACCACCTCCAGCGGCTTCGAGGCGCTCCGGCTGCTGCCACGCCACCGCTTCGATCTGATCATCACCGACATCAACATGCCCGACATCAACGGGCTGGAGCTGATCAACTTCGTCAAGAAGAACCCGAACTACCGCGACACGCCGCTCTTCATCATCACCACCGAGGGGCGCGAGCAGGATCGGGATCGGGGCATGGCGCTCGGGGCCGCGGAGTATCTGGTCAAGCCATTCCAGCCGGCGAGCCTGGAGGGGCTGGTCCGGCGCTACCTGAAGCTGGCGTGAGCCGGGGGCCGCTGCCGCCGTGAACCAGGGAGGCAAAGCCCTGTCGGAGTTCGTCGCCGAGGCGACGGAGATCCTCGACACGCTGAACAAGGATCTGCTCACGCTCGACGAGCGCCGTGGGCAGGAGGTGGATCCGGAGCTCGTCAACGGCATCTTCCGGGCCGCGCACTCGCTCAAGGGGCTGGCGGGCCTCTTCGGCCAGGATCGCATCGCCCGGCTGGCGCACGGCATGGAGGACCTGCTGGACCGGCTGCGGCTGGGCAAGCTGGTGCTCGACGACACCGCCCTGGACTCGCTCGTCGAGGCGCTGGACGTGCTGCAGGCGCTGCTGGTGGATGCCTCCCGGGGAGAGACGTCCACCGCGCAGTCCGCGCGGGTGGAGGCGCTGGTGGAGGGCTTCTCCCGCCTGGGGGCTCCCGCGGCCCCGGGCGAGGAGGATCCGCTGGACCGGCTGGAGCTGGATCCCCAGGTGCGCGCCGTCTTCACCGAGTACGAGGAGCACCGGCTCCGGGAGAACGTCCGCCGCGGCGTGTCGCTGTGGCGGGTGCGCGCCGACTTCGATCTGTCCGACTTCGACAAGGGGCTGGCCGAGCTGAACTCCCGCCTCAAGCCGGTGGGCGAGATCATCAGCACGCTCCCCTCGGCGCAGCCCAGCAGCGCCAGCGGCATCGCGTTCGATCTCATCTTCGGCTCGAAGGTGACGGGGCCGGAGCTGGCCAAGGCCGTGGAGGGCACCCTCGCGCAGCTCGCCCCGCTCGCGCTCCGCCCCCCGGGCAGGGGCTCGGCGCCAGCGAAGGCCCGCCCGCCCGCTCCCGTCGCCCCGGCCGCGCTTCCCGCCCCTGAGGCGCCCGCCGCGCTGGCTCGGACGGCCGCCTCGGCGCCCGCGGCACCCTCGGAGCCGCGCGCCCCCTCCACGCGCCGCGCCGGCTCCCGGAAGGGCAAGGCGTCTCGAGCGGCCCCACCCCCGGAGCCAGAGCCAGAGGTGGAGGTGCCGCCGCCGGCGCGGGCGGTGCCCTCGGTGCGCGCGGCCCAGGGGGTGCCGGAGACTCCCCCTCCGGAGCTCATGGCCGAGGCGGGCTCCACCGGCCCGCGGGTGGACTTCGACACGTCGCTGCGCTCGCTGACGCAGACGGTGCGCGTGGACATCCGCAGGCTGGACGGGCTGATGAACACGGTGGGCGAGCTGCTGCTCATCAAGGCCAACCTCCAGCGCATGGTCGAGGGGGCGCGGCAGGAGGGCACGCTGGTGCTCTCCAAGGCGTGGGTCCAGGAGCTGGGGCGGGAGACGCGGCAGCTCGAGCGCAAGCTGGACGCGCTGCAGAGCGGGCTGCTCGAGGCGCGCATGGTCCCGGTGGGCCAGGTGTTCGACAAGCTGGCGCGGCTGGTGCGCCGCATCGCCCGAGAGGCCGGCAAGGAGATCGACTTCATCAGCAGCGGCGGCGAGGTGGAGCTGGACAAGCTCATCGTCGAGGAGCTGAGCGATCCGCTGATGCACATCATCCGCAACGCGCTCGATCACGGCGTGGAGTCGCCGCAGGTGCGGGTGGCCGCGGGCAAGCCCCGGCGCGCCATCGTGTCGCTGCGGGCCGAGCAGAAGGGCAACCACGTCGTCATCGAGGTGAGCGACGACGGCTCCGGCATCGACGAGCACCGCGTCCGCGAGGTGGCCCTGCAGAAGGCCCTCATCACCGAGGCGCAGGCCGCGGAGATGAGCCGGCGCGAGCTGCTCAACCTCATCTTCCTGCCGGGCTTCTCCACCGCCCGCAGCGTCTCCGAGCTGTCCGGCCGTGGGGTGGGGCTGGACGTGGTGAAGAACAACATCAGCAACCTCTCCGGCCTCATCGACGTGTGGAGCGAGCGCGGGCGCGGCACCGCCTTCCACCTCACGCTGCCGCTGACGCTGGCCATCATCCGGGCGCTGGTGGTGGGGGTGAGCGGCCGCACCTACGCGGTGCCGCTCAACAGCGTGCTGGAGATCCTCGCCGTGCAGCCCAAGGACATCCGCACGGTGGAGCGGCGAGAGGTGCTGGATCTGCGCGGGCAGACGCTCCCGCTCACCCGGCTGGCGCGGATGTTCGGCCTGCCCGAGCGCCCCATCCCGCGGAGCTTCGTGGTGGTGGTGGGGCTGGCCCAGGAGCGGATGGGCATCGCCGTGGACGAGCTCTTCGGGCAGCAGGATATCGTCACCAAGCCCCTCGGGGGGCGGCTCCAGGCCGTACGGGGCATCTCCGGGGCCACGGACCTGGGAAACCGGAGAACCGTGCTCGTTCTGGATGTCGCAGCCCTGATGGAGGAGGGGATCGGGCCAGAGCGTCGCTGGGCATGACGAAAGGCCCCCCCAGGCTGCTATCCTCTGTCTGTCGTGTCCCGCTTCTCTGAACTGCTCGATGACTTCTTCTACCGGCCCGACGAAGACGTGGGAGGCCTGCTGGACTTCGCTGCGGGCACCGACGAGCTGCTGCCGCTCACCCCGGAGGAGATCCCCGAGGAATACCTGGCCTTCATCCTGGAGGGGGAGTGCTACGCCGTGCCCATCCGCACCGTCCGGGAGATCGGCAGGGTGCCGCCCCTGACCGAGATCCCTCGCGCGGAGCCGTTCCTGCTGGGCGTGATGAACCTCCGGGGTGATGTCATCCCCGTGTACGATCTCAAGCTGCGCCTGAGGCTGACCGACAAGGCCCCCCTGGTGGCGGGCCCGGACGCGCCGCCGCCGCCGCGCTCGGCGCGCATCCTCGTCGCGCACACCGAGGAGGGGCCGGCGGGCGTCTGGGTGGACGCGGTGAAGGACGTGGTGCGCCTGAAGCCCTCCATGCTGGAGGCGGCCCCGCCGGGCCTCGGCGGCGAGCGCGACTGCGTGGCGGGCATCGGGCGGCGCAGCTCGCAGCTCTACATCCTCCTCGACCTGCAGCAGGCGCTCGCATGAAGGAGCCCGTGACCCTGCAGCTGCGCCGGGCTCGGCCCGAGGACTCGGCGCCTCGAGATCCACTCGTCCAGCTCTGCTGCTTCAGCGTGGGCCGTGAGGAGTACGTGGTCGACATCATGCGCGTGGAGGAGATCCTCCCGCCTCAGCGGGTCATCCCCGTCCCGCGCGCCCCTTCCTTCGTGGAGGGCATGCTGCACCTGCGGGGCGCCCTCCTGCCGGTGGTGGATCTGCGCCAGCGGTTGAGCATCTCCGAGGCGCCGGCGTCCCCGAAGACGCGGCTGCTGGTGTGCCTGCTGGGCCGGCGGCGGCTGGCGCTGCGGGTGGACCGGGTGACGGAGGTGATGCGCGTGCGCCGCAGCGAGCTCAAGCCCGCGCCCGCCCTGCTGTCCCCGGGCCGGACGCCGTTCGTCATCGGCGTGTGCGGGCCGCCGGAGCGCCCGCGGCTGCTGCTGGACATCAAGACGCTGCTGCGCGCGGAGGTGGAGCGGGAGACGAAGCAGACGGGAGGGGCGGCGTGAGCCAGGTCCTCGCCTTTCAGGAGGAGGAGCGCTACCAGGCCGTGCTCGGGCTGGACCCGGCGGACACGGGCACGCTCGACGCGCTCATCGCCGGGCTCCATGACGAGAGCTGGCGCGTGCGCCGGGCCTCGGCCGAGAGCCTGCGGCGGCTCCCGTCCCTCGCCGAGGTGGCCAGCCGGCTCGTCGCCGTGCTGGGCGAGCGGGGCGAGACGGGGGCGCGCAACGCGGCGGCCGAGGCCCTGGTGGGGCTCGGGGATCCCGCGGTGGGGCCGCTGCTCCGGCTCTTGCGCCATGCGGACCCGGATCAGCGGAAGTTCGCCGCGGACATCCTCGGGCAGCTGGGCCGCCGCTCGGCGGAGAGCGCGCTGATCGAGGCGCTGGAGGATCCGGATCTCAACGTCCGCGTCTCCGCGGTGGAGGCGCTGGGGCGCGTGGGCTCCGAGGCGGCGGCGCGGGCCCTGGAGTCCCTGCTGAAGGAGCCGGATCCCCTGCTGCGGCTGGCCGTGCTGGAGGCCCTCATCCAGCTCCACTGGCCGCCCCCCCTGCCGGGGGTGGTGCCGCTGCTGGCCGATCCCCAGCTGCGGCGCAGCGCCTACCGGGTGATGGGCCTCATCCCCCAGGTGGCCGCCACGGAGCTCATCAGCCGGGGGCTCGCCTCGGAGGTGCGCTCCATCCGCGAGGCCGCGCTCGGAGCGCTGGGCACCCAGGCCAGCGTGGCCGATGGCGCGCTCCGGGCGGAGATCGACTCCCAGGCGCGCAACGCGCTCAAGCGGCTGCCGGACGCGGTGGAGTTCGTGTCCCAGGCCTTCGAGGCCGAGGATGTCCCCGTCCGCGCCGGCGCGCTGGTGGCGGCGGGGGCCCTGCGCGAGCCCTCGCTCGCCGTGGCGGTGGCGGAGGCCGCGCGGGAGGATCGGCTGCTGGCCGAGGTGATCCGCACGCTGTCGCGGCTGGGGCCCGAGGCGGGGCGGGAGCTGCTCGGGCGCATGGCGGAGCTGTCCCTCCCGGCGCGCGCGGCGGCCGCCCAGGCCATGCTGGAGATGGTGGATCCGTCCTACGTGCCGGCGCTGAGCGCGCTGCTCGAGTGGGCCGAGGACGATCTGCGCGCGGTGGCGGTGAAGGCGCTGGGGCGGACGCAGTCGCCGGAGGCGGTGGCACCCCTGGTGGCCCTGCTGGACGAGCCGGCGCTGGCGGGGGCGGCGGTCCGGGCGCTCGGGGTGCTCTCCGGGGGCTGCCGGGAGGCCGTCCTCGCGGCGCTGGAGAAGGTGATGGAAGGGCAGCCCTCGCCGGCCGCGCTGGCGGCGTTCGCCCACGCGGGCGGAACCACGGCGCTGCCGGCCCTCCGGCGCCTGGCGCGCGCCGCGGATCCGCTGCTGCGCGCGGCGGCGCTGGACGCGGCGATGGACGTGGATCCGGCGGTGGGGCTGGAGCTGGCCCGCGGGGCGCTGGTGGACGAGGCCGCTCCGGTGCGCGCGGCCGGGGCGCGGGCGGTGGGGCGGGTGGGGGACACCTCGGCGGGCACGCTGCTCAAGCGGGCGCTCCAGGACGAGGACATCGCCGTGCAGCTCGCCGCGGTGGATGCGCTGGGCGAGTGTGGCGCCGCCGAGCGCGTGCCCGAGCTGGAGGCGCTGGTGGGCCACCCGGATGGGGCGCTGGCGGGGCGGGCCGTGCGCGCGCTGGCGCGGATCGGCATCGTCCGGGCGGAGGTGCTCCGCGAGGCCGCGCGGCACGAGGACGCGGAGGTGGTGAAGGCCGCGCTCCAGGCTGGGGCCGTGTCGGCCGAGGGAGTGGCGCTGGCAGTGCAGCTGCTGAGCCACTCGGGGTGGGATGTCCGCGCCACGGCGGCGCGGGTGCTGGGAGACTCGGGGGGACGGGAGAGCCTGGAGGCGGTGCGCTCCGCGCTCTCGGCCGAGCAGGACGCGCTGGCCCGACGCGCGCTCTCGGACGCGGTGGAGCGCCTCTCCAGGCGCTGAGGGGATGGGGGCTCGGGTGGCGCCACGCTTCGAGGACGAGGGCCGGCCGGAGATGAGCGCGGAGGAGTTCCGGCTCCTGCGCGATCACGTCTACTCCCACTGCGGCATCCTCGTGCGCGAGGACATGAAGTTCGTGATGGAGCGGCGCCTGTGGCCCCGGCTGGAGGCGCTGGGGCTGCGTGACTTCTCCATGTACCACCGCTACCTGCGCTACGACGCGCAGCGCCGCGCGGAGCTGGAGGCGGCCGTCGAGGCGCTCACCACGCACGAGACGTACTTCTTCCGGGAGCCCGCGCAGCTCAGGGCCTTCTCCGAGGAGGTGCTGCCGGTGCTCCAGCAGCGCAACGCGGCGCTCCAGCGGCTGCGGATCTGGTCCGCCGGCTGCTCCACCGGCGAGGAGGCCTACACCCTGGCCATGCTCCTCAAGGAGAGCCGCCGCTTCGAGGGCTGGGACGTGGAGGTGCACGGCACGGACATCTCCCGCCGGGTGCTGGCCACGGCGCGGCGGGCGGAGTACGGCCCCTCCTCGCTGCGCGCGACCACCCCGGAGCAGGTGTCCCGCTTCTTCGAGCCGGTGGGGACCAACAAGGTCCGGGTGCGGGATGAGGTGCGCGCCTGGGTCTCCTTCGGGCAGCTCAACCTGCTGGACGCGGAGGCGTGCCAGCTGGTGGCGCGGATGGACGCCATCTTCTGCCGCAACGTGATGATCTACTTCGATATCCCGGCCCGGAAGCGCGTGCTGCAGGCCTTCAGCGAGCGGCTCGTCCCTGGGGGGTATCTGCTGCTGGGGCACTCGGAGAACCTGCTCAACCTGAGCGCGGACTTCGAGCTGGTGCACCTGCGCGGGGATCTGGTGTACCGCAAGCCCGAGCTGACGCTGAAGGGGGGGCGATGAGCGCGCGCCCTCCCATCACGGTCATCGTCATCGACGACTCGGCCAACAACCGGCGGATGCTCCAGCAGCTGCTGGAGGCCGAGGAGGACGTGCGGGTCGTCGCCTCGGCGGAGAACGGCGAGGAGGGGCTGCGCAAGGTGGTGGAGCTGCGCCCGGACGTGGTGACGGTGGATCTGGAGATGCCCCGCCTGGGCGGGTACACCTTCCTGCGGCTGCTGCGGAGCGCGGCCCCCACGCCGGCCATCGTCATCTCCAGCCACACCCACAAGGCGGACGTCTTCAAGGCGCTGGAGCTGGGGGCCTTCGACTTCATCGCCAAGCCACCGAGGGCCACGCCCCAGTCGCTGCAGGTGCTGGGCGCGGAGCTGCTGGAGAAGGTCCGCGCGGCGCGGCTGGTGCGCAGGGGCGAGGTGCGGCGCAGGCCCGGGCGGGTGGTGCAGGAGCCCGTGGAGGACAAGCCCTTCATCGTGGCCGTGGCCGCGTCCACCGGCGGGCCCCCCGCGGTGCAGCGGCTGCTGGAGGCGCTCGCGGCGGAGCCCACACCGTGCGTGCTGGTCTGCCAGCACATGCCCGCCCAGTTCACCCGGGCGTTCGCGGAGCGGCTGGACCGCATCGGGCCGTTCAACGTGGCGGAGGCGAAGCAGGGGGATCGCCCCGCCCCCGGCCACGTCTACATCGCCCCGGGCGGGCGCCACCTGCAGCTCGTCGCGCAGGAGGGCCGGCTGGAGCTGAGGACGCCGGAGGTGAGCGCGAAGGATCGGTATGTGCCCTCGGCGGACCGGCTCTTCGAGAGCGTGGCGCGGGTGCTCGGGCCCAAAGCCCTGGCGGTGGTGCTCACCGGGATGGGCTCGGACGGGGCGGTGGGCGTGCGCGCGGTGCACCAGGCCGGCGGCGAGGTGTGGGCCGAGTCCGAGGAGACGGCCGTCGTCTTCGGCATGCCGCAGGAGGCCATCGCCACCGGCGTGGTGAAGCGGGTGCTGCCGCTGGGGGAGATCGGCCCGGCGCTGGTGGCGCTCACCCGGCGCCGCCGCTGAACGGTGGGTGAAACAAGCTCCTTTCCCGGAGCGCGGTGGTATCTTCGCGCCCATGACGCAGATCCGGGCGCTGGTCGTTGACGACTCCCAGGCCATGCGGCGCAGCATCATGTACGCGCTGCAGCGGCTCGGTGGAGTCGTCTGCGTCGAGGCCTCTGACGGAGCCGACGGCCTCAAGAAGTTCACCCAGGGGCAGTTCGACCTGGTGCTCACCGACATCAACATGCCGCTGATGGATGGCCTCAAGCTCATCAGCCACATCCGGCAGGGCCCGGGACACGCGGACGTGCCCATCGTGGTCATCACCACGGAGGGGGCCACGGCGGACCGGGAGCGGGCGATGGCGCTCGGGGCGAGCGCGTACCTGGTCAAGCCCGTGCAGGCCAAGGTGGTGCTCGAGACGGTGAAGGGGCTGCTCAACCTGCACTGATTTGGAGCCCGGATGCCCCCCACCGACACGAGTCCCGATGACAGGCCGGCCCCTGTCCCGCCCGCGCTGGAGGTGGTGTCCCTGGAGAAGGCCTATGGCGCGGTGAAGGCCGTGCAGGGGCTGACCTTCCAGGTGGCGCCGGGGGAGGTGCTGGGGCTGGTGGGGCCCAACGGGGCCGGGAAGACGTCCACGCTGCGCTGCCTGGCGGGCATCCTCCCCGTGTCCTCCGGGCGGGTGGTGGTGGGGGGGCATGACGTGGCGGTAGAGCCGGTGAAGGCCAAGCGGGCGCTGGCGTTCCTGCCGGACGAGCCGCGCCTCTTCGAGTACCTGACCGTGTGGGAGCACCTGAACTTCGTGGCCCGCCTCTACGGGGTGGAGGGCTGGGAGGACAAGGCGCGCGCGCTGCTCTCCGAGATGGAGCTGGTGGGCAAGGAGAAGGCGCTGCCGGGGGAGCTCTCGCGGGGCATGAAGCAGAAGCTGTCCATCGCGTGCGGCTTCCTGCACGAGCCCCGGCTCATCCTGCTGGACGAGCCGCTCACGGGGCTGGATCCCCTCGGCATCCGCCGGATGAAGGCCTCGCTGCGCAAGCGGGCGGAGCAGGGGGCGGCGCTGGTGCTCTCCTCGCACCTGCTGCCGCTGGTGGAGGAGCTGTGCCACCGCATCCTCGTCATCACAGGGGGGCGCGCGGTGGCGCTGGGCTCGCTGGCGGAGATCCGCGCGCAGCTCAGCGGCGCGGAGGCGGGGAGCGCCTCCCTGGAGGAGCTCTTCATCCGCATCACCCGCAGCGGTGGAGAAGAGCGGCCGGAGCCTCCCGCGGTATGAGCTTCCCGCGCGCGGTGGCGTTCCTGTGGTGGGCCTCGCTGCGCAACCGGGTCCGCAGGCAGCTACAGCGCCTGCGCCAGCCGAAGTACCTGGTGGGGCTGGTGGTGGGAGGGGCCTACCTGTACGCCATCGTCCTCCGGCGGCTGAGCTTCCAGCGCGCCACGGAGGAGCTCCCGCCGGGCGCGCGGATGGTGGCCGAGCTGTCGCTGGGCGGCATGCTCATGCTGTCGCTCGTCTCGGCGTGGGCGCTGGGGCAGGATCGTCCGGCGCTCACCTTCTCGGAGACGGAGGTGCAGCAGCTCTTCGCCGCGCCCATCAGCCGGCGGGGGCTGCTGCACTACAAGCTGGCGCGGGGGCTGTTCGGGGCCGCGGTGGCCGCCTTCTTCACCACGATCTTCATCGGCCGGGTGGTGAGCCCCCACCCCGTGCTGTTCTTCCTGGGGGCCACGGTGGCGCTGGGCACGGTGAACCTGCACGTCACCGCCGCCTCATTCGTGCGCACCCGGCTGGCCCGGCTCGGGTGGCCGGGGGTGGCGCTCCGGTGGGGGGTGCTCCTGGGGCTGTTCGCGGCCTTCGGCCTGGCGGTGTACGTGTCGATCCTGGCCCACCCCTTGCCGGAGGACACGGGCCAGCGGGGAGCGCTGGAGGCGTGGTTCTCCGGGCTGCTGGAGCAGCCGGCGCTGCGAGTCGCGCTGTGGCCGGGCAGGGCGCTGGTGGCGCTGCCCATGGCGGGCGGAGCGGGAGACTTCCTCCAGGCCCTGCCGCTCGCGTTGGGGTTGTTCGTGGCCCATTACGTGTGGGTGGCGGCGCTGATCGTCCCCTTCGAGGAGGCGGTGGTGGTCCGGGCCGAGCAGGTGGCCCGCAAGCGAGGGCAGCGGGTGGCGCGGGTCGGGCACATCGTCATGCGCAAGCCCTTCTTCCGCCTTGGGTCGCTCGGCCGGCCCGAAGTGGCGCTGATGTGGAAGAACCTCATCGCGGCGCGACGGCTGGGGGGCACGGAGATCATCTTGATCCTGGGCCTGCTCGGGCTCGCCGCTCCCGTGGGGGCGGCCTTCTTCGCACCCGAGGCGGTCCCCATCGTGCGTCAGACCATGGCGGGCATCTTCCTGGCGCTCGCGGCGATGTTCACCGTGTTCGGCCCCGTGTCGCTGCGCTCGGATCTCCGCATGGATCTGCCGAAGCTGGACATGCTGCGGGCGATGCCGTTGACGGGGCGGCAGGTGGTGGCGGCGGAGGTGCTCGCGCTGGGGCTGCTGTTGGGGATCCTGGAGGCGGGGCTGCTCGTCCTGGCCATCGGCCTGGTGGCGGGGGCGCCGGGGCGCTGGGGGATCGAGCTCTGGGTGGCCGGTGGGCTGGGGGTGTTGCCGGTGCTGCCGGCGCTGAGCGTCGGGGGCGTGCTCGTCCAGAACGCCGCGGTGGTGCTCTTCCCCGCGTGGCTGCCAGCGAATGGGGAGCGGGCGCGAGGCATCGAGGCGATGGGGCAGCGGCTGCTCACGCTGGCGGGGGCGCTGGTGGTGCTGATGGGAGGGCTGATCCCCGCGGCGATCGTGGCCGGGCTGGTGGGCTTTGCCCTGTACGGCCTGCTGGGCCTCTGGGCGCTGCCCTTCGCGGGGCTCACGGCGGCGGCGGGGCTGGCCTTCGAGGTGGCGCTGGGGCTGGTGGCCCTGGGCCGCGCCTTCGATCGGATGGACGTGTCCAGCGAGGGGCCTGGCGCGGCGTAGCTGTCGCGGCTCAGCTCCCGGCCCGGAACGCCTTCCAGTCCGCCTGCGCCTGGTCCGCGTAGCGCTGGGCGAAGCCGGCGAGGCGCTTCGTGGCCGCCTTGGCGTCAGCTCCCACCCAGTCCGTGAGGAGCGCGGCCTGCTCGGGCGTGGGCCCATGGGCGCGAGCCAATACTCGAGCGGCCTGCTCGAAGGCGGAGGCGAGCTCCTTCTTTCCGTTGAGGGCCTGCGCTGACAGCTTCGCCTTCTCGGGCTCCAGCTCGCGGACGAGGAAGGCCCGGCCGCCCAGGCGGGTGGCTCCCGTGAGGGGGTTGGAGAGCCCGCCCAGCCGCTCCTGTGCGTCCACCGCTGCCTTGCCGTCGGCGGGCAGGGGAGGAACCTCGACGCTGGGGGCGAGCAGCTCCTTCAACTCCAGCAGCACGGGCGGATCCTTCGGATCTGCCGCCTCGGCGAGCACGTAGTAGCGCGCCAGCCCATAGCTGCTGCCGCCCGCGTCCAGCCGTTGTGCCTGATCCAGCACCTTCAGGGGGCGGGCCACGGCCTCCGTTTTTCCCAGCCCGGCCTCGTAGGTGTCGAGCGCCGCGCGCAGCGCCTTGCGAGTCGAGGAGGGTACCGGCCGCAGCATGTCCGTCTCTCGGAAGCGCGGCCCGCCCTTGGCGTCGAGCCGGACGTGCTTCTCCAGCAGGGACTCGGGCGAGGCGTCCTGCGCGTCGCCGATGAGGTCGTCCACTTCTCCCTTGGCCTCCTTCTTCGTGAGGAAGGCGCCCGGGGACTTCCCGCCGCGGGCGAGCCGCTCCAACTCGCCGAAGTATGCCTTGCCCAGCGCCGAGACGAGCTCTGCCTGCTCCCGGCTGCTCAGCCCCGCCTCGCGAGCGGTGAGCATGGCGCTGGTGGCCAGGCGCGTGAGGTCCACCTCGGGCGAGCCTCTCCCGGCCTGGTCGAAGTCGTTCAGCCCCCACACCGCGCGGCCCTCTGGCCCCCGGAAGGTGCCGAAGTTCTGGATGTGTGCATCGCCCGCCACGAGGATGCGTGGGGCAGGGCGGGGCAGCAGCTGGGACGTGGCGGAGTACGGCCCACGCAGGTCCTCGTGGAAGAGCGCGGGCATCATCCGGAAGAAGGCCGAAGGGCTCTCGCGCATCAGCGCCTCCTTCTCCCGAAGCCGCGCTGGAGGCAGATCCTGGCGCGCGTGGAAGGCTGCGATGAAGCGCCTGGCCTCCTCCGGGGCGCGTTGTGGCTGTGCGCTGGAGCGTGGGCGGGCAGCGGGCACGGAGGGGGCTGCGCGAGGCTGGGACTCGCGAGGGCTGGAGGGGGGCTTGGGAGTGATGCGCATGAGCGAGTGCCATCATCTCATGCCAGCACCCCGAGAACTGTTGACGAATACGTCACGAGCCCGGCGGCGGCCCGCGTTGCGTCGCGGCTGGGCTCAGCTGCTCTCCTCGGCGAGCAGGTGGACGCCGAGCAGGCCGAGCACGCCCGCGGTGATGCGATCGATCCAGATCTTCCCGCGCAGGTACGCCTGGCGCACCACCTGCCGGGAGAGGGCGACCGCGACGAACGCGTACCAGAGGAACTCGTTGAGGGTGATGATTCCCAGGGCGGCGATCTTCAGGGGCAGCGGCGTCTCGGGCGGCAGGAGCGCGAGGAAGATGGAGCCGTAGAAGACGGCGGGCTTCGGATTGGAGAGCTGGACGCGGAGGGCCGAGAGCAGGACGCGCCGGGGAGGGGCCTCGCCCTCGCTCCGGCGTGTCAGCTCCAGCGGGTCCGCGGAGTGCCTCCACAGCTGAAAGGCGACCCAGAGCAGGAAGGCGCCTCCGGCGAGCCGCATGACGCCGTACAGCCAGGTGAACTTGAGGAACAGGGCGCCCAGGCCCAGCAGCGCGGCCAGCGCCCAGCTCAAGGCGCCCAGGGCCATGCCGAGCGCCGCGTGGAGGCCCATCCGCCAGGAGTGCCGGGCGGACGTCTGGGCCACGATCAGGAAGCTGGGCCCGGGAGAGGCGACCGCGACCAGATGGGCCAGCGCCAGGGGAACCAGGATCATCATGCCCCTCAGCTCGTCCCGGATGATCATCAGGCCGCGCTCATGGCAGGTACAGCTCGGCGGAGTCGAGGCCGGCGGGGTTGTTGGAGCTCTGGCCTCCCGCGATCAGCACCACGCCCGAGGGCAGCAGTGAGACGGTGTGACGGGCGCGGGGCACGCTCAGGGAGCCGGTGGTACTCCAGGTTCCGGTGAGCGGATCATACAGCTCCGCGGCGGAGCCACCGCTGAAGGGGTTGCTTCCCCCGCCCGCCAGCAGCACACGGCCCGAGGGCAGCACCACGGGGTCCACGCCCAGGTGATTCGACGCCGGGTTTCCAGTCGCTGTCGAGGTGCCCGTGGTCGGGTTGAATACCTCCGCGGTGAAGCTGATCGCCTCCTGGCCCACCACCAGCACCGTGCCGGAGTTCAGCAGCACCGCCTTGGCGTTCGTGCGGCTGCGGAGCAGGGGCGCGGTGGTCCACGCGCCCGTGTCTGGATCGTACAGCTCGACCTGGTTCGACGAGGAGTTCGAGCGGCCTGCCACCAGCACCTTGCCCGAGGGCAGCAGCAGCATCGAGTGCTCCGTGCGGAGCTGGCTCATGCTACCCGTCGCTGTCCAGGTGTCGGTCGCTGGATCATAGAGCTCCGCGCTGCTCAGATCGCCGGTGCTGGAAATGCCCCCCGTCACCAGCACCTTGCCCGAAGGCAGCACCGTGGCGGCATGGCCGTAGCGGCCCTGGAGCATGGGAGCCACCGCGGTCCACCGCTGGGTGTTCGGGTCGTACAGCTCAGCGCTGGCGAGGCCCTGGGAGCCGGAGCTCTGACCACCCGTGACCAGCACCTTGCCGGAGGGCAGCAGGACCGCCGCATGGGAGGAGCGGTACGCGATCAGATACGAGACGGGCTGCCACAGGCGGAGGGCCGGATCATACAGCTCCGCCCCGTCCCCGCCCCCCGCCACCAGCACCTTGCCGGAGGACAGGACCGTGGCTGTGTGGGAGCGCCGCGAGCTGACCAGGGTGCCAGTGTTCATCCAGGCCGGTGTGGGGCAGGCCGGGCCCGTCAGCGTCACGCTCAGGGGGGCAAAGGCGGAGAGGAACCGGGTGTTGCTCACCCGCGCAGCCACTCCCACGGTGGGGAGCGAGGCGGGCACGCAGGAGGGGGCCGTCCAGGTGATCTCGCTGGTGGCGAAGCCTGACACCGGGGTCCCCAGGGTGCCATCTCCGCTCTGCCACTGGAAGCTGAGTGGGCTGGCCTGGGGATCCACCGCCGTCACGCTGAAGGTGACGGTCTCCCCGGTGTTCACGGTGGTGGCGGACTGGGAGGTGCTGGTGACTCGGGGAGGGAAGGCCGCGGACGCCTTGGGGCCGAGGTAGAAGCGAAGGGCTCCCTTCCCCTGACCGCCGCGCCCATCGGTGACGGTGACGTTCATGTAGCAGGAGTGGGGGTTGGCCAAGGGGTCGAGGGGCCCCGTGATGGTGACGCTCACCGTGGAGGAGGAGGCGTTCGTGAGAGAGCCCGTGCACCCGTCGGCCAGGGTCCACTGGTAGGCGAGCGGGTCCCCGTCCAGGTCGCTGGCGAGGGCCTCGACGGTGGTCGTGTCACCCACGGAGAGGAAGGAGGGCGAGGCGGTGATACGCGTCACCTGGGGCCAGGCGTTGAAGAGGGCTCCCACCGTGGCGGAGCCAGTCGAGCCCCCGGTCGTCTCCCCTTCCACGGTGAGGGTCAGGCTGAGGGAGGCCGAGGCCCCCTTGGAGTCCGTCACCGTCAGGGTCAGGGTGACGGGGCCCGGGGTCATGGGGGCCGTCCAGCTCGTGCTGGCGCTGGTGGGAGCATCGAAGCTGCCCGCGGTGCTCGTCCACGCATAGCTGATCGTGTCGCCGGCGTCCGAGTCCTGCACCCAGGAGCTGAGGAGCACGCTGCCCCCTGGCTGCACGAGATCCGTCGAGGCCGACAGAGAGGAGATGATCGGTGCCCCGTTCTCGAAGTCCGGCGGCAGATCGAGCTGCTGGAGGGTGATGTTCACCACCGCGGTCTGCCCGGCGGTGATGGTGATGTCGCTGGCCTTCCCGGAGAAGATCTGCGTCCCCGCGGTGTTGAAGGCCTCGGCCGTGAAGGTGCGCCCGCTGCCCGCGGGGAGAGGGCCGATCGTGCCGCCCCAGGTGCTGCCCGTCTGGGTCAGATCGCTCGTGAGGGGATCCATGTCGGTGGCCGTCACCGTCACCCGGACCCGCGTCACCTCGGCCGCGGTGGCGCCCTGAAGCATCGCGATGAGCTGGACACTGCCCGCGGTGGGCTGCGGGCCGCTGCATCCAAACACTGCCAGTACGACGGCCGCGGCGAGCCACGGGCCGTACCCTCTTCTCTTTTGAACCATGCGTGGAATCCCTCCCCGCTTCCCTATCTAGCATCCAGGCGTGGGGGCGTGGTGTTCCAGACGCATCGGTGTACGGTTGGCCCACGTGAGTCGCGTCCCCACCAGAGTCTTCGCCGTCGTCGGTCTGCTGTTCGTGGCCTCGGGAATGAGCGGGCTCGTCTTCGAGGTGATCTGGGTCCGCTACCTCACCCTGGTCGTCGGACACACCACGTTCGCCGTGAGCCTCGTGGTGTCCTCCTTCCTCGCGGGCCTCGTCCTGGGCAGCCTGTGGCTGGGCCGGCTGGCGGATCGCCTCCAGCGCCCCCTCCTCATCTATGGACTGCTAGAGGGCGCCACGGCGGTGCTCGCCCTGGGCGTCTCCTGGGTGCTGGCGCGGCTGCCGGAGCTGCTGTCCGCCGTGGGCCTGGAGGGGGGAGGGCCGCTCCCGGTGCGCGGGGTGCTCTCCTTCCTCGCCGTGCTGCCCCCCACCTTCGCCATGGGCGGCACGCTGCCCGTCCTCACGCGCTTCATCGCCCGCGAGCTGGAGGGGCTGGGCCGATCCTTCGGCGTCCTCTATGCCCTCAACACGCTGGGCGCGGCGATCGGCTGCGGCCTGGCCGGCTTCTACCTCATCGGCGCGGTCGGGCTGTGGCGCACCGCCGTCCTCGCCGCGGCGCTCAACGGGCTCATCGGCCTGGTCGTCACGGCGCTGCACTTCCGGCTCCCCTCCCAGGCGCTGCCCGCCCCCGCGCCCGCCCCGACGGCCGCGCCCTCCTCCACCTTCACCGGGCCACGGCGCCGGCTGCTGGTGGTCGCCTTCGCGCTCTGCGGCTTCGGCTCCATCTCCTACGAGGTGCTCTGGTTCCGGGTGCTCTCCACGGTGCTGGACTCGTCCACCTACGCCTTCACCATCCTGCTGGTCACCTTCCTGCTCGGGCTGGTGATCGGCGGGCTGATCTACTCGCTGCGGCTGGCCGGGCGGGGCAGGGAGCTGGAGCTGTTCGTCTCCGTGGAGGCCCTGCTGGCCTTCATGGGCCTGCTGTCCCTGGCGCTGCTCGGCCTGTCCCGGCCCGTGGGGAAGCTGCTCTCCGCGCTGCTGGAGGGCTGGGGGCCCCAGGCGCCCTACGTGGGCATGCTGCTCCACGCGGCCCTGGTCATCCTCCCGCCCGCCTCGCTCATCGGCATCATCTTCCCGCTCGTGGTGCAGCTCACCACGCGGCACGTGGCCTCTGCCGCCAGCAACGTGGGCCTGCTGTACTCGGTGAACACCCTGGGCGGCATCGCAGGCTCGCTGCTCGTGGGCTTCGTCCTCGTCCCCACGGTGGGCACCCAGTGGAGCTTCGTCCTCGTCTGCGCGCTCAACATGGCGCTCGCGCTGGGCGTGCAGGCGCTGGATCCGGACGCGCAGCCCCGCGCCCGGCGGAGCGTGCGGGCCGGCGCGGCGCTGCTCGCGGTAGGCCTGCTCCTGGTCCCCCGCGCGCTGCTGGTGCGCGCCTTCGCGGAGCACGTGGACTCGCGCGTGCGCTTCGTGAAGGAGGGGACGGACGGCACGCTCGCGGTGCTCGAGTATGACCACCGGACCGTCTGCGACTCGGGGCGCTATGCCTGCGGGCCCGGCTGCCGCGAGCGCCCCTTCCGCCACCAGCAGCTGCTCTTCGGCTCGGTGAGCTACGCCAACACCGTGCTCCCGCGGAAGCGCTACATGGCCACGCTGGCCCACCTGCCCATGTTGCTGCACGAGGCGCCGCGCGAGGTGCTCCAGGTGTGCTTCGGCACCGGCAGCACGGCGGGCTCGTTCGCCAGCTACCCGGAGCTGCGCTCGCTCACCATCGTGGACACCAACCCGGACGTGCTGCTGGCCGCGCCCCACTTCGCCGAGCACAACCACCGCGTGGCCGAGGATCCCCGCACCCGCGTCGTCTTCAACGACGGGCGCCACTTCCTGCTGTCCGCCTCGGGCCAGTACGACGTCATCTCCTTCGAGCCCCCGCCGCCGCGCTCGGCCGGCGTGGTGAGCCTCTACACCACCGAGTTCTACCGGCTGGTGAAGCAGCGGCTCGCGCCCGGTGGAGTGCTCTCCCAGTGGATCCCCCTGGAGCAGCAGCCGGACAACCTCACCCGGGGGATGATCGCCTCGCTGCTGGAGGCGTTCTCCGAGGTGACGCTGTGGATCCCCTCGGACTACGAGGCCATCCTCGTGGCCTCCGATCGGCCGCTCACGGTGGACTGGGCGCGCTGGCAGCAGGAGTGGGCAAAGCCGCCGGTGGCGCGCTCGCTGAGGGACGTGGGCTTCACCAGCCCGTACGGGCTGCTGGGCACCTACGTCGCGGGGACCGAGGCCCTGCGGCGCTACGTCCAGGGCTACCCGGCGATGACGGATGATCACCCGCGGGTGGAATACTTCCTCTTCAACGCGGACCGGCCCTTCCACCCGGAGGAGCTGCTGGCGCTGGCGGAGCCGCCGGGGGCACGGCTGGCGCGGGCCGAGGGGCTGGAGGCGCAGCGGCTGGAGCGCGAGCGGGAGGCGAACCAGCGGGTGCTGGAGTCCACGCGCTTCAAGCTGGACCGGGACTGGGCGGCGGCTCGCGCGGCCGTCGAGCAGGCTCGCGCGGCCGTGGGGGACAACGCCTTCCTGACGTTCCTGCGCGAGCTGGAGCTGGACTGCCTCCGGCCCGCGGAGCGCTGAGCCCGGGGCATGGAGTGGTGTTGAGATGTCAGCCGCGCAGAGTTCCCTGCTGATGGGCCACGATGAGCGCAGCCTCGCCGTCGTTCATGTCCTGGAACGGGCATTCCCCGGTTTGCGCTTGGGGTTGGACGATGTCTGAGGCAGCGGAACTAGCGGAGGTACTCGAGCAAGCCAGCGGAGCACCCATCGGCGCATGGCCAGCAAGGCGGATGCCTTGGCGCCCTCCTGCGGCGGCTCTTGAGGAGGGAGCGTGGGCGGCCGGCCAGCTCCTGGCGCCACGTTGGCGGCGCATGGCGCAAAGTTGTCCGACAACTTGTCAGCTTCAGACAGGCCGCCTCCGCCAGCGCGCCCTCGGCGAGTTCTGGCGAGGGACTGCCTGGGCAAAGTGGCTCTGTCAGAAAAGGGGGCTGCAGGGACACCTCGCCTGTCCGACAGCTCGTCGGGTTCAGACGGGCCGCCTCCGCCGGCGCCTCCCCAGCGAGTTCAGGCGTGGAGCTGCCCGGGGACAGTGGCTCTGTCAGGGCAGGCGGCTGCAAGGGCATGTGGCCTGTCGGACAAGCAGGCAGGTTCGCACAGGCCGAGCCCGCCAGCTCGTCCCTGGTGGGCTCGGCCTCGGAGCTGTCCACAGCGAGTGGCTGCAGTGGGGTGGGTGTCTCGGGTAGCACCTGCGTCGGGCGCACTGGCATCAGCCTGTGGAGCAGTTGCTCATCACCGGCCAGCAGCAGTGCCGGTAGATGGCGCCTCAAGGCCTGTGCATCCCTGTCCCCCAGGGCCCCCGCCACGTACCGAGCCCACTGGACGACAGCCTCTCTGTCCAACTGGGGCACCACCCGCGCGGCCATGCCCCAGAAGGAGCGCTCCAGCGACTGG
>JAFGNZ010000339.1 GCA_016926755.1 Myxococcaceae bacterium | reverse complement strand
TCTCCTCGGCCACCCTCCTCCTTCCCTCCTTCCCGAGCCTGTTTGACTTGGACCCGTTCATCTTTCACTTACACGTGAACGGGTACGTTTGATGAGGAAGACTTGTATGAAGCCTTGGACTGGTTGGCGCTCGAGCAGTCTCGAATCGAGCGGGCCTTGGCGCACCCAAGCAGTCCGGGTGCCGTGTTCCTCTACGATGTCACCTCCTCGTACTTGGAGGGACAACGCAACGAGTTGGCGGCTGCTGGCTACAATCGGGACGGCAAGCGTTACAAGAAGCAGATTGTCGTAGGCTTGTTGACGGATGTGGAAGGCGATCCCCTCAGCGTCCAAGTGTATGAGGGCAACCGCGCTGATCCGACAACGGTGGCGGACCAAGTGCATAAGCTCGCCAAGGACTTCGGCGTGCGTGAAGTGGTCTTCGTCGGCGACCGAGGCATGCTCAAGGCCCAAGGGCGCCAACTGCTCGCCGAGCAGTGCTTCCGCTTCGTCACGGCCCTGACCGAGCCACAGATTCGCAAGCTGCTGGCAGCAGGGACGCTTCGACTGGAGTTGTTTACGGAAACCGTGGCGGAAGTCACCTCCTGCGAGGGGCTGCGCTACATTCCGCGGCGCAATCCCGCCTCTGTGGAGCGGGAGCGCTCCAGGCGAGCCGACCAGTTGGCCACCGTCCGACGCAAGGTGGAAGCACGCAACACCTGGCTCGAAAAGCGCCCTCAAGCCAGCACGAAGGTTTCCCTCAAGCTGGCTGAGCGCTGGGTGCGTCTGTACAAGCTCCAATCCTTTGTGACGCCGCGCTTGGTGAAGCGCCGGGTGGTGCTGGAGGTCTCCAAGGAGCGCCAGCATGACGTGGAGTTGCTCGATGGCTGCTATGTCGTTGTCAGTGATGTACCGGGCGACAAAGCCTCCGCCCAGCAACTGTGGGAACGCTACGGAGGCCTTCAGCAGGTGGAGCGCGACTTCCGTGACTTGAAGACGAGCCTGCTGGAGATTCGTCCGCTCTTCCTCCGCAAGGCCTCTCGCACCCGGGGCCATGCTCTGGTTTCCATGCTGGCGCTCAAACTGGCGCGCGAACTCAGGCGTCGTGTCCAGCCCCTGGGACTCACCATCGACGATGCGCTGGACCGCCTTCAGGCCGTGCGCTTGGTGACTCTTGCCGATCCTCAACTGGGTCTCTGGAGGCTGCCTTCACGCTGGGATGCGCAGCAGCAGCAGCTCCTGGACGTGTTGCCGCCCCTACCGGCTCCCCTGTTGTCTCGACACGCCGCTGCCTGAGGTTGGCGAAATCTTCAATGATTCCAGCGAGATATAGGGCGTCCCCATGCCCTCTTCAGGGGGGAAGATCCGTCAGAGGGAAACCGAGGGGAGCGCCGTTTTTCAGAGCGGGCCGTTTTCGGCCTTCACGGCTTCGATTCCCGCCGCCTCCACCTTGGGGGAGGCTGGCCACGGCGCGGGGGCTACGGACTTGACGGTGTGGGGCGGATGGCACAGGGTCCAGCGATGCTCCGACGCATCCCTACCCCCTCCCGGGCCAGCTCGATGCCTCAGCGGCTCATCGCGTTGAGCGTCGGCTTCTTCCTTGTCTCGTGCAGCACTCCCATGCATGCAGAAGCGGGCCCGACATCCCCACGGGCTCTGTCCAGATACGCGCTCGTCATTGAAGAGTCGGCTGAGGGGCAGGTGGTGCATTCATGGGTACCTGCCAGCAACTTCGACCTGTCGCAGTACGCCTCCCGCGCGAGTCCTGTGGATGCCGAGAGAAAGATTATCCGCGCCTCCTTCAGCCGCGATTGCGAGCAAGAGCGCGACAGCTGTGAAGAAATGTGCAAAGCGAGCCTCCAGGGCCGCAGCTGGTCACACGCGAGTGCGGGCTCCAAGGCGCAGATCTGCCGCGAGCGGTGCAGACCGGCCTACCTGGATTGCAGCCGGCTGCGTGAGCAAGCGTGACCTTCTATCGTGATCATCGCTGGAAGCGCAGGCACAGCCCTGGTTCTCGCACCGGCGGTGCTTCTCGCCTCCGCCGAGGTTTCTCCCACCTCTTACGCCACAGCGGAAGAGCCGTGACGACCCTCTCGGAGCTGGTGAATGCCCACGCATGGATTGGCACCCGGTGGAGCCACAGCCCTTCGCCTGAGGAAGCACTGATCCTCAAGTGGGCGCAAAGCACCCTGGATTTCATCTTCGCCACCGGACAACGGGATCGCTTCGAGGACTTCTCGTACCATGGCACCGAGGCAGTTGAGCCTCCCCTGCAAGGCTCTTCAGATGTGAGCGAGCGTTTGCGAAGCGCGGAGCGTTTCTTCGAGAGGCTCCTTCATCAGCCAGCCATCGCAGGAGAGGACGCGCCCATCCAGGCCATCCTCCAAGCCCTCCGCTTCATCGCAGCGACCCGCCAAGACGAGGCCTTGGATGCCTATGTGAAGTACGTGGAGTCCCGCGCCCCGCCTTTTGCCGTGGCCCACTTCGAGACCCTGGCCGAGGCCGAGGCCTGGCTCCACAGCCACCCGCATCCACCGGATCCCGCCAGGGTCTTGATTGGGAACGCCTTTCACGACGTGGTTCATGAGCGGGAGACGAACATCCGCCGTCTACCGCGGAACCGCGACCTCCATGACTATCTCGCGGAACTCACGCGGGTGGAGCCGCCCGCGGTCACCGTCTCCTTCGGCACGCGCGAAGAGGCAACATCCTGGCTATGGGCACAGCCTGCCCCCACCACCCATGCATGGGTATCTATTGCGGGTGAGCTCTATCTCGCGGCGTACCACCCCAACCTCGGTCATCGGGCCCTCTACCCGCTCTCCATGGCCGAAGCGTCCGATGCGTCAGCATGAGCGTCATCCGCCACAGGCTCCCTCTCTCGGGGCCAGCGGCTCGGCTGCCGGACATCGCCGGGTGGGAGCTTCGGTGGAGGTGGCCACCAAGGAGTAGAGGTCCGCCAGGTTGTTGCCGGCCTGCTCGTGGCCGACGAAGAGAAGCATGCCCCCGCTTCTCCACCTGCCCCTCCCCAGCTCCACCTCGTCAGGGCACACGCTACCGTCAGCCTCCCACGGGTCTCTCTTGAGCCCTGGGAAAACGGGGAACGCAGGCCGCTCGCGCCCGTAAGCGGATTGCCCCTGTTGGGCCGCATGTGCCCCCAGTGTGACCCCCAGCGGGGAATTGAACGGGACGACGGAACGGAGCGGGGGAACGATCCGGTGTGAGATCAAGGCGTTAGCCGCTAACAGCGCGACCTGCTTGGGGTTTTTCGCATGCGGGCGCAAAGGGCCGGTCGAGCACCCCAACCGCCTCTCTGCGCGTGTCCGGGCTCAGGCCGATAACGGCCCCACTCCGGCGCGATTGGAACCCATTACGCACCCACCCCGGCGCCCACCACGCCACCACCGAGCCCCGCCCCCCGGCGCCAATTCGGGAGCGTCACCAGGGGCGCCACGGGGCGCCCGGTGAAGCCTGCCCGCATCCCCGCGCGCATGGCCATCGCCGCGCGCAACGCGGCAGGGGGGCGCCCCTCCTTTGACGCTCTCGAGAATTGACCCAGGTCTGCTCTCCAGAAATGGACCACTCGCGATGGATCGGCGCCAACTGCGGCAACGGCGC
>JAFGNZ010000338.1 GCA_016926755.1 Myxococcaceae bacterium | reverse complement strand
GGGCGGTCGGCGAGCAGATCGAGGAAGTCCCGCCGGTCGATCACCAGCACGCGGGTGGTCTCCACCGCGACGACGTCCGTGGGGCGCGGCGCTCCGTCCAGCAGGCTCACGTCGCCGAAGGTCTGCTTGGCCTGCATCCGCATCACGTGCTCGCCGTCGCGGAAGTGGTCCACCGCGCCCTCGACGATGACGTAGAGCGCGTCTCCGGGATCCCCCTGGCTGTAGATGCGCTCGCTCGCGCGGAAGCGGACCTCGCGGGCCACCGCCGCCACCGCGGCGATGTCGTCCACGTCGCTCTGGGAGAAGACGCTGACGCCTTCCAGGGAGAACATCTTCTGAATGGTCGCTTCACTCATGTCATTCTCCTGCGCGGCCGGCACGACCAGGGAGCTCAGGCGCTTGATCACCTCGCGCGCACAGGCGCGCAACACCACGTCCTCGCTCTGGACGAGCACGCCCAGGTGGGCCTCCAGCCGCCCCAGCGCGCCCATGGGCAGCTCGCGGTGGTGGGCCTCCACCTGCTCCATGACCAGCTCGCGCTCCTCCTGGGCGACGAGGTTCTCCATCAGCTCCAGCGCGTAGGCCTTCCTGCGGGGATCCTTGCCCACCAGGTGCTGGTGCACGCGCCGCATCGTCTGCGGCGTGTAGAGCAGCCCCAGGAGGAAGAAGGACAGCTCCAGCGCCTGATCCAGCCGGTCTCCCACGGCGCGAGTGAGCAGCGAGCTGTCCCCCAGCGCCGCGCGCAGATCCCGGAAGGGCTCCACCAGGGCGCGGTAGGTGTCTCGCCGCCGCCCGATGGCCTCGCGCACGCGCCCCACGTCCACCGGGTGCTCCGGGTGCTCGTCGCGCAGGCGGGACATCTCCGCGCCGATGCGGAACTGCAGGAAGGCGTCGTCCCGCACGTTGGAGAAGAGGAGCGCGTGGAGCGCATCCGCGGTGCCGATGAGGCGCATCACGCGCGGCAGTTGCAGGCGCTGCGCCAGCGGGGCGGCGCGGTTGTTGAGCGTCACCTCCAGCAGGGGCATCACGCGATCCCCCAGCGCCGCGAGCGCCTGGCGCGTCCCCCGCCGCTCCTCGCGCCAGGTCAGGAAGATCAGCAGCCTGGGCGCCAGCTCCAGGTAGCCGCCCACGCCCGCCGCGGCGATCGCCACCCGCCGCACGGAGATGTCTGGATCGGCCAGGTACTGCGCCAGCGGCCTGGCGAACCTCTCGTCCTTCAGCCGCCCCAGCAGCTTGGCCACCTCGCGCCGCTCGGACACCGGGGCCTGGGCGCCGCGCGCCAGCAGCGCGCTGAGCGAGTCGAGCGCGGCGCTGTTGCGCTGGGTGTGCATCAGCGCGCCGATCGTCGCGCAGCGCAGGCCGACCTCCGGGCTCTCCAGGAGCGGAGGCAGCAGCCGCTCGGCCCGCTCCGGGGACAGGCGCGCCAGGGCCCAGACCGCCTGCTGCTTGGGGCGCCGGGGCCCGGACTCCACCAGCCGCTCCAGCGTGGGCGCCGTCTCGTACGCCTCCAGCCTCAGCGCCAGGTCCACCCCGCGCTCCACCACCCGCTCATTCGGGTGGCTCAGCAGCGTGGGCAGGTGGGGCCGCAGGGGCACCTCGGCCTGGTCCATCAGCTCCACCGCGCGCAGCACGCGCTCCGGCAGCTGCGCCCCCAGCGAGTCCACCAGCAGCTTCTGCGTCTCGCGGCCCACCTCCACCTCCTGCTCGGCGGGCCCGCCGACCTGCTCCTCCAGCGCGTCCACGTAGGCGGGCTTGAGCCGCAAGAGCAGCACGCCCAGCGCCACGCACAGGCCGATCACCGCCACCGCCATGGTGGTGCCGGTGGCCGCCCGGCCCGCGCCGATGAGCAGCGCGCTGGCCAGCACCACGCCCGCCTTGCGCAGCAGGCCATCCACCGCGGCGCGCATGGCCTCGCGCTGCTCGTCCGGCACGGCGGCGTAGAGCAGCTGGATGCCCACCGGGAGGATGGAGTAGCTCACCGCCGTCTCCACCAGCCGCAGCAGGTGGACGGGCCACAGCTGGGGCATGGTGAGCGTGGCGGCCGCCAGCGGCCCGAGCACCAGCGGCACCAGCGCCAGGTAGCGCAGCAGCCCCAGCCGCTCCAACAGCCGGTTGGCCACCAGGAGCTGGAAGGCGACACAGAACAGGCCGATCCACAGCTGCAGCGCGCCGAACAGCGCCGCCAGCCCGTCCTCGCTGAGGGTGCCCTCCACGCGCAGGCGGAAGAGGTAGTCCACGAAGGCGGACAGCACCGCGAAGGCGATGCCCAGCGCGCCCAGCACCTGGGCATAGGGGCTGTGCGCGAAGTAGATCCAGGGCTGCGCCGTGATGGCGGCGTGCCGGGAGCGGGCGGGCGCCGCCACCGCGCCGGTGTGGAAGCGGAAGACGATGCCGGCGATGAGCAGCCCCACGGCGCCGCTGGCCACCACCACGGGAGTGCCGAACGGCTCGGCCATGCCCTTCACGAGCAGCCCGCCGGCGATCCCTCCCCCCATGCCAAAGCCATTGAGCGCGGTGAAGGCGCGCCGGGCCTCGCGCGCATCGAAGGCCGCCGACATGCGGCCCCAGAAGCGCAGGGAGACGAAGGTGGTGAAGGCATCCACGAAGAGGTAGAGCGCGATGGCCGGGAGGCGCTGGCCCCCGGCCACCCCGGCCGCCAGCCCCAGCGTGATGAAGCCGCCCACCGCGGTGAGCACGCCGGGGGACTCGGTGGGAGCGTCCGGGCGCGGGCGGGGCAGCACCGTGAGCGCGGCTGTCAGCAGCGCGCCCACCAGGTAGAGGTACGGCAGGGCCTGGGACTCGAAGCGCGACAGGACCAGCGCGTTCGCAGCTGTCTTCAGCTGCGTCACGCCGGCGATGAGGGCGAACTGGAAGGTCGCCGCGGGCCACAGGCGCTGGCCCCAGGAAGACTCGGTCTCGGCCACGGTGTCGGTCGACGCAGTCTATCCTACCTTGCTGACTTTCTGGAAAAGGGTGCTCACCCGCGTGGGGGGCACTCTGGCCTAGACTGGGGAGGTGACGCCCGCCTCCGACACGCTGCTGGACGGTACCCACACCGTCCTCACCCCCGAGTACGTCGAGTTCCGCTTCACCCTCGCGGGCATCTACTCGCGCTTCATCGCCTGGCTACTGGACGCCTTCATCGTCGCGGTGGGGACCATGGCGGTGCTGATAGGCCTCAACCTGCTGATGGTGGCCTTCCCGGGCTTCGCCAGCGCGCTGAGCATCGTCGTCTACTTCCTGGTGGACTGGGGCTACGGCATCGGCCTGGAGACGGCCTGGAGCGGGCAGACGGTGGGCAAGCGCGTCATGTCCCTGCGCGTCATCCAGGAGAGCGGGGTGCGCATCGGCTTCTACCACGCCGCGCTGCGCAACCTGGCCCGCCCGGTGGACCGGCTCCCCCTGCTGTACCTGGTGGGCGGCATCACCGCGCTCGCCTCCCGCTCGCACCAGCGGCTGGGGGACATGCTGGCGGGCACCATCGTCGTGCGCGAGCGCCGCCTGAAGGTGCCCTCCGCGCTGGGCGCCAGCGGGGAGGAGGGGCTGCTGGCGGATCCCCTCTTCGTCTCCCGGGTGAAGAAGCTCTCCACCGAGGAGCGGGACGTGGTGCTCTCCGCCGCCCTGCGCCGCGAGGAGCTGCGCATGGAGGCCCGGCTCCAGCTCTTCGCCGCGCTCGGGGGCCGGCTGCAGGAGGCGCTGGCCATGGAGAAGCCCGCGCACCTCTCGGACGAGAAGTGGACGCTGCTGGTGGCCGCGGCCCTGGTGCCCCCGCAGGGCTCCAAGGGGCGGCTGCCCAGGGGCCGCGCGCGCACCTCACGCAGCGCCTGAGCGGCTCAGAAGGCCTCCTCCAGGATGAGGCGGAACCTCGTCGCCTCGACGGGGCCGTACTTCAGGTGCAGCTCCGAGGCGAGCGGCGTCAGGAAGCGGGCGACGTGGGTGATGCCCTCGCACGCGAACGGGACGGCCTCCATGCTGACGCCAATGCCCATGGTGGGATCCCCCGGATCGGTCACCATCAGCGGCACCTCCCGATCCATGAAGATCGGCTGGCTCCGGTTCGTGACGAGCTGCGCCCGGACGTAGCCCGAGTGGTTGACGCCGCTGCCCGGCAGGACAAGCTCGTAGCGGGTGTGGAGCTGATCGACGCGGGGCGTGGTGCCGGTGACGATCTCCGTGGCGTTGGCGACAGCGGGCGTCTGCGTGACCGAGTGCCCGCAGGCGTGGGTGAGATCGATGTCGTTGAGGAGCGTGCGGAAGTCGAAATGGCCGTCCCCGAGCGGCGGAACCGTCACGTCCAGCAGGTTGCCCGAGCGATCCTTCAGTCGGGTGAGGTCCAGGTAATAGTCCCTGTCACCCAGCAGCGGCAGCTGGCCCGGGCCCGGAGGCGTGATGGTGACCGTCAGCGTCAGATCGCCCGCCGACCACTGGCCGGCGAAGCTGCGGAACGTCCCGGGGCTCGAGACGTCGTGCAGGGTGACGAGCGGATTGGAGGGATCCATCGGCTCGCTGAACTGGAAGGTGAAGACCTTGCGGTAGCCCGCGGTGCCGCCGTTGTCGAAGACCTCCACGGGGTAGACGGTGGAGCCCTCCGGGAGGCTGGTGCTGGTGACGTAGGGCTTGACGGTGTCCGCCGCCATCGAGAAGTCGAGATCCCCGTTGGCGCCCAGGTAGGCCGGCGGGCCGGTGAGATCGAGCGGATTGCCCGCCCGATCCCGGAAGCCCGTGAGGTCCACGCTCAGGTCGGCGTTCGGGCGCAGCTTGAACCGCGAGTCGTAGATGACGGTGAACCCGTCATCGGACCACTGGGGAACGAGCGTCGTGCGGGGGTTGGCGCCGTCCACCACCTCGGCCTTGCCGGCGGTGGCGTCCATGGGCTCGCTGAAGGTGAGGACGATGAACGAGATGTCCTCGTGGTGCAGGTCCATGGCGCCCTCTATCGGGCTGGACTCCCGCACCTGGGGAGCGATGCGGTCGGGGCCCGTGCCGAAGTCCAGCTGGCCGTCCCCCAGCGTGGGCTTCCCATCCAGCGCCAGGCCCAGGTAGTTGCGGAAGCCGTCCAGCCGCACCGAGTAGAGGCCATTGTCGACGAGCGCGCTGGTGATGGGTGCCTTGAGGACCTGGTTGCTCGCCCACGAGGCGGGCCCCAGCGTGAGTCCGCCTCCGGGCACGAGCGTGCCCGCGGTGGTGTCCATGGCGTCATTGAAGGTGATGACGATCTCGGAGGTGGTGAGGGGCACGCCGCTGGCCCCCTCGGCGGGGAGGGTGGAGGCCACCCGCGGCGGCGGCCCCACCTCCACCGTGA
The DNA here is from genome assembly GCA_016926755.1 of Myxococcaceae bacterium. Lineage (GTDB taxonomy): Bacteria > Myxococcota > Myxococcia > Myxococcales > Myxococcaceae > Hyalangium. The sequence goes on along the minus strand of JAFGNZ010000338.1, from coordinate 4,464 downwards.
AGGAGAAGGAGGTGACGCCCTGCATCACGTTGCCGGCCTCGTCCGCGAACCTGGCCACGTTGGCGACCAGCCGCCTGCCGCGCGGCAGCCCCTGCGGGAAGGAGAAGGAGACCTTCGTCCTCGTGGCGTCCCAGTCCTGCGGTCGCGCGTTCCACGTCCCGTTGTTCGGCAGTTCGGTGGCGGGCAGCAGCTGCAGCGAGCCGACATCGGTCTGCATCGGCTCGTCGAACGTCACCTCGACACGGCTCCCCACGGGCACATCCTGGGCGCCATTCGTGGGCGAGTGGGACACCACGACAGGCGGCAGCCGATCGCTCGGCCCCGCGTCCGGCGGTCCGGCGTCTGGCCCCGCATCGACGACGGGCGGGGGCCCCGCGTCAGGCCGCTCCTCGTCGCCGCCACAGCCCACGGGGAGTGCCAGGGCCCAGCAGGCGGCGCACAGGATGATGAAGGAGAGGCTGCGCATGGGGACCTGCTCGTCAGAAGTACGCCGCCGCACCCGCGGAGACGGTGAGGGAGTTCTTCGTCTCCTCGTTGAGGGCGATGTAGAAGTTGTACTGGGCGCGCAGCCCCAGGCTCACCGTGTCCGCCACGAAGAAGTCGAAGCCCACGTTGGGGCCCAGCCCCACGTACTGCCCGGTGCTCCCCTCCCGGAAGATGAACAGGTAGCTGATGTCGGAACCCGCGTAGGGACGGAACGTCTCCTCCAGGAAGAGGTAGCGGATGCCGATGGACGGCGCCAGCCCCACCACCCGCTTCCTCGAGACCGGATCCCGGGGGAAGGTGATCTTCGTCAGGGACACCAGATCGAAGCCACTCTCGATGTACAGGCTGGCGTCCAACCCCAGGAAGACGCCGCCTTCCAGATCGGCAGCGCTTTGGAAGTCCATATAGCCCAGCGACAATCCCAGGCTTCGATTGGCGAACTGGGCGTGGGCCGGAGAGGCGCCGAGCAGGGCAACGGCGAGACCAAGGGCACAGAAGAGCGTACGCATGGAGGTTGGGACTCTACCGGCGTAACCCATGGAAAACAGCTTGGATTTTACGTCAGGGGGGCGTTGATCCTCCTACACTTCCTCCCCTACACTCGCTCGGCCATGCGTCTGCCCCGAGTCCTCATCGCGCTGCCCCTGCTCGCCTCCGTCGCCTGCCTCTCCACCCCCGCGCCCCATGAGCGCGCGCTGCTCAACAACGAGCTGTGCGTACAGCAGCTCAACATCGATGATCTGGAGCGCGCCGAGGTGTACTGCGATCTGGGCCTGGAGTTCTCCCCCCACTACTCGGACCTGTGGGTGAACAAGGGCCTCATCCGGCTCAAGCAGGGGCGCAATGACGACGCCAAGGACTTCTTCATCAAGGCGCTGCGCCTCAACCAGGAGCAGGCCCAGGCCTACCAGAACCTGGGCTTCATCTACCTGCAGGAGGGCGCCTACGGCAAAGCGCACGACAACTTCCAGCGCGCCCTGAAGGTGAACCCGGACTACCTCGAGGCCCGCTACAACCTGGCCCTCGCCTACACGAAGATGGAGAAGTTCGAGCAGGCCCGGAAGGAGTTCCGCACCATCCTCGCGGTGAACCCCAACATCGCGGACGCCTACCACTCCCTGGGCAGCATCTCCTACACCGAGGGCAAGTTCGAGCAGGCCGCCGAGGACATGGCCAAGGCCGTGCAACTGTCCCCGGAGGTGCCCACCTTCTGGCACGACTACGGCGCCACCCTCATGGAGCTCAGCCGCTTCGCCGAGGCCAAGGACGCGTTCGCCACCTGCGTCAGCCTGGATCAGAAGAATCCTTTGTGCCTCAACAATCTGGCCCTCGCCCAGCGCAAGGCGGCCCTCACCGACTCGGCCCTCAAGGAGCTCAAGGACACGCAGACGGCGGAGAACACCGCCCCCGCCCTCTACACGCTGGCCCGGCAGTACAACGAGCAGGGGCTGGTGTCCGAGGAGGAGCGCACCTACAAGAAGTGCCTGCGCCTGGACGGAAAATACGCCCCCTGTCACTACGGCCTGTACAAGATCTACTCGGAGGCCAAGAAGCGTGACGCGGCCACAATCGCCTGCAAGAACTTCATCAAGTACGGCACCGCCGAGGAATTCCCCACCGAGATCGAAACGTGCGAGAAGTACCTCGCCAACGACACCTTCTGACCCCCCTTCCCCCTTCCTTCCGCTGATGCCCTCGCGATGAGCGTCCGGCTGACCGTCACTCAGCGCAGCGAGGCCGGCCGTTCCGCCAAGCCGGTCGAGCACGTCCTCGATGATGCGAGCATCACCCTGGGCCGCGACAAGGGCTGCCAGGTGGTGCTGGCGCAGCAGGCCGTCTCGCGCAGCCACGCGCGCATCTCCCAGGAGGGCAACCTCTTCTTCCTGGAGGATCTGGGCAGCGCCTACGGCACCCAGGTCAACGGCAAGCCCCTGCCCAAGGGCGAGAAGCACCGCCTGCGCAACGGGGACATCATCGCCATTGCCCAGTTCGACGTGACGTTCACCTACGTGGCCAACCTGCCCACGGGCGGCCGCTCCGAGAAGACCTCCTTCGTCGCCCGCAGCATGGTGAAGGACGTGGTGCGCGGCATCAAGAGCGGCGAGGGGCCCTACCTGCGCGTGATGAACGGCCCTCGCGAGGGCGAGCGCATCGAGATCAACAACGCCCAGGAGTTCATCATCGGCCGTGACGAGACGGCGGACGTCATCTTCAAGGACGATCTCGTCTCCCGGCGCCACGTGAAGATCCGCCGCGACTGGGCCGGCACGCACGTGGAGGATCTGGGCAGCCGCAACGGCATCAAGGTCAACAAGAAGAAGGTGAACCGCAAGACGCTGCGGGAGGGGGACGAGCTGGAGGTGGGCAACATCCGCCTGCTCTACGTGGACCCCACGGATCTGTCCGAGCCCTCCGTCCCCATCCCCGAGAGCCCGGCGGACGAGGAAGTGGAGAACACGGACAACAACATCACCATCCGCCCCAAGCGCGGCTCGAGGGGCGCCAAAGAGGCACCCAAGGAGGAGCCGCCTCCGCCGGAGCCGCCCAAGGAGGAGCCACCCCCGCCCGAGCCGGAGCCGGTCGCCGCCGAGCCGGCCCCGGAGGAGCCGCCTCCGCCGGAGCCGCCGCCGCCGGAGCCCTCCCTCCCCCAGGACGTCGGCGAGGGCGACATGGACCAGGCCGCTGGGCTCAAGCAGAAGATGGTGCCGCTGGTGCTGATGGGCGTGTTCGGGCTGTTCGCGCTCGTCCTCATCATCGCGGTGATCGCCGGCGCCTGAGCCGCCAACCCTGTTAGGATGCGCGCCTATGGAGATCGCGCGCGCCACGGAAATCTTCGACCGCCTCTACGCAGACGTCCCCGCCTACGAGATCGCCCAGAGCGAGAAGAAGCGGATGGGCATGCAGGACCTCTCCACCACCTATGGGGAGATCCTGCCCCAGGCCTTCCATGAGGTGCTGAGCGCCGTCTCCCCCCGCGAGGGCGAGGTGTTCTTCGATCTGGGCTCGGGCACGGGCAAGGCGACCCTGCTGGCTGCCCTCGCCTTCCCGTTCAGCCGCTCGGTGGGCATCGAGCTGCTGCCAGGCCTGGGAGACGCGGCCCGCCAGGTGCTCGGCCGCTTCGACGCGGAGGTGCGCCCCGGGCTCTCGCCCGAGTACCAGCAGCGGAAGATCGAATACCTCGACGGGGACTTCCTGCGGTACGACTTGTCCGAGGCGGACGTGGTGTTCGCCCACGGCACCTGCTACCCGCATGAGGTGATCGGGCAGCTGGGCGTCAAGCTGGCGGAGCTGCGGCCGGGCTCGAGGGTGGTGTTCGTCGGCCACACCTTCGACACCCCGGAGCTGAAGTTCCTGCGCATGATGCTGATGAAGACGGACTGGGGCTCGGCGCTCGCCGCCCTGTACGAGCGCGCCTGAGCCGCGCGGGGCCTACCGCGTGGAGATGCGGGCCACCGGCTGGATGTTGAGATCCGGCGCGAGCTCCTGGTAGCTGAGCACGGAGAACGGCGGGTTGAACTCGTACTCCAGCAGCTTGCGCACGTAGCGGCGGATGTCCATCGCCGTGAGGATGACGGGGCGCTGCGCGCTGGGCGGCAGGTGGCCGCACTCGGACTTGACGGCCTGGACGATCTCCTGGGCCAGCTCCGGCTCCAGCGCCAGGTGCGTGCCCGCGGAGGTGCGCTTGATGGAGCCGCGGATGGCCTCCTCGATCTGCGGATCCAGCAGGTAGACGACCAGGGTGCCGGTGCCGCGCGCGTACTTGTGGGAGATGTAGCGCCGCAGCGCGGCGCGCACGTGCTCGGTGAGCATCACGTTGTCGGCCTCCACCTGCCCGTACTCGGCCAGGGACTGGAGGATGCCGCGCAAGTCGCGCACGGAGATCTCCTCCTCCACGAGCCGCTGGAGGATGTCCGTGAGCTTGAGCACGTTGACGACCTTCGGCACCACCTCCTTGACGATGGCGGGGAAGGCCTTCTC
>JAFGNZ010000337.1 GCA_016926755.1 Myxococcaceae bacterium | reverse complement strand
GGTTCATATGCCGCGAATGGTGACAGCGGTGGTCCTTGTCTCCGTGAGCGCAAAGGGGCCATGGAGGTGGTGGGGATTGCGAAATCGACGCATGGCCCGCCGCTCGTGCTGTCGGTGTATACGAGCACGCACAAGTACCTGGGTTGGCTGCGCGAGAAGATCAAGGCCGTGGAGAGCGGTGACGTCGACTGAACTCTACGGCCATTTCGTGGTGTCCGGGCGCGGCGAGTCGAAGGAGGGCCAGTAGCAGCCGTTCTTCCACTCGTACATCCGCTTCCCACACGGTGGCGCAGCATTCCCCAGGAGTACCCAGCAGCCACCGTTGATTTCGCTCTCGGGAATCTCACAAGGAGGCCGGCGCTGGCCAGGAAGTGGTTCCTTCGGGATCCCCCGGCTGATCCCGCGCCTCGCTGGCTCGGGCTTCATGACGCCCACATGCTCGGTGAGCGCGTCCTGCGCCACACCGGCTGTTGGCTCATCCTCTGTACCGCTGTCACGTGCCTGCTGGCTGATCCCTCTCGTTGCTCCCGTGGGCTTCTGGAGCAGCCAATGAGCGGCGCCCCACGCACTGGCGAGCAGTGCCACGCTCGCGGCGGAGACGATGAGCCCTCTGCGCCGCGTGGGTGACAAGAGCACCCGTTCCGACCACACCTTGTGCGCGGTGGAGGTGAGGGCCGCGCGCGGGGTGATGAGCCGGTCCGCCCTGCGCCCGGTCGTGCGCGCCGCGTGCTCGAGCAGCTCGGCCAGCTCCACCGCGCTGCCGCGAGCCGAGGGCTCGTCGGAGAGCATCTGGCGTATCAACCGCGCCAGCTCCGGCTCCAGGTGCACCAGCGCCTCCGGCGGCACCAGCGCCGGGAGAGGTAGGGCGTCGTCATCGCCGGGCAGCTCCGGCTCCTTCTCCCCGGGCGGGTAGCTGCCGGTGACGAGGCGGTAGGCCGTCATCCCCAGCGCGTACACGTCGTCGGCGGCTCTGGCCTCGTAGCGGGCGGACGGCTGGTGGCGGGTGCGCCACTGGAAGCGCAGGCACTCGGGGCTCCAGTACTGGGGAGTGCCGGGAGGCGGCTGCCCCCGGGTCAGCCTGGGCGCGCCGCGGTGGTGGCACGAGCCGTAGTCCATCAGCAGGGCCTGGGTGTCTCCAGCGCGCACCAGGATGTTGTCCCCCTTGAGGTCGCGGTGGACGCCGCCGGCTGCATGGGTGGCCTCCAGGGCGCGGGCCACCTGGGCCAGTAGCCGCAGCGCCTCACGCGAGGTGAGGGGGTGCTCGCGTGCCCAGGAATAGAGTGGGAGGCCCTCCACCCAGTCCAGCACGAGGTAGGGGAAGGAGACGCCCTGCGGGCTCACCCAGTGGCCGCGCTCATGCAGTCGAGGGACATGGGGGTGCTCGATGAGCGAGAGCAGCTCCGCCTCATTGTCGAAGCGTGGGTCCAGGGGATGGCGGGCGAGCTTGAGGGCGAAGGGCCCCGCCTCCGGGTGAGCGGCCTGTTCGGCGAGGTAGACGAAGCCGTAGCTGCCCTGGGCGCGCAAGCCCACCAGGCGCCAGGGGCCCACCCGCGTACCGGGCGGCAGCAAGGAGGGAGCTTCCGGGGGAGCCAGCTGCATGGGACATCTCCTTCCAGGGTGGGTTCCGCCTATATCACCCAGGCGGTAGGCATGGGTGGAGCCGGGGGAACGTCGTGCGAGATTGGCGAAGCCCTGTGGCCAGCCTGTCCTCCTTCAGCACGAGCGATTAGCCTGGGGGCGATGCGCGCTGACCAGGCAAGCCTCCTACCCGTTGTGCTGACCGTGGCGCTGCTCCTCGCCTGTGATGGGTGCGAAGAGCGCGGGCCGGCAAAGCGGAAAGGTGTGGGAGCAGCCCTCAACGCGAAGGTGGATGGCGGCGGAGGGAGTGCCGAGCCACCGGGGGAAGGGATGAATCTGGCTGTCGAGTCGCGCTTGTTCCCATTGGCGGGCAGAGTCGATGTCACCAACCGTTACTCGTCCGCAGTCCTGGTCTTGGTGATGTTCACCGAGGAAAGGAGCGGAGTGTGCAGTGGCGCCCTCATCAGCCGAAGCCTCGTCCTGACTGCGGGCCATTGCGTATGTGAGCAGCGGCAGATCCCATCTGGGCCAGGCCGTATGCAGAACGGCATCGACAGCTCCGCCTGCGTGAAGACCGCGGCAGTGGAGACGACGATCTACCTGACAAGGGAGGGAGCAGGGGATGACGCACCGGCTCGAATGAAGCGCTACCGCGGTGTCGTGCAGCCTCATCCAAGGCTCCAGGTTCTGCTCGATGAGCAGGGTCAGGTTGTGTCGAGCACCGCCGATCTGGCGCTCATCGTGTTGGACGGGCCCGTGGAGGAGGGGGTCCGCCCTGTGCGCCTTGCGGACAGCGACGTCCAGGTCGGCGAGTCCATCATCATCGTGGGTTCCGGCTACGACGAGCTGGCCCGCTTGCATGATGGGGAGCGGCGCTACAGCAGGAACAAGGTGACGGAGGTGCTGCCCTCCGGTGGTGGGAGGATGCGCATCGAGCAGCCCGGGGGGCACCACTACCAGGGAGACAGCGGGGGGCCATGCCTGCGCGAAGGTGCCAGCGGGGATGTCCTCGTGGGGATCTCCAGCCGGAACCTGGGCGAGGGCGCGGCCATCACGAGCACCTATGAGTACCGGGATTGGCTGAGCCGTGAAATCCAGCGCGCGGAGGGGGCGAAATCTCCCAGACGCCTCGAATAGCAAGAATACTCGTCACCCGGAGTGGACGCATGTTTTCAACAGAAAGAGGACGCCTCCTGGCAGGAGCCTGCCTGACTGCGATGATCGCGTGCGGTGGGTGCGCGACGAACGCTTCCTCCGAGCATCCCGCCTCGGAATATGTCTCAGCGGAGTTTCAGGTCGGAGGCGCAAGGCTGGTCGTCTCAGAAAGCCGGATCGACACCATGAACCGCTACCTGCCCACCGTGAAAGTCAGTGCCCGCGTTGATATCCCAGGGGAGGGCTCCCGGACCAAGCGATGCAGTGGGGTGTTCATCCATCCCCGTATCGTCCTGACAGCAGGTCACTGTGTGTGCAGTCAAAGGGAGTGGAAACCTCCTGAGGCGAGCGACACCACGTTTATTGAACGGGTGACGTGCGCGAGGACAGCTGCCGTCACGTTGACCCGGTATCCGTCTTCGGAGGAGGCAGCCCGAACCGCGCCCGGAGGGGGAGCCGAAGAGCTGATGGCCTTGGAAGACGGCCCTCACAACGGGGTGGTCCAAGCTCATGAAGACCTCCGGATCATCTACCGGGAGATCGAAACGAGCGAGGGCAGAAGGACGAGCACGGAATACAGCAACGCGGACCTGGCGGTCATCTTCCTACCGTCATCCTTCCGAACTCAGGTGAAGCCCATGAAGCTGACGGAGACACCCGTCCGGCTCAAGGAAAAGGTCGCCCTGGTGGGATACGGGGCTGAGGATCTCAGCGGAGGCGTGATCGGCCGGCATCGGCGCTACGGAGAGAACGAGGTGGTCTCCATCAAGGAGGACAGCTCGACCTTCCACGTTGGCAGTCAACCCGAGATCCTGCCCTCCTACCAGGACGAGAAGCCTGAACTGGTGCGAAGGAGGGGTTCATATGCCGCGAATGGTGACAGCGGTGGTCCTTGTCTCCGTGAGCGCAAAGGGGCCATGGAGGTGGTGGGGATTGCGAAATCG
>JAFGNZ010000336.1 GCA_016926755.1 Myxococcaceae bacterium | reverse complement strand
CGGGTGCAGCGTGGAGGACAGCGAGGTGAAGCCGCTGATGTCCGAGAAGAGGACGGTCACCTCCGTCTCGATCCGCTCCAGCGGAGCCCCTCGCGTGCTCTGGAGCTTCTTGATGACGGGGGCGGGGAAGAAGCGCAGGTAGGTGTTGCGCAGCACCGCCTCCTCGGCGAGCCGCTGGGACAGCAGGGAGTTCTCCAGGGCGATGGCGGCCTGGTTGGCGAAGGCGGTGAGGAACTCCAGGTCCTCCTCGGTGAAGCGGTTGGCCGCGGCGCGGTTGTCCACGTAGAGCACGCCCAGCACCTCGTGCCGCGGCTTGAAGGGGACGCACATCGCGCCTTGGATGGACTGCAGCAGCACCGAGGAGGCCCCATCCAGCCGCGAGTCCTCGAGCGCATTGGCGAAGAGCGCCGCGACGCTGTGGGTGCGCACATAGTCGATGACGTGCTGACTGTAGAAGGCTCCCGAGGGCACCTCCCCCGAGGAGAGCCGAGCCACCCTTGGGCGGAGCTTGCCGCTCGCGGGATCCACCAGGAGGATGAGCGCCCGGTCCACCTGCAGGATCTGGAAGACGAGCTGGACGATGCGCTCCAGCAGCTCATCGATGGGGCCCAGCGAGGAGAGGAGCTGGCTCACCTTGAGCAGCACCTGGAGCTTCTCGGCGGCCTGGCCATCTCCGGCCTGGGCCTGGCGCACCTTCAACACGGAGCTGCCAGGGGAGTGCTCCGCCTGGAGCAGCTCCTCCATCGAGGCGGGAGAGAAGCGGGTCTTCAGCTCCTGGACGCGCGTGGGCTTCAGCTCTTCGGCGGTTGCCAGGAGCTTGAAGGACACCTCTCCGCAGCGGAAGGAGTCTCCCGCGCGCAGCTCGCGGCGCTCCACGCGCGCCTCGTTGACGAACGTCCCGTTCTTGCTGTTCTGGTCGACGAGGACGACGCGCTCGCCGTCACGCTCGAGCCGCGCGTGGCGGCGTGACAGGCTGGCGTGGAGCACGCAGACGGTGTTCTCCTCGGTGCGCCCGATGGTCGTGGGCCCCTCGGAGAGCGGCAGCACCTGCTCCGTGAGCAGGCCAGGGTTCATGATCAGCCACATGGGCCCCCATGCTAGCACCAGGTGGCTCGGCTGCTGGGCTCGCTTCGCCGGGCGGTACGGCTCACCGCGTGGGGCCGTCGTGCCACTCCACCCGGTACAGCGCCAGGGGCTCCTGCTTGCCCTTGACCTGCACGGGGCCCAGCTTCGTCAGCGGCCAGGTGCGCTCCTGGATGCGCTGGAACGTCGCCTCCGAGAGGCGGATCTCCCCCGGCGGCGTGGCGTCGCAGATGCGGCTGGCCACGTTGGTGGCGTCTCCGATGGTGGCGTACTGCAGGTACTGCTCGGAGCCGATGTTGCCCGCGGCCACCCGGCCGGTGTTCAGGCCCATGTGGATCTTCAGCTCCCGCCGGCCCTGGGCACGCCAGCGGGTGTTCAGGTCCGCCAGCGCGCGCTGCATCTCCACCGCCGCGCGCAGGGCCCGGTCCGCGTCCTCGGGCTGGGAGAACGGCGCGCCCCACACCGCCATGAGCGCGTCGCCGATGTACTTCTCCAGTGTCCCCTCGTGGCGGAAGACGATCTCGGCCATCGCCGGGAAGTACTCGTTGAGCAGGTCCACCACCTGCCGCGGGTGCAGCGTGGAGGACAGCGAGGTGAAGCCGCTGATGTCCGAGAAGAGGATCGTCACCTCCGTCTCGACGACGTCCAGGTGCGCCCTGCGCTCGCTCTGCAGCTTCTTGAGCACCGCCGGCGGGAAGAAGCGCAGGTAGGCATTGCGCAGCACCGCCTCCTCCGCGAGCCGCTGCGAGAGCAGCGAGTTCTCCAGCGCCACGGCGGCCTGGTTGCCGAAGGCCGTGAGGAACTCCAGGTCCTCCTCGGTGAAGCGGTTGGCCTGGGCCAGGTTGTCCACGTACAGCACGCCCAGCACCTCGTCCTGCGGCTTGAGCGGCACACACATGGCCGAGCGGATGGACTGCAGCATCACGGAGTTGGCCCCATCCAGCCGGGGATCCTCCCGCGCGTCCGCGAAGAGCGCCGCCACGCTGCGCTTGCGCACGTAGTCCACCACGTGCTGGCTGTAGAAGGAGCCGGAGGGCAGCTCGCCCGTCGAGAGCCGCGCCACCCGCGGGCGGAGCGTCCCGGTGGTCGGATCCACCATGAGGATGGCCACCCGGTCCACCTCCAGGATCTGGAAGACGAGGCGGAGCACGCGCTCCAGCAGCCCATCAATGGGGCCGGGCGAGGCGAGCATCTGGCCCACCTTGAGCAGCACCCGCAGCTTCTCGGCGGAGCGGACGTCCGCCTCGCGCGCCTCGCGCACCCTCAGCGCCGAGGCGCTCCCGGGCACGCGGTCCAGCTCCAGCATCTCCTCCATGGAGAGCGGCGAGAAGCGCGTCTTCAGCCCCTGGACGTGCGTGGGCTCCATCGCCTCCAGGGAGGACACGAGCTTGAATTGCACGTCCCCGCACTGGAAGGAGTCCCCGTCGCGCAGCACGAAGCGGTCCACGCGGATCCCGTTGACCAGCGTCCCGTTCTTGCTCCCCAGGTCGACGAGCACCACGTGCGAGCCCTCACGCTCGAGCCGCGCGTGCTTGCGGGACAGGCTCATGTGGAGCACCCGGAGGGAGTTCTCCTCCGTGCGGCCGATGGCCGTGTGCCCTTCGGGCAACGGGTGCTGCTGCTCATCGAGCAGCCCTGGGTTCATGATGAGCCACATGCTCCGCCATCGTACCAGCGAGTGGCCCGGACCGCCCGATTGCTCAGGGGCCGTGCCGCGCCGCGATGCGCAGCCGCAGCACGTCGTCCAGCCCGCCCGGATCCACCAGCTCCAGGGCGGCGCGCTGGCTCAGGCCCCGGTAGTCCTCTTCATCCCCCTCGTCGTCCTTGTCGTCATCCTTGTCGTCATCCCCCTCGGCCAGCGGGTGGGGCTGAGACATCCCCTTCTCGATGCGGGGATGGCCGAGCGCGTCCGCGCGGGCGGCGGTGAAGAGGGTGAAGAGGGACAGGGTGAAGAGCAGGGCGACGGTGAAGGTCTTCATGGGGGCGGCTCCGTGCGGGCTTCGTGAAGGGGGGACGGCCCGCCCCCATGGATATTCACGTGGCGCCTACTTCGCCTTCAAGGAGCGGATGTGCTTCACCAGCCCGTCGATCTGCTCGGGGGTGAGCTTCTCCTTGAACGGCTTCATCTTGGCGTTCTCCTTGGAGCCCTCGGTGATGACCTTGAGGATGTCATCGTCCGAGTGCTTGGCCTGCCACGCCTCGGTGCTGATGTCGGAGATCTTCTCCTTCTTGCCCATCTTGGTCTCGGCCTTGCCGTCCTCCCCGTGGCAGCTCTTGCACTTGGCCTTCCAGACAGCAGCCGAGTCCTCGGCGTAGGCGCTGGCCGAGAGGGAGAGGGCCAACACGAGGGCAAACCGCATCTTCATGGTCACTGCCTCCAATGGTTCTACGGGTGAACGGCTCGCCGGCTGGGACGGGGCTGGCTAGTGAAACTTCAAGGACTGGGAGGCCTGGGAGTGCAGCCAGGCGCTGACCGCCTGCAGCTCTTCCTCGGGTAGCTGGATGTGGTCAAAGTCCTCCATCTCATTGAGCTCCCCGAAGAAGCGGGTGGCACCCGGGGCGCGGATGAAGGCGGCCGTCCACTCGCGCGAGCCCCAGCCCTTCAGGTCCGGCGCCACGCCGCTGCCCACCCCATCCAGCGAGTGGCAGCTCTCGCAGCCCTCGGAGTCGAACAGCGCCTGGCCCTTCTGGGCGAGCGCCACCGTCACGTCTGCCCGCCTGCCCTGCGAGTAGAGGAACTCGGTGAGCGCATCCAGGGACTCCTGGGGCCCGGTGTACGCCTCCATGTCGTCGATCTTCGTGTTGCCGTAGAAGTGCGGCGCGCGCGGTTCGCGCAGGAAGCGGGCGATCCAGGCGCGCGAGGCATAGCCCTCCAGGCAGGGGCTGCCCGTGTAGGGCGTGGTGTCGCAGGGCTGGTGGCAGCGCTGGCACCGGGTGACGACGAGGCGGTGGCCCCAGACGAGCGGATCGTTCCGGTAGAGCTCCAGCGGGCCGGTGGTGGGCACGCCGCCCAGGGAGGCCAGCCGGCGGGCCTCGACGGACTCCTCGTGCGCGCGGCCGGCCAGGGCGGTGACGGCCGGATCGCTCTGGTCCGCCCTCACCGCGAGCGCCCCGAGCCCGCCGACGCCCATCACGCCGACGAGGAGGGCGATGGCCAGCAGCCGGTGGGCCTGCGGCACGCGGCGCGAGAGGGCGGTGTGGATGAAGGGCAGCCCGGCCAGGAAGCCCATGGCCAGGCCCGGGAGGATGACGGTGCCCACCAGCTCGGCGCCGCCCTCGAAGTACTTGAGGAGCTGGAAGAGCGGGAGGAAGTACCACTCCGGGCGGGCGAGGTACTGCGAGGAGGGATCCGCCGGGGCCTCGAGCGGCGCGCCCATGCGCCACGCCAGATAGAAGACCACGCCCACGCCTACGGCGGAGAAGACGGTGTCGTAGAGCAGCTGCCGTGGATAGAAGGGCTCGGCGCGGCGCTCCAGCTCCTCCGCGGGGAGCTCCGGCGTGGTGACGCCGTGCTTGCGGAACAGGGCGATGTGGGCGGCGATGACGGAGAAGAGGGCCGCTGGCAGCAGGATGACGTGGAGGGTGTGGAAGCGGGTGAGGGTGAGGTTGCCGTAGGAGGTGCCACCCTGGAGGAACGTCTGCAGCTTGGGGCCGATGAGCGGCAGCGTGCCGGCGATGGAGGTGGCCACCTGCGTGGCCCAGTAGCCCTTCTGGTCCCACGGCAGCAGGTAGCCGGTGAGGGCCAGGCCCAGGATGAGCTGGAGCAGGATGAAGCCGGCCAGCCAGTTCATCTCGCGCGGGGCCCGGAAGGCGCCGGCCCACGCCGTCTGGAGCAGGTGCAGCGCCACCAGCACGACGATGGCGGAGGCGCCCCAGTGGTGCATGCCGCGCAGCAGCGAGCCCAGCAGCACCTGCGTCTCGATGTAGTTGACCGAGGCCCACGCGTCCGTGGTGGACGGGCTGTAGTACAGCTCGAGCGCGACGCCGGTGGCCGCCTGCATCAGGATGAGGACGACGACGGCGGAGCCGAACACGTAGCGCCAGCTCGCGCCGCCCAGCACCTTCTCCTGCAGCGCCACGTGCAGCAGGGCCCGGTGGCCTGTCCGGGAGTCCAGCCAGTCGCCCAGGCGTTTGAGCATGGAGGAGCTCACACCTCCTCCATGCCCGGGACGCCCTGCTTGAAGCGCTGGTAGTGGACGAGCACTTCCTTCCCGCGCACCTCCACGCGCAGCGGATCCATGCCGCGGGGAGCGGGCCCCTCCAGGAACTTCCCGTCCATCGCGAAGGCGGAGGTGTGGCACGGGCAGGCGAAGAGGCCGCGCTGCTTGTCCATGTTCACGCCACAGCCCAGGTGGGGGCAGATGGTGGACAGGGCGGTGAAGCTGCCGTCCGCGTGGCGCGTCACCCAGGCGGCGCCCACGGTGGTCGCCTCGGAGCGGCTCCAGGCATCCGTGACGGAGCGGATCAGCTCCACGCGGCGCGGGACGCCCACGGGGAACTCGGAGACGTTGCCCACGGGGATGGGGGCGTCGCCCGAGCCGGTGCGCGGCTGGGCGCGCAGGGGAGAGAAGAGGCTGCCCAGCACGGGCACGGACGCGAGCGCCGCGATGGCACCCCCGAGCAGCACGGTCAGGGCGCCAAGAAGGCCTCGGCGGGTCGGGGTCGTCGTAGCGGTAGAGGGCTCGGACATGGCCGGCGCCGAGTATAGGGGCCTGTTCAGGGTTGAACCATTCATTGCCCGTGAAGGCCAGGCGCGCAGGGCCCCGCGCAGCGACGCGCCCCTTTGACAAATGTCCCGAGGTCATTTATTAAATGACCCGAGGTCATTGCGCTGCCGGGAGGGGTTGCCATGAGCATGCAGAGCCAGCTGCTGCGCTATTTCACCGAGGAGAAGGTGGAGAGCGCGTTGTTCGTCGGGGTGGGAGTGGTGGCGATCGCGGTGTCGGTGTGGCTGTGGCGGACGGGCTCCGGGTACCGGGGCATGGCGTATCCGCTCATCGGCGTGGCGCTCATCCAGCTCGTGGTGGGGGGCACGGTGTTCCTGCGGACGGATGGGCAGGTGGCGGCGCTGACGGCGCAGCTGGCCAGCGATCCCGCGGCGTACCAGGCGGCGGAGGTGGCGCGCATGGAGGTGGTGATGCGCAGCTTCGCCCTCTACAAGGTCATCGAGCTGGCGCTGTTCGCCGTGGGGGTGGCGCTCACCTATGTGTTCCGCCAGAAGGAGACGCTGTACGCGGTGGGCGTGGGGCTGGTGGTGCAGTCGTCGCTGATGCTGGTCGCGGACCTCTTCGCGGAGAGGCGCGGCGACATCTATCTGGAGCAGGTGCGGGTCGTGGGGGAGAAGCCATGAGCGCCGTGCTCGTGGTGGGGCTATGTCTGGGGGCGATGCCCGCGGATGCGCCGCTGAGGCTGGTCCAGGAGACTCCTCGGCTCGTTCTGTCGCAAGCGGAGGCGCCCGCGGCGTCGCCAGACTCCTCGGCGCTGATGGTGGCGCGGATGGAGGACTACCTGGACGCGGAGCGGGCGGAGAGCAGGCTGTTCGTCGGGATGGGCTTGCTCTCGATTGCCGGCGGCGCCACGGCGTTGGCCGCTTCGGACCGGGACTTCTTGAAGGGGGCCAGCCTGCCACTGATGGGCGTGGGGCTCATCCAACTCGTGGTGGGGGGCACCGTCTGGTGGCGTACGGAGGAGCAGAAGAGCCAGCTCCGCCAGCTGATCCTCTCGGCTCCCGCGCGCTACGTGTCCGAGGAGTCCGCGCGGATGAAGGTGGTCAACGACAACTTCGTCATCTACCGCTGGACGGAGCTCTCCCTGCTGGGGGCGGGACTGGCCACGGCGGGAGCGGGGCACGCGCTGGACAAGGACTTCGTCACCGGGCTGGGCGCGGGGCTCGCCTTCCAGAGCGCGGTAATGCTGACGCTGGACTACTTCGCCGAGCAGCGCGGCGGCGAGTACGCGGAGCAGGTGGCGGGCTTCCGCTTCTGAGCGGGGCAGAGCTACTGGCCGCGCACGGGCAGCTCGCGAAATGCGATGTCCTGCTCGTAGCCCAGCCGCCGCACCGCCTCCACGAAGCGCTCGGTGCCAATGATCATCGTCTCAAAGCCGGCCAGCCGGAACAGGTCCAGGTCTTCTGGCAGCGTGGCCGCGTCGAGGATGGGTTCGTCCGGGCGTTTGAAGCCGTCTCGTTCACACTTTGGGCATGGGGGGGGACGTTCCGGCAGGCACGCTGGGTGGAGTTGTCCCCGTGGCAGCAGCTCCATCTCCAGCAACTCGGGTGGGTTCTTCTTGCGGAAGCGCAGCTCCGTGCGGCAACCCTTGAGTCCTCGCAGCCCCTCGGCCTGCAAGCGCTCCAAGGGCTCGCGTCTCATCAGCAGTGTCCACGCGTGAGCCAGGACCAGCGGGCCGAACTCTCCCTGGGCGGAGCCAGTCATGGGGCCGAACTGGGTTCCTGGCCAGAGGTGGACTCCTGAAGGCACCAGCGGGCGCACCTGCTCGCGCAGCCGTTCGAACTCCGCATAGTCCTCCTCCAGTCGAGGCAGATACTTCTTCTGCTCCTGGGCCGGCAGGTGGGACAAGTCCACCGAGGGGTAGACATCGGCAGCCGTGGCCCAAGTGGCATCGCAGACCGGGCAGTGCACACCGGGGAGGCCCCATTTGTTCCCATAGGTGTGCGTGCCTGAGAAGCGTGGGTTGGGGACGGCACGCAGCCAGTAGAAGCTCATGACACCTCAATACCCTGGCGGCATCGGCCGAATCGGTTGGCGCCAATACGGCACCACTGGCCCCAACAGCTCGAACTCGTAGATGAGCTGGCCGGCGTGCCGGTAGATCTCTTCCTTCGTTGCGCGGGGGTTCTCTTGGATGAACCGATCCCACGCTGCGTTCCATGGGCCGCCCCTCTCACCGCGGTGGATGCTCCGGTGCTTCTCTACCTCCAGCAGCATCGTGAACTTCTCGATGTCGACACCCTGTCTGGTGAACCACAACTTGAACGCTCGTGGGAAGATGTGGTGCTTCTCGTGAGGCCTTTTCCGCCGCTCCTCCTCTTCGGCCAGTTGTTGCTGCTGGCTTGGCAGCAGCGGCGGCCGCGGGCCCCACGGGATGATGAACACCGGCCGCGATTTCCATGGGAGCGGCTGCGCGCTCCCCCAGTATCTTTGTGCTCCTGGACCTCCTGGTAGCGTCCCCAGGTTCAGCCGCGCGGGCACCACCTGCGCTGCAGTCAGGTACTCGGCTACCTCTGTACAGCGGTAGAGCCCGCACTGCTCGGCGTCGCAGAGCGCGAACAGGTTGCCCTCTTCCTCGCACGCCTCCTCGAACGAGATCGCCTCGGCCGTCGCTTCGCGGCCTGTGCTTTCGCTCCCAGGGGATGGGATTGTCGCGCATGCCGCCAGCGCAACGCACGCCAGCAGCCATCTCCGGCGTCCATGGTGGTCGCTCATAGGCTCGCGAACGTAGCATTTCACCCGCTCGGAGCCGCCGTGCCGCTCGAGCCGTGATGCTGCTCATGGGCGGGGCCTGTTCCTGACGGACAAGCCGCCTGCCTGATGCTTGGACTGTTCCGCCCTCCAGTTCTCGTGGCGGGTGTGCACCCGTATCCTCCCGTGGGGTGTTCCTGGTGGGGGAGCGGGTGTGGCGTATCGCTTTCGCGGTTCTGTGCCAGGTCGTCTCGCAGCTCAGCCGCTCATCGCGCGGGGGCGCGGTGGCGGCGATGGTGCCCGTCGTCCTCGTCAGGCTCGGGGCGTTCCTGATCGGGGGGTGGTGGCGGCCCTCGCCGCGCGTGCCCTGGCGCGGCGCCAGGACACCCGAGGGACTTCCTTCCAGCCGCAGCGCTGACTCTACGCCGTAGCGCCGATCACTTCGCGTAGGTGACGACGTCCTCGCGCACCTTGCCGACGATGTTCTCCCAGTTACCGTTGCCGTAGTGGTTGTACGACTCGCCGTCATCGCGCAGCTGCACCGTGTGATAGCTCCACTTGGCGCGGCCGTTGCTGCACGCGGCGGTGCCGGTGGTGAGCGTGCCGCCGCAGAACCAGTCGCCGGGGTTGCAGTAGGAGCCACCGGAGGTGCCCGAGACGCCGCCCGTGGAGTGGTAGGCCACCGCCTCGTCATCCTGCCCGGGGAGGATGCCGGAGTAGACCGTGCCCTTGGCGCCCGCGAACATGTAGAACCACACTGAGCGCGTGGTGTTGTGGTTGTAGAGGGCGCGCGCCGTGGTGGTGACCAGGTCGCCCACGATGGCATCGCTCGTGGCCCACTCGCCCATGTCCGCCAGCTCGCTGCCGCCGCCCGCGCCCGAGGCTACGTCCACCCACTTGATGTTCCAGCCCGTCTGCGTGGTGCCGTCCGTGTTGCCGCACACGCCGCTGGAGTTGGGGGTGGCGTTCTTCTTGTAGCGCGCCGAGCCGCCGTAGAGCGCCAGCGCGTAGCCGATCTGCAGGTTCCCCGCGCTGTGCGAGGCGATGTAGCACCAGTTGTTGCCGGTGCAGAAGCAGTCCAGG
>JAFGNZ010000335.1 GCA_016926755.1 Myxococcaceae bacterium | reverse complement strand
GTTGAAGCCGCCGCTGATGATGAGCTCGCGCGCGCGGCCGGTGATGTGGAAGTAGCCGTCCGAGTCCCGGAGGCCCAGATCCCCCGTGCGGAACCACCACCCGTCCGGATCGAACGACTCCCGCGTGGCCTCCTCCCGCCCCCAGTAGCCGGCGAAGACGTGCGGGCCACGGACCTCGAGCTCGCCCGTCTCCCCGTCCGGCACCGGCTTGCGCGTGCGCACGTCCACCACGCGCGCCTCCTGGCCGGGGAAGGGCATGCCCACGGTGCCCGGGCGCCGCTCGCCGTCGTAGGGGTTGGTGGTGTTCATGATCGTCTCGGTCATCCCGTAGCGCTCGAGGATGCGCTGGCCGAGCTCGGCTTCGATCTCGTGGAAGAGCTGAGCGCTGAGCGGCGCGGAGCCGGAGACCATCAGCCGCAGGGGACGGGGCCGCAGGCCGGTGCGCCGGGCCTCCTCCAGCAGGCGCCCGTACATGGTGGGCACGCCGAAGAACATCGTGATGGCCGGATCGGCGCGCAGGGCCTCCAGCACCTCCGAGGCCACGAAGCGGCGGCGCAGGTCCACGCTGGCGCCGGTGTAGAGCGTGCCGTGCAGACCCACCATGAGCCCGTGGGCGTGGAACAAGGGCAGGGCGAGCAGCAGCCGGTCCTCGGCCGTCCACCGCCAGGCCTCGGTGACGGCGCGGATGTTGGCGAGCAGGTTGCTCTGCCGCAGCATGGCGCCCTTGGAGCGCCCGGTGGTGCCGGAGGTGTAGCCGAGCACCGCGAGGTTGATGTGCCCGGGCACCGACATGGGGCGCTGCGCGTCGATGGGCTCCGCGAGCAGCTGGTCGAAGGGCAGCAGGGTGAGGGACGGCGGGAGCGGGGTGCTCAGCGGCTCCACGGGGATGAGCCACTTCAGCGCGGGGAGCCCGGGCAGCAGCGGGGCCAGCTCCGCGGCGCCAGCGGCCCCGGTGACGCAGGCGCGGGCCCCGGAGTCCGTGAGGAGGTGATCCAGCTCCGTCTGCCGGTACTGCGTGTTGACGAGCACCACGACGCCGTGGGCGTACTGCACGCCAAGGTAGGCGATGACGAACTCGGGGCTGTTCTCCAGGAAGAGGGCGACCCGCTCGCCCATGTCCAGGAGGCGGCGGCGCAGGAGCGCCTGGGCGAAGGCGGTGACGCGGCGGGCGAGCTCGCCGTAGGTGTAGCGCTCCTCACCGCAGATCAGGGCGAGCCGCTCCGGCGTGCTCCGGGCGTGCTCCAGGAACACCTGGAGGAGGCACGGAGCTCCTGCGAAGGAATCGTCGTCGTCGTACCCCGCGGGGAGCGCCGGAGGCGTGTCGGAGGTCGTCATGGGGCGGTGAGCCTACCCGCTCCACCCCGCCGTGGCGCTCCCGAGCCGCGGCTCACTGCGCGCGGGCTGGGGGCACCGGCGCCGCTGGCCGGGCCTGCGCCTGGGAGAGCGGCACGCGGTACGTGAAGCTGAGCCCGGTCGGATCCGCCGGGAGCACGAGGCTGACCGGGATGGAGTCCCCGCACACCTCCATCAGCTGCGCGATGATGCCGCGCACGAAGTGGGGATCCAGCCCGGGCCGGGGGCTGATCGCGGCGCGGAACTCCGGCAGTACCTCCACCGTCACCTCCACGTCCCCGCCCGGCAGCTCTCGCGAGCGGGCCCGCGCGTAGTTGACGCCCGTCTGGAAGACGCGCGTCATGTGGCTCAGCATCCGCCGGGAGCCCCACAGGCGCGCCATCCCGAACAGCGCCTTGCCCATGCCGGTGGCGCCGAAGCCCTCGAGCGTCCGGGCTCCCAGCCGGTACCGGGCCTCCTCGCGCGGCAGCTCCGGGTGGAGCACGTCCGAGCAGAGCCGGAGCGTCTCCAGCAGTGTCATCAGCGGGTAGGCGCTGAGCAGGGGCCGCTCCAGGTCCACGCCCAGGCCGCGCAGCCGGCGCTGGGCCCCCTCGTCGAGCCGCCCCTTCATGGCGTGGAGCAGGAGGCCTTCCATCAGCTGGTCGAAGGCCACGGGCTCCTTGCGCCGAGTCTGCTCGAGAGGCGTGGCGATCATGCGCTGCTCCTGGGCTGCGAGTCGAAGGAGAGGGACCTCAGGAAGGGCTCGGCCGGCGGGGAGAGCCCATGACACCTGTCAGGTGTCCGCGGACGCCGGGAAGTTTCGGGCATCCTCTGGCGCGTCGTAGTCCGGCGTCAGGTCCACCGTGCTCACGGTGAGCAGGTGGTAGATGATGATGTTGCTCATCCAGAAGAAGATGGCGCCGAAGCTCACGTAGACCAGCGGCGAGCCCGGCCACACCTGCAGCGGGGTGCCCAGCAGCTTGTCGTGCACGAAGCCACCCGCCCACTCGATGCCCCACGCGGCGATGGTGCCGTAGGCCACGCGCCGCCACACCGCCACCCGCCTCGGGTAGAACCAGTAGTAGTGCAGCGTCCACATCACCCCGATGCCCAGCGCCCACACCAGCAGGCTGGCGAACGAGAACCACTGATACGGCGAGGACGGGTAGATCCACCCCCACTCACCCTGGACGATGCGGAAGAGCTGGTTCTGCGTCAGCTCCAGCAGCCAGAAGACGGGCGTGAGGTAGAGGATCTGCGTCGCCAGCACACGGGCGTAGGTGAAGAAAGACTTGTCCTGCTGTCCCGTGACCAGGGTGAGCCTGTTCATCCTTCCCCTCCAAGGTGGGCGGATTCGGGGTGGCGAATTGCCGACGGATTGAAAGGTTACCGGACCACGCCATGCTTCTGTCCAGCCGACAACTGGTTGCGCCAGGACGCCAGGCGTGGCGCCCGCGCGCGGCGTGCATGTAGGGGAGACCTGACAGGTCGGGCCGCGATCTCCAAGCCGTCAGGTCAGATCCGAGGCAGCCGCACGGTGAAGGTGGTGCCTGTCTCCTGGCTGGAAGTCACATCCACGCCCCCGCCGTGGCCTCGGACGATCTCCCGGACGATGTAGAGGCCCAGGCCGATGCTGCGGCTGTGCTGCCCGCTGGTGGGCGCGCCGCGGGTGAGCGGCTCGAAGAGGCGGGGGAGCAGCTCGGGGGAGATGGGCGTCCCGTGGTTGTGGACCGACAGCAGCGTGCTCCCCGGCTCGCTGTGCGTCTTCACGCTCACCCGGGTGCCCTGCGGGCTGTAGGCCAGCGCATTGCCCACCAGGTTGGTGAGCACCTGGGCGATGCGATCAGGATCCCACTCGCCCTGTCCGTCTCCGCTCGTCTCCACCAGCACCTGGCGGTCCGGGTGCGCCTGCAGCACCTCGTCCACCACGTGGCGCGTCACCTCGTGCAGATCCATGGGGCGCCGCTTCAGGGGGAGGCCGCTGCCCAGGCGCGCCTGGGTGAAGTCCAGGAAGTCTCGGATCAGGCGCGTGGCCCGCTCGCATGACGAGGCGATGCGGGAGGCCGCCTTGAGCTGCCGCTCGTTCAGCCCCGGGCTGGCCTGGAGCAGCCCCGCCGCCATGGTGATGGCCCCCAGCGGGTTGCGGAGATCATGGGACACGATGCCGATGAGCTGCTGCTCGAACTCGGTCCGGCGGCGCAGCTCCTCCTGATCGCGCTGCTGCTGCTGGAAGAAGCGGGCGTTCTCGATGGAGAGCGCCGCCTTGTTGGCCAGCTCCTCCAGCAGCCGCTGATCCTCCCGCGTGAAGGGCCGGCCCGGGGAGTAGCGCGCGGTGATCAGCGTGCCGATGACGCGCCCTTGCGCCCGCAGCGGCACGACGATGCAGGAGTGGATGGGGTGCTCATCGAACGCGGCGCGGTACTCGGGGTTGAGCTCGGCGTGGAGCTCCTCCCGGGAGATGACCGGGAGGAACAGCGCCTGGCCGGTCTGCGCGACCCTGCCCGTGAGCCCCTCTCCGAGCCGCACCGGGGCGGCGGCGAGCAGCCGGAGCGAGTGCTCCTGGAGGGTCGGGTCCACGTGGCGCAGGGAGGCCGGCTCCAGCTGGTGGCCGTCCGCGGACAGCAGGCTGAGGAGGCTCGCGTCTCCTACGTGCCGCACCACCTGGGCGGAGATGGCCTCGAACAGCGCGGGCAGATCGCGGTTGGCCGCGCCGAAGGCGTCGGTGGCCTCGGCCAGCACCTGGAGGCGCGCGGCGGCGGTCCTCACCCGCTCATTGGCCAGGCGCTCCTCTTCGTAGAGCTGGGCGCGGTCAATGGCCTGCGCGCAGGCATGGCCGACCGCGGTGAAGAAGGTCCGGTCGTCCTCGCTGAAGCCGCGCTCGTTCAGGAAGGAGAGCCCGATGGCGCCCAGCACGCGCCCCTTGACCAGCAGGGGCAGGGCGGCGGCGGCACGGCTGGAGCTCGAGGGGGTTATATGGGGGTAGCGGGCCAGCCATTCCGCGCGAGAGGACAGCCACTGGGGCCGCCCCTCACGGACTGCGTCCGCCAGGGGCACGGGGCTGGAGAGCGGCATCCGCAGCCAGCGGGCCAGCACCTCCTCCGGGTACCCCACGGCCTGCACTACCTCGAGCACCTGTCCGGTCGCGTCCAGGAGACAGAGCGAGCCCGCGTGGGCCCCCAGCGTGACGAGCCCCTCCTCGAAGAGCGCGCGCATCACCTGCTCCACGGAGGTGGCCTCCGCCAGCCGGGAGGTGAGCTCCTGGAGCTGGGCGATGTAGGCGGCGGCCCGGTGCGCGGCCTGGCGCGCGGCGGCCTCCTGCTGGCGCAGCAGCTCCGCCTGGTGCCGCACCTGCTGCTGTGCGCGGAAGAGCTCGATGAAGACGGCCACCTTCGAGCGCAGCACGTCCGGCGAGTAGGGCTTCTGCAGGTAGTCCACCGCGCCGTGCGCGTAGCCCGCCTTCACGTCCGCCTCGTTGCTGCCATAGGCGGTGAGGAAGATGATGGGGATGTTGCGGGTGCGCTCGCGCTGCTTGATGAGGGCGGCCGTCTCATAGCCGTCCAGGCCCACCATCTGCACATCCAGGAGGATGACGGCGAACTCCTCGGAGAGCAGGAGCCTGAGCGCCTGCTCGCCCGAGGAGGCCTTGATGAGCCGCACCTGCAGCGGCACGAGGATGGCCTCCAGGGCGATGAGGTTGGCCGGGTTGTCGTCCACCAGCAGGACGCTCGGCTCGGTGGCTCCTCCGGCGACGGTGAGTCGCTGAGGCTCGCCGTCGCTCTCACGCCTCGACGGAGGGGGAGGCTGGGAGCTCCCCGCAAGGCGGGGCCGGGGTGCGCTGGGCCGGGACATCCACCTCATGGACTCGAACAAGCACTCAGGGCGAATCAAACGGCCTACCTGACCTTCCGACTGCGACGCCCTGCACCATATCGCTATCAGCCCTCAGGGCAGGGGCTCGACAGCTCCACAGCGTACTGGTCAACCCTCCAGGAGTTGGAGGGGATTCCTGTAACTGGCGCACATTTCAACCAACATGCGGCTGGCTTCCGAACGGCGGGTGAGCGCGGAACCATCCCCGCCGGGAAGCCCCCTGTCCAGGGGATGAACGGGCAGATTGCCTGCCAGTGCGGGAGGCGGGCCGAATGAAAGCTCAGGCGAGAACTCAGGGGATGGATACCAGCTCCACATCGAAGATGAGCACCGAGTTGGGAGGGATCTGGCCGCGGCCCTGCGCGCCGTAGCCCAGCGTGGAGGGGATGACGAGCTTGCGCAGCCCCCCTACCTTCATGCCGACGATGCCCTCCTCCCAGCCGTCGATGACCCGCTGCTGGCCCGGGGTGAAGGAGAACGGCTCGCGAGCGCGGCTGCTGTCGAACTGCGTCCCGTCCGGCAGCCACCCCGTGTAGTGCACCGTGACCTGTCGCCCCAGGGTGGCCTGATCGCCAGTGCCCACCTGGAGGTCCCCCACGTAGAGCCCGCTCTCGCGGCGCTCCATGGCGGCCAGGTCCACGCCGAGCGCTGGCGCATAGGTGACCTGCGTCGGATCTCCCGAGGAGCTCTCTCCGCCACAGCCGAGCAACCACAGGAGTGAAGAGAGCGTCAGGAAGCGGAGCATGTGTGGCCTCGTGAGCGCCAGCGGTGCGGCGCGCGGCGCGGAGCGGGTTCTGGGAGTGAGTCTCGCAGTCCTGGCGCAAGTCATGCCACTGCCGCGCTGAGCGCCGCGGACCGTGGGGTCGGTGGCTTTGACAACCCGGCCGGTTGGTGGCCTAAGCTGCCGGGAGTGGTACGTGAGCAAAGCCTCGTCAGAGGACTGCTGGTGACGACACTGCTTCGAGCGCTTGGAGCAAGCCGTGGCTGATGGCGGGCGTGCGTTCGAGCCATGGCGAGCAGGGGGGCCGTACCGGGCAGCACCCCATTCTCATCTCGACGAGGAGGCTCATGTCACACGAGGAACCCCGGAAGACTGCGGACGCCTACCTTTTTGCCAGGCAGGACATGCGCCAGCGCCTGGATCGGCTGGCGGACCATGCGGATCCAGCCACCCATCGGCGCGTTCAGGCGCTGGGCCTGCGCGAGGGCTGGAGCTGCTTCGAGGTGGGCTTCGGCAGCGGCTCCATCGCCCTCTGGCTGAGCCAGCAGGTGGGCCCCCAGGGGCGCGTGCTGGCGGTGGACCTGGATCCTCGCTTCCTGGATGACAAGGCCGAGCCGAACCTGGCTGTGCGCCAGCAGGACATCACCCGCGAGCGGCCTCCCGAGCAGGCCTTTGATCTCGTCCACGCCCGGCTGGTGCTGATGCACCTGCCGCAGCGCGAGCAGGTGCTGGAGTGGCTGATGACTTCGCTCAAGCCCGGCGGGTGGTTGCTGGTGGAGGAGCACGAGCTCTTCCCCACGCTCATCGAGAATGGGGTGCCTGCGATCTATCCCCGCTTCTGGAAGGCCATGAGAGAGACGGGGCACCGCCGGGGCATGGACTCGGGGTGGGCCCGCAAGGTGCCCATGCTGATGCAGCAGCACGGGCTGCAGCAGGTGGGCACCGACGTGGATATGCCCCTCTTCAACGGCGGCTCGCCCGCGGCCGAGTTCTGGCGGCTCACGGCGGAGGCGCTCCTGCCGCAGATGGAGGCCCACGGGCTGCTCACCCGGCACGAGCTGGCCGAGGCCATCACGCTGATGCGAGACTCTTCCAGCTGGCTCTTCGGTCCCGCGATGGTGGCCACCTGGGGGCGGCGCCCGGCCGTATGATGAGCGGCGCGCGGATGCTGGAGGAGAAGGCGCGGGCCGTGCTGGAGCGTTGCCGCGCCGCGGGCGTGCGGGTGGCCGTGGCGGAGGCGTGCACCGGAGGGCTCATCACCGCCAGCCTGACGGGGGTGCCGGGCTCCTCGGCCGTCGTGGAGCGGGGGCTGGTGCCCTACTCCAACGAGGCGAAGGTGGAGCTACTGGGGGTGCCCGTGCCCCTGCTCCAGGCGCATGGCGCCGTCAGCGCCGAGGTGGTGCGGGCCATGGCGGAGGGGCTGCTGGCCCGCGCCCCCGTGGCGCTGGCGCTGGCCGAGACGGGCATCGCCGGGCCGGGGGGAGGCACCGCCCAGAAGCCCGTGGGCCTCGTCTTCCTCGCGGTGGCCCGGAGGGGCGCCCCTCAGGTGGTGGTCGAGCGCCAGCTCTTCCCCGGGGACAGGGAGGCGGTGCGTCAAGGCGCCTGTCTTCGAGGGTTTGAGCTGCTCCTGGAACAGCTTGACGGGGCCTGAGCCGCCGCCCCTACATGAGCACCCTATCTTTTGACAAAGGTGTCGCTCATGATCCATAAGCACCGCTTCGAAGCGGTTGAAGGCTGCGAGGGACTGCGGTGTACCAGATCCAGACCGACAAGGCGAACGCCATCATCGAGTTCGTCATCGACGGCTACATCCGAGTCGAGGAGATGCAGCGGTTCGTCAAGGAGCTCAGGGCGGTGATGCTGAGCTTCATGGGCCGCGAGTTCAAGGTGAAGGCCGACCTGCGCACCTATAAGCCGGCCTCACCCGAGGTGACGGAGGTCATCCGGGAGATCCAGGCGTTCGGGCTCCGCAACGGCATGAAGCGGGTGGCTGAGCTGGTGGAGAGCCAGATCGTCGCCCTGCAGATGAACCGCGTGGCGCGCGAGAGCGGGATGGAGAAGATCCTCCGCCGCTTCTGGGAGGAGGCGGATGCGCGCCGTTGGCTCATCCACGGTGACTTGGAGGAGACCAGCAGCAGCCAGTAGCGCGTTCGCGGGCACCCGAGACTGAAGGCTCACCACGGAGACACCCCTGTGCAGGCTGAGCCGCCCTCCGAGCAGGAGGCGCGCCCCCGGCGTGAGCCCCAGCGCCGCTGGGCCGCGCTGAAGGAGTCCCTCCACGGTTCGAACCAGGACTTCACCGAGGGGCCCCTCGGCGAGGCCATCTTCCTGCTCTCCGTCCCCATGGTGCTGGAGACGGTGCTGGAGTCCGTCTTCGCGGTGGTGGACGTGCTCTACGTCGGCCGGCTCGGGCCGGACGCGATCGCCACCGTGGGCCTCACCGAGGCCCTGCTCACCTCCCTCTATGCGGTGGCCCTGGGCCTGGGCATGGGCGCCGCCGCCATGGTCGCGCGCCGCACCGGCGAGAAGGATCCCGAGCAGGCCGCGCGCACCGCCGTCCAGGCCATCGGGCTCGGACTCGTGCTGGGCGTGCCCCTCGCCCTGGCGGGCGCCTGGTACTCACGGCCGCTGCTGGAGCTCATGGGCGCCTCTGCCTGGGTGCTGGAGCACGGCGTGCCCTACACCCAGGTGATGCTGGCCAGCATGATCAGCGTCATCCTCCTGTTCCTCATCAACGCCATCTTTCGGGGCGCGGGGGATGCCGCCATCGCCATGCGCGTGCTGTGGCTGGCCAACCTCATCAACATCGCGCTCGCCCCCTTCCTCATCTTCGGGTGGGGACCCTTCCCGGAGCTGGGCGTGCTGGGCGCGGGGGTGGCCACCGCGTTCGGGCGCACCATGGGGGTGGTGTACCAGCTCTACCGGCTGGCGCGGGGCAACGGCCACTTGCGCGTGCGGCTGGAGCACCTGCGCCTGGAGCCGCGCACGATGCTGACCATGCTGAGGCTGTCCGGCCTGGGCATGTTCCAGGTCTTCGTGTCCACCTCGAGCTGGGTGGTGCTCGCGCGCATCGTCTCCACCTTCGGCAGCGCCGCCATCGCGGGCTACACCATCGCCATCCGCATCATCATGTTCGCGCTGCTGCCCTCGTGGGGGCTGGGCAACGCGGCGGCGACGCTGGTGGGCCAGAGCCTGGGAGCCAGGAAGCCCGAGCGGGGCGAGCAGGCGGTGTGGACCGCGGCTCGCTACAACATGTTCTTCCTGGGCACCGTGGGGCTGATCTTCATCCTCGCGGCCGAGCCGCTCATCGGCCTCTTCACGAAGGACGCCGAGTCGATCTCCCACGGAGTGAGGTGCCTGCGCATCGTCAGCGCCGGCTTCCTCTTCTATGCCTTCGGGATGGTGCTGGAGCAGTCCTTCAATGGCGCGGGGGACACGACGACGCCGACGCTCGTCAACATCGGCTGCTTCTGGGTGGTGGAGCTGCCGCTGGCGTGGGTGCTGGCGAGTCCGCTGGAGCTGGGCGCCACGGGCGCGTTCCTCTCCATCACCGTCAGCTACTGCCTCCTCGCCGTGGTGAGCCTGCTGCTCTTCCGCCGGGGCCGCTGGAAGCTCCGCACCGTGTAGTGCCCTGCCCCTACACCGCTTTCGGGAACAGCTGCTGGAGGATCTGGCCCTCGGGGAGGGTCTGCAGCTCCTCGTTGATGAGCCGTCCGTCCTCGGGGGACAGCCGCCAGAGGCTTCGGAGCTGGAGCTCGATGGCCTGATCATCCGGTCCTCCCAGGGGGCTCGCGCCGGAGAGCAGGCTGCGCACGTGCGCCACGATGGCGTCATGCGCTCCGCGCTCCTCCTCGTTCTCGAGGTCCACCTTGGGGATGGGCAACGTCGCCAGCCGCTCATGCGTCAGCTTGGCCATCGCCCTCGCCGGATCCACTTCGCCGAAGCGCTTGAACACGTAGAAGGCCATGGCGCGTGAGAGCAGCGCCGCGAGCACGAACTCATGGGCGAGGCCGGCCTCGGCGCGCCCTGGCTTCACGCGATAGAAGTACACCGACTGAGGAAAGCGCGCGTCCGTGAAGTCACACGTCGCCGCCACGCCGACACCCGCTTGTCGCAGCAGCAGCTTGGGGCCCTGGTAGAGGCGCTCCTCCTTATAGTTCCAGCCGGGGACTCCGAGCTTGAAGCGCCGGGTCGGCCGCAGCCGCGTGTAGCGCCCGACGAGGTCATCGCCGTCCACGAAGGGGAGCTCCTCGCGTGCGCGCGGCGCTCCCTCCTCCACGAGGTAGAAGGGATGGGCGGTGGACTCGGCCAGGCTTCGTCCGCACCGAGGACACGGCTTGGCGCGATAGCCACCTCCCTTGCGCTTCTCGCCCGGTGGCGTCACGGCCCGACAGCCTGGACAGCGCCACAGCAGGCCGGACTTGGACATCTCCTCCCCGCGCCCGCGCTCGCACACCGTTTCCAGGTGCTCGCTGTTGCTGGCCATGGTGGCCATCACCCTGTCGTCCTCACGACCGCGGAACAGCTCGATGTCGTAGCGGGGTGAGTCGAGCGAGCGCTCTTGAGGCACTCGCCTCGTGAAGCGCGCCTCCGCCTGAGGCAGTGGCACCTCGCCTCGCAGGACCGCGCGCCTCATGGCTCCGTGCAGCAGGAGCGCGGCGAAGTCATGGGGCCTCGCGGGGGGGGCCTTGCGCGCCTGCACCACGAGGGTGCCCATGCGCACCCGGGTTCCGAACCAGTCCGGGCCCAGGTTGTGCAGCTTCTCCAGCGTCGTCTCTCGCAGCAGCAGCTCGCGGAGCTTCGCCTTTTCGGGAGAGAAGAAGGTATCCGGCAGCACGAGCGCGAGCCGCCCTCCTGGCCTGAGTGCGTACAGGCCCAGCGCGACGAACAGCTCCCAGCTATCCCAGGGATGGGATGCATCGAGCCCCAGGGCGCGCGCGGTGTCGCGTCGGCGCTTCTCCTTCAGCGCGGAGCCCCAGGGGGGATTCCCAAGCACGAGATCGAACGAGCCGGGGGCCACGCGCATCCGCTCGAAGAGCGCGGGGACTTCCAGGCTGTTGGCCCGGACGAGGTTCTGCCCCGGGGCCGCCACGCTCCCGCCCTCGCGCGCCGCGCGCAGCCAGAGCGCGAGCCCCGCGATCTCGAGCGCTCGCGGGAGCAGATCGCAGCCATACAGGCAGGAGCGCAGCAGGGTGGCGTCGCTGCCGCGCGCTTCGTGCCGGGGCGGCTCGGCGCGAGTGTCCTGAGCGCCGCGGTACTCCTGGAGCAGCACGTGGTACGCAGACGCGAGGAAGGCCCCAGCGCCACAGGAGAGATCCACGACCCTGAGCCGCGCGAGGTGTGCACGCCGCTCCTCCTTCGAGGAGCCTCCCGCCTCGTCCAGACAAGCCCGCAAGGCGCTGCTGGCGAGGGAGTCCGCGAGGAGCCGCGACGTGTAGTAGACGCCGTGCCGCCGTCGCGCGGTCAGCCGAGAGCCCTCGTGGGAGAGGGACTCCTCGAAGATGTGCCCGAGCAGGTGCTCGTTGATCTCTCCCTGGCGCAGTCGGTCCAGCAGCCGCTGGGTGGCCGGGCCAGGGGAGGCCGCGGTGGCTGTCTCCGTCAGCGCCTTGAAGAGCTCACCTCGGACGGCCTGGAAGATGTGGGCGGGGATCGCCATCCGGACGGTACGCCCTCCCGAGGAGAGGAGGCGCGACTGTACCGCTCCCCTCGGGCGCGCGGCAGCTCAACAGGCACAGGAGGCTTGCCGAGGTACACTCGGGGTGCGTTAGCCTGCCGACTCCCTCTCGAAAGAACAAGGACGCCATGAGCCCACGGCTGAACCTGTTGGCTCCCGAGGTGCGGGGCAACCCGTACCCTCACTACGCGGAGCTTCGGCGCACGACGCCCGTCTGCCAGGTGGATCCCGGTGGCTTCTGGGCCGTCACGCGCTACGACGACGTCACCACCGTCCTCAAGAACCCCCAGCTCTTCTCCTCCGAGGGCATGCGCAGGGCCACCTGCCCGCCGTGGCTGGAGGATGCCCCGTTCGCGTACGCGATGATCGTCCAGGATCCGCCCTCCCACGGGCGGCTGCGGGCGCTCGTCAACCGCGCGTTCAGCGCCCCCGTGCTCAACCGCCTGGAGCCCTGGGTGCGGCGGCGCGCGGAGACGCTGGTCGCTCGCCTGCCCACCGGACAGACGGTGGACTTCATCGAGTCCTTCTCCCGGCCGCTGGCCGCCAGCGTCATCAGCGAGCTGCTGGGGCTGGACACCTCGCTGCTGCCGCGCCTGCCGCGCTGGGCCGATGATCTGACGAGCACCTCCTCCGTCGGGCCGGGGGACACCCAGCGCATGGACGAGATCCGCGCTACAGTGCGGGAGGCGCGGGGCTACGTCTCCGAGGTGCTCGCGCACCGCCGCCGCGCGCCCGGTGACGACATGGTGAGCGAGCTGCTCGCGGCCCGCGTGGACGGCGAGGCGCTGACGGACGCGGAGCTGGTGAGCTTCCTGCTGATGCTGCTCATCGCCGGGATGGAGACGACCATCCACCTGCTCAACCACGCCGCGCGGCTGCTGATGGAGCACCCGGAGGTGCTCACCCGCGTGCGCGCGGAGCCCTCGCTCATGCCCAGGCTGGTGGAGGAGGTGCTGCGCTACGAGCCGCCCGTCCACGGCATCATGCGCGTGAGCACGCAGGAGACGGAGCTGAGCGGGGTGCGGCTGCCCGCGGGCGCCTGGGTGCTGGTGCTGCTGGGCTCGGCCAACCGGGATGAGGGGCGCTTCCCGGAGGCGGACCGGTTCGACATCGACCGCCAGGGCACCCACAACCTGCCCTTCGGGCATGGCGTCCACTTCTGCCTGGGAGCGCCCGTGGCCCGGCTGGAGGCCCGCCTGGGCCTGGAGGTGCTCCTGGCGCGCTTCGGCCGCATCGCCCCGCGCGGGCCGGTGACGTGGAACCACTCCCTGTCCGTGCGCGGGCCGAGGGTGCTTCCAGTGGAGCTGTTCTCCCGCTGAGCGATCTCCTCTACACTGGAGTACACGGCGCCCCGAGCGCCAGCGCGGACCGGCCACCCGCTGGCGCCTCCAAAGCGCAGTCCTTCAGCAAGCTTGCGAGCTGAAACCCGGTTGCATCGGGAAGCCAGTCGCATCCTCTCAGAAGGCAAGAACGCGGATGGATGCTCTCCGGGGAACCCCTCTGGAGGCAGGGCCCTATGGCTCATGCCCCCCGTTCTTGTATCTAATAGGAGTCTGGTTTAGAGGTCTTACTCAGTCTCACGCTTGCTGGCGGCTTTCTTTCCCCTCCATCCAGCGCTTGACCCACTTGGGATCGCTTCTGATCCCATGTCCTGTAGTCCCCCACCAGGAGAGCTGTAATGCGCCACGCCATGAAGTTGACCGCCTGTCTCACGCTGCTGCTGGCAGCGGCGAGCTGGGCGATCGTTCCCCCGAAGCCCGGACCGACTTCGCTCGCCAGCAAGTCGTTCTTCAAGCCTGAGCTGTACCTCCCCATGTCCAGCGTCCCGCTCACGGAGGCTCAGGCGAAGATGCCTTCGCTGAACACCAGCGCGTGGAACGACTTCTTCGCGCGCAACGGGGACGAGTTCAACGTCTACGTGGACATGCGCACCGGCGCGGCCACCTCCGTCCAGGGCGTCATCCCGATGATCCCGGGCAAGGGCTTCAAGAACACCGTGACGCTTGGCAGCCTGAGCAAGCAGCTCGGGCAGGACGTGAGCGCGGTGACGCCGAAGGTCGTCGGGGACCTGATCGTCCAGTTCGTCACGGACAACCAGGCCGCGCTGGGCGTGAACGTGCAGCAGATGGGCGAGGCCCGGGTGACGCAGGTCGCCGAGCACCTGTGGAACGTCCACATCCCGCAGACGGTGGACGGCGTGGCCGTGCGGCACGCGAAGCTGGCGGCCGTCATCAACCACGGCAACCTGGTCCTGCTGGGCACCGAGTCCTGGGCCAACATCGAGGGCACGCTGAAGGCGGTCGTGTCGGCGGACGAGGCGATGGCGCTCGCGGGCGACTACCTGGGCGTGTACGAGTCCCCGAGCTCCCTCTGGCAGCAGCCGCAGCTGGAGCTCCTCCCGATGACGGCGCCGGACACGCAGGCCGGGCAGACGTTCATCGGCACCTTCGGCAATGGCTACGAGCACCGGCTGGTGTGGACGTACGGCTTTCAGCGCAAGGGTGAGGACGAGCGGTGGAAGGTGTCCGTCGACGCGGTGAGCGGCGAGGTCCTGGAGATGGCGGACGACAACCACTACTTCGACGCGAAGATCAAGGGCGGCATCTACCCGACGACGAACATCGGCATCTGCAACTCGGACGCGACGTGCGGCACCATGCAGCCGGAGTCGCCCATGCCGTGGGCGAACACGGGCCTGGCCGCGCCGAACGACTTCGCGGATAGCGCCGGCATCTACGACTACCCCGGCACCGGCACCGTCACCACCACGCTGGACGGCAAGTACGTGAAGATCAACGACAACTGCGGCACGCCGACGTTCAGCTCGGACACGGGCACGCTGGAGCTGGGTGGCAACAACGACGAGCACGACTGCACCAGCGGCGGGCAGGGCGCTGGCAACACCCCCGCGGCGCGCTCGTGCTTCTACGAGACCAACAAGCTGGCCGAGCAGGCCCGCGGCTGGCTGCCCAGCAACACGTGGCTGACGCAGAAGCTCCCCGCGAACGTCAACATCAACAGCACCTGCAACGCGTTCTGGAACGGCACCTCGGTCAACTTCTACAAGAGCGGCGGCGGCTGCCGGAACACCGGTGAGATCGGCGCGGTGTTCGATCACGAGTGGGGCCACGGCATCGACAACTTCGACTCGAACGGCTCGCTGAGCAGCTCCAGCGAGGGCTACGCGGACATCGCGGCCATCTACCGCCTGCAGACCTCGTGCGTGGGCTACGGCTTCTTCCACACGTTCGACGACGGCTGCGGCCAGACGCCGGACGGCACGGGCTTCAACGTGAACGAGGCGCAGTCGGGCGCCGCGCACTGCGCCACGGAGTGCTCGGGCGTGCGCGACTCGGACTACGCGAAGCACGTCCCGGCCACCCCGCAGACGCCGGTGAACTGGAACTGCACGAGCTGCGGCTCCGGCTCCGGCCCCTGCGGCAAGCAGGTGCACTGCGCCGCCGGCCCGACGCGCCAGGCCGCCTGGGACTTCGTCGCGCGGGATCTGCGCGCGGCGCCGTACAACTACGACTCGAACACCGCCTTCGTCGTCGGCAACAAGCTGTTCTACCAGGGCAGCGGCCTGGTGGGCTCGTGGCACGACTGCAACTGCTCGGCCGGCACCTCCGGTGGCTGCGGCGCCACCAACGGCTACATGCAGTGGCTGGCAGCGGATGACAACGACGGCAACCTGGCCAACGGCACGCCGCACATGACGGCGCTGTTCGCCGCCTTCGATCGGCACGGC
This sequence comes from Myxococcaceae bacterium, assembly GCA_016926755.1. Classification (GTDB taxonomy): domain Bacteria; phylum Myxococcota; class Myxococcia; order Myxococcales; family Myxococcaceae; genus Hyalangium. Next base: position 37,458 of record JAFGNZ010000335.1, on the reverse strand, counting down.
ATGGCCTGCGCCACGCCCGCGCCGGTGCGCAGCGCCTGCGGTCCGGCCGGCAAGCCCCAGGTCAGCGCCACGCCGGCGGAGGGCGCGGTGGATCTGAGCTGGAGCGCGATGGACGGCGCCACCAAGTACTGGGTGATGAAGACGGAGGGCTTCGCGAGCTGCAACTTCGGCAAGGCGAAGGTCGCCGAGGTGACGGGCACCAGCTACACCGATGGCGAGGTGGCCAACGGCCGTCAGTACTGCTACTCGATCGTCGCCGAGGGCAGCTCGGCCGCGTGCTTCAGCGAGGGTAGCGAGTGCACCTGCGTGACGCCGGCCTGCACCCCGCCGGGCATCTCTCCGACGCTGGTGGGCCCGGATGGGACGACGGGCGAGGAGTTCTACGCGGTGCTGGATTGGAGCGACGTGGAGGGCATGAAGTACGAGGTGCAGGTGGCCACCGACGCGGACTTCACCAACGTGGTGCGCTCCGGCAAGGGGCTGTCCGAGAGCACCTGGGCGGTTGAGCCCGCGCTGGCCCCTGTCACGACGTACTACTGGCGCGTGAGGGCCATCTCCGTGTGCGGTGGCGCCAGCGCCTGGTCCACCTCCGGCTCCTTCACCACGCGCGAGTGCATCCAGCTGGAGCTGCCGCTGACCAGTGGCCCGGCGAACGGCGCCACGGGTGTGGCGTACACGCCGACCCTGGACTGGGGTGACGTGAACCGCGCGGCCTTCTACGAGGTGGATGTGGCGCTCGACTCCGCGTTCACCAACATGGTGGCCTCGGCCCAGGATCTGATCTCCAGCAACTGGACGGTGTCCCCGGCGCTGGCCCCCAACACGAAGTACTACTGGCGGGTTCGCGCGAAGGACGTGTGCGCCATCAGCACCTCCACCACCGCCAGCTTCACCACGGCGAACCTCTGCTCGCCGTCCACCGCCACCTTCAGCGCCAACTACCAGGCTCCGTCCTGCGCGGTGTCGTGCGGCTGTGACTCCGGCACGCTCGTGCGTGGCCGTGGCACCTCGAGCGGCGGCTACGAGCGCAACGCTCCCAACACCATCAACGACTCCTGCGCGGACGGCAACTCCGGTGTCTTCCACGCGGATGAGAGCGTGGACAAGCTGGTGGTGAAGACGCTGGATCGCAGCACCATCGTCCCGGGCAAGCAGGTGAAGCTCGATGTGACGGTGTGGTGCCAGGGCACCGGCGACAAGGTGGACCTGTTCTACACCAGCACCGCCGCTTCGCCGTCCTGGAGCCAGCTGCTGGTGAACCAGGCCTGCACGGCCGCCGGGCTGAAGGTGTTCTCTCACACCTTCAACGTGGCTGACGTGGCCGGGGCGCACGCCGTCCGCGCGCAGATCCGGTACGGCGGCCTGCTGAGCTCCTGCACCACCGGCAGCTACAACGACCACGACGACCTCGTCTTCACGGTCGCTTCGCCGGTCGCTGGGATGGTGGCGCCGAGCTCTACGGTGCAGGGCCGCAGCACGCTGCGCCGCTAGTCGTCATGCCTCCTCCCGGCTCCTGCTGATCCGGGAGGAGGCGAGCTGATGCGGTCCTCAAGGAGGGCTCCCGGGGCGAGCTGGGGGCCCTTCTTCTTTTCAGAACACGAAGGGGAAGCGGACCGGGCCGCCCTGCTCGCGGTGCTTGGGGAACGTCCACGAGCGGATCTTCCCCTCCAGGCAGAGGGCCAGCGGCGTGCCCCGGAGCTCGGCGGTCTCGGTGACGACCTCCGTCACCTTGCCGCTCGGTAGGATGGTCCAGCGCATCACCACGCGCCGGTTTCCCTCCTCCGACTGGAGCTTCTGGGCGGCGACGCACGCGGCGACGTCACCCTTGTTGGCGACCACGCCAGAGAAGATGTCGGACTGGGCCAGCGAGGCGGGCGTCTCCTCGATCGCGGGTGCCGGAGGGATCCACGCCGTGCGCGGCCTGGGCGCGGTGGCCTGCTTGCCCGCGCCCTCGAGCTCGCGCTCGAAGTCCTCGTCCAGGCCGAGCTCGTCCTCCTCCTCCTCCGTTTCCTCCTCGACCACTCGCGCGGCCACGCGCTCCTCGGCCGCGGGCGTCGGCTGCGGCAGCACCTCCGCCTTCGCCGGCTGCAGCAGAGGCGGGTCCCGCGGGCTCGGCCGCACCGGCGCGGCGACACGCTTCGAGAGCTCCACCGTCTGGGTCCCCGTGGGCGTCGGGCCGGCGCGGGGTGCCAGCGGCATCGAGGCCGTCCCCATGGGGGCAGAGACGTTGCCGAGGGCCGGGCCCCAGCCGAAGTCCGACGAGGGCACCGTGGCGATGAGCGGGGAGCCTCCAGGAGGCGGGAGTGCCCCCACGCTCGCGGCGGCGGGAGCCGTCACGAAGGGCAGGGGAGCCACGGGCGCAGGGAGCGTGGAGGTGCTGGCCGGGGCCGAAGCAGCAGAGGCCGAGAACACCGCTCCGGCGGTGGTACCAGCGCGCGTCGTGGCCCCGGGCAAGGCGCCTGGGGACGCCGCCTGGGTGGTGCCAGCGTGCGTCGCGGCTTCGGGCGAGGCGCCGCGAGGGAAGACCCCCACCGCCCCCGACAGCCCCAGCAGCCACATGACGCAGGCCACCAGCAGGCCGCCCGCCACCCCTCCGCCGAGCGCGAGCCACGCGCCGCCGCGCACGCGCACCTCCACCTGGGCAGGCTGGCCCGTGGAGAGCACCGGGTGCACGCCGGCGGCGCTCAGCGCCTGAGGAGCCTCTGGCTGGGTCTCGGGCTCGCCCGAGAGCTCGGGCGCCGTGGCCAGCGCGGGCTCCAGGAAGAAAGGCGCGAGCGTCGCCGGCCTGGGCAGCGGCGGCGGCAGATCATCCGAGAGGACGCGCAGGGCCTCCGCGCCCTTCAACGGGAAGTCCAGCGCATGGGTGCCGCTGTTCGGCACCAGGTCCTCGGGCTTCGCGGGCGTGGTGTCGGGGCGCGGGGCGAGCAGCTCGACCAGCCCCCGCACCCGGCAGATCGGCTGCCAGCCCTCGAAGCCCTTGCGCCAGCAGAGCGAGTCAGGGCCCAGCTCACCGTGCTCCCAGTGGGCGCGCAGCGCCGCGATGTCGACGGGCCCCGCCGCCTTGTCTCCCAGCGCGATGTGCCAGGCCTGGAGCGCGGCCTCCTCGCGAGCGGCGGCGAGCTCGAGCGGGCTCAGGGCGCTCGCGGTCCCCAGCAGCAGCCGCTCCGTCAGGGAGCCCCAGCGCTCGCGCTGGGCCGGCGCCGCCGGGATGATGAGGTTCTTGTCCGTGCGCAGCTGACTGATGACTGCGTCGAGCTCAGCTTCCGACATGCCGCCCAGCACGGGTGGGCGCGCTGCGTCTGGTTCACCTGAGACATCGCTTCGCAAGCTCGTGAGGCTTCTACTGCTGTCCTCCTGCGTGCCGCTCATGGGTCAACCCCTTTCGTCGGGCGCGCTCCCGGCAACTCTCGAGAGCCAGAGAGAGAAAGCCAGTGACGACCCGCCTTCACACCATCTGACCCTTGCTAATGGAGCGCTCTCTGCCCTCGATCGTCAACGGAGAGTCCCTGCGCGGAGGTAGCCGCGCGCCGCACTGTTCGAGGATCCGCAGCGGAAAAATTCCACGCAGCGCCAGGATCTGCCGCACCTCTCTCCCTGAGGAGTACCTCCGCGGACAGAGGCCTCACCCGGGCACGGTGTCTCACCTGGGCGGTTCCTCCGCCTCCGTGGGGCTCAGGCGGAGGGCGCAGGCAGCAGGCGCGAGCGGACGCCCGAGGAGATGACCCAGAGCTGGTGCGAGGCGCGCGTGATGGCCACGTGCAGCTTGCGGCGAGACTCGTCCGTCTGCGGCCAGGCCCGCGCCGTGGCATCCGGGAGGATGACGTAGTCGAACTCGAGGCCCTTGATGCTCTCCACGTCCGTGACGTCCACGCCCGGCTCGAATGAGAAGTCCCCCTCCAGCACCAGGCGCGTGGCGGACATGTCGTCCACCACCTTGTAGAAGGCGCGCGCCGCCTCGGGGCTGCTGGCGATGACGGCCACCGAGGCGCGGGGCTCCCGGTCGAGCAGATCCTTCAGCGCGTCCCGGACGAAGAGCCAGGCCTGCGCCTCCTCCGGGAAGTGATGGAAGCCCACCGGCACGCCCGCTCGGGCGTTCTTCGGCGGGGACTCGGGGGCGAGCGGCCCCAGCACCTGCCGCGCCAGCTCGATGACGGGCCGCGGGCAGCGGTAGGACACCGAGAGCCGCACTGTCGCCGCGTCCTTGACGCCCAGCTCCCCCATGGCCGCGGACCAGCCGGCGAAGCTCGAGGTGGTCTGCTGCATCTCGTCCCCCGCGAGCGTGCAGCTGCGCGTCTTGCCGAGCTGCCGGCCCACCACCGCCAGCTCGAAGAGCGAGAAGTCCTCCGCCTCGTCGAGCATGACGTGCGCCAGCGGCTCCAGCCCCAGGTGCCCGTGCTGGAGCTTGAGGAAGAGCAGCAGCGGCAGATCCTCCACGTCCACGGTGCCCGCCAGCTCGTCCGGCGTGGAGGCCTCCACGGAGAGCCCGTCGATGGTCGCCAGGGCCTCCGGGTGGTAGCCCTCCAGCTCCTTGGCCAGCGGCGTGGCGAGCTGGAGCATCGTGTGCTTCACCGTGTCGTCGATGGCGGTGGAGGGGAGATCGCCACCCGAGGCGCCCACCACCTCGGCCAGCAGCGTCCGATCGGTGAGCACCTCGGCGAGCCGCTTGCGCAGGCGCTTGAAGGATGGATCCGACACCCTCCGCTTCCCGAGCTGGCGCTCCAGCACGGGCCGCAGCGCCGGGTGGCGCTTGAGCCGCGAGGCCAGCGCGGGCTTGTCCGAGGACAGGGGGATGGACTTCATGCCGAACACCGCGCAGGCCGTGGCGTAGGCCCACGCGTCGAGCGTCTCCACGGACACGTTGCGCAGCTCCAGCGGCGCGAGCAGGCGCCGGGACAGCCGCGCCAGGCCCTCCTCGGGGACGACCACCTTCATCTTCGACGGGGCCGAGGCGGCGCGCAGATCGAAGGTGATCTTCGCCAGCCGGTGCAGGGCCACGGTCGTCTTCCCGCTGCCCGCGCTCCCCAGCACGAGCAGCGGTTGGTCCGCGCCGACCTGGAGGGCCTCGAACTGCTCGCTGTCGAGCTGCGCGGTGACGTCGAACCTGCTCGCCCGCCCGGCCTCGCCGGTGCCCACGCCGAGGCTGCCCGCTCGCACGGCCGTCCCCGCGCCGCCGGAGAGCATGGCCGCCGCGCCGCCCACCTCGTGCCACGCTCCCTCGGCGGTGCGCTCCAGGTGCAGCGCCCCGGCGCGGATGCGGGTCAGCACCCCACGCTCGATGACCACCAGCCGCCGGGCCTCGACGACGCCCTCGGACAGCCGCTCGCCGAACCACTCCTCGTAGTCGTCGCCCTCCTCGTAGCCGTAGAAGACGCGGGCGACGGGGGCGAAGCGCCAGTCGATGATGCGGATGCCCGCCGCCGTGTCCGCGAAGGTGGTGCGCCCCAGGAGGTACTCCTGGGAGGCGCCCTCGTGCCGCTTCAAGCGCAGGTGCGCGAAGTAGGGCGTGTGGGGCTCGGGCAGCTGGGCGGACTCCTGGCGCTCGAAGAGCGCGCGCGTGGTGTCCAGCTGCTGGAACAGGGACGGCAGATCGCTCTCGACGGCGGTGCTCGCCTCGTCACGCAGCCCCGTGAGCCGCTCCAGCAGCGTGCCGCGGCTCTGCCCCTTGCTCGCCTGTTGGCGCGCCGCCTGGAGCGCGGAGAGCACGCGCCCGAGCAGCGCCTCCTCCTCCGCGATGATGGCCCGCGCCTGCTCGGTGAGGGCTTGCTTCGGCTCGTTCATGAAATCCTCGCGATCCAGCCGGCCACTTCCACCTCGCTCCGGGGCGCAAGGTGAACTCTGGCGAGGAATTGGTCAACCCCTTGGATTTCCTGGGGGATTTGCTAGTTTGTCAGTGCGCTCCCAGGTGGCGTGAATCCCCGCGGGAGTTGTGCTTGCTTGCGCGGTGCCCATGCCCACCCGCCTCGTCTATCGCCGCTACGGCGGCTCCCTTCAGGTCGACATCCCCCACTTCGACGCGCTCGTCGAGGCCATCAGCATCCCCGAGACGCAGTGGGTGGCCACCGCATGTCCGGTGGAAGGGCTCCAGTGCGATCCGCGCTTCCTGTCGTTCATGGATGCGGATGGCAACGGCCGCATCCGCGTCGCTGAGCTCCGGGAGGCTGTGAAACACACGGCGAAGCTCCTCCAGTCCCGCAAGGGCGCGGACGCCGGGAGCGATGTGCTCGAGCTGGACGCGCTCTCGCCCGAGGGGGCGAAGATCCGAGCCGCCGCGCGGCGCATCCTCGAGGCGCTGAAGGCCACGGACACCTCGCGCGTCTCGCTGGAGCAGGTGCGCGCCAGCGAGCAGGTGCTGCGCGAGGCGGGCATCAACGGGGAGGAGGTCGTCGCGCCGGCGTTCCTCCCGGAGCCGGTGCGCGCGCTGGCCTCGCGCATCATGGCCGCGTTCCCCGAGGTGAAGAACCGCGCGGGACAGGCCGGCATCGATCCGCCCACGCTCCAGCGCTTCCGCGAGGCGCGCGCCGCGCTCCTGGAGCACCTGGCCCAGAAGGAGGCCGTCTTCGTCTGGGGCGAGCCGAGCCTGGCGCGGGCTCAGCGCACCCGCGAGGTGAAGCCGCTGCTGGACGCCTACTTCCTCCAGTGCCGGCTGGTGGCCGCGCAGCCCGAGGCCGCCGAGAGCCTCAAGCTGCCTGCCCTCCGCGTCGAGGGAGCGCTGGGAGACACCGCCGCACTCGAGAGGGCAGCGGCCGAGCTCCCCATCGCCCCGCCGGAGCCCTCGGGCGTGCTGGTCTGGGCCCGGCTGTACCGCGGGCCCTCCTTCGAGGCGCTGGAGGCGTTTCGCGAGGAGGTGGCTGCCCCCGGCACCGGTGACGCGGAGCGGCTGAGCGAGGCGGCCTGGAGGGAGCTGTCCGCCCAGGCCGACGCCGTGCTGACCTGGCAGGCCGGGTTCGAGGCCAGCCCCGTGCGCGGCATGCAGGCCGAGCTGTCCTCCAGCACGGACGCGGAGCTGGAGGTGATCGAGGCCGCGTGCAAGGCGGACCTGGCGCTCAAGGAGGAGCTGGACGCCATCACGGAGCTGGAGCGGCTCATCCTCTATCAGCGCTGGCTGCTCACGTTCGCCAACAACTTCATCAGCATGCCGGACCTCTACGTCGCCCCGAAGCGCGCCCTCTTCGAGAAGGGGACGCTCATCCTCGGAGGCCGGAAGTACATGCTCTCGGTGCTGGCCCGGCCGCGTGAGGCCCATATCGCCCTGACGAGCCAGGGCACCACCTGCATCCTCTACGTCAAGGTGACGCCCAGGGACACGGAAGAGGGCTACGAGGTGGCGGTCCCCGTCACGCGCGGTCGCAGCTCCAACCTCGAGGTGGGCAAGCGCGGCATCTTCCATGACGTGGACGGCAAGGAGCACGACGCCATCGTCACCCATGTCGTCCGCCACCCCGTCTCGCTCTGGGAGGCGATGATGATGCCGTTCCAGCGCATCGGCAGCTTCATCTCCTCGAAGGTGGAGGCGCTGGCCAGCTCCGGGGACAAGGCCTTCGCGGAGAAGCTGGAGCAGGGCTATGCGGGCAGCACCAGGGTGGTGAGCACCTCCGTCGCCGCGCCCACGCCGGCTCCAGCCGCGCCCGAGGCCGCGGCGCCAGGAGCAGGGGCCGCGGGCCTCGTCGCGGCGGGGGGCATCGCGTTCGCCGCGGTCGGCTCGTCGCTGGCCTTCATCATGTCGCAGGCGAAGTCGCTCACCCTGGTGGATGTCGTCTCGGCCGCCATCATCATCGCCGCCATCGTCATGTTGCCGGCGGGGCTGCTCGGCTGGCTGAAGCTGCGGCGGCGCAACCTGGCGCTGCTGCTGGAGGGCTCTGGCTGGGCGCTCAATGATCGGCTGATGCTCACGCGCGAGCTGGCCGCGCTCGTCACCCGGAAGCCGCGGCTGCCCAAGGGCGCCACCATTGATCGCACCGACGTGATGCGCGCGCTCCTCGCTGCCACCCGGGGCGAGGACGAGGCGGAGCGGGGGGGGCTGTCAGGGCGCGCGAAGCTCCTGGTGACGCTGGTCATCCTCTTCGCCCTGCTCTGGCAGGTCCGCATCCCACTCGTGCTCTTCGCCTGCGGCCGCGAGTGGCTGTCCGCCGAGACGTGCGCCGCGTTGCTGCCCGCCCAAGCCTCCCCCGCGGAGGCTCCCGCTCCCGCCACGGGCGCGCCCGCCTCGCCCTGAAGAGCCTCCTCCGCCAGGAATTTCCAAGCAATTTCAATGGATTGAATGGCGCACGAATCATGGGGTTCGCCTTTTCAGCATAAAAAGCCAGTTGTGCTGGATTTCCTGGGAAGGGTCGTCCAGAATTTCACCCCAGTGGATTAGTGAAGCCTCCCTGTCCGAAGCCGCACCGGGAGCCTCACGCTGGGAGGAAGCCCATGAGGGCCGCACGTCGACAGGGTTGGCTGGTGTCCCTGCTCATGGCGAGCGGAGTGCTCGTGGGGTGCTCGCGGGGGCGCTCGGGTCCGGCGGAGCTCTTCGTGGACTCGGTGGTGGGGGCGATCGCCACGGCCGGTGAGCCGGACCTGTGGGTGTCCTCGGTGGTCGGGCCTCCCAGCGCCACTTCGGCCAGCGGCTACTTCGTCACGGTGACGGCGTGCAACCAGGGTGAAGGCAGCGCCGACTCGCTCGTGAAGCTCTACCTGTCGAAGGACACGAGCATCACCTCCGCGGACACCCTGGTGGGCAGCGCGTCCACGGGGAGCCTGCACCCGAAGCAGTGCACCACGCTGCATGTGCGGACGAGCGGCCCGGACAGCGTTCCCAGCGGCCCGTGGCACCTGGGCGCCGTCATTGATCCCGGTGATACCGTGGAAGAGGTGTCCGAGACGAACAACACCCGCGCGGGGGTGCGCATGGCGATCGGCTCCGGCGCGGATCTCCAGCTCGCGCGGGTGAGCGCGCCCGCCCACCTCTCCCCGGCTGGCCGCTTCGAGGCGAGCGTGGAGGTGTGCAACATGGGCACCGCCAGCGGCTCGGGCGAGGTCGACGTCTATCTCTCGGCGGACACGGCCGTCACCACCGCGGACACGTGGGTGGGCGGTGGCTCGACGGGCCCGCTGCGCGAGGGCCAGTGCACCACGCTGGCGATCCCCGCCACGGCGCAGGTGCCGACGGGCTCGTGGCATGTGGCGGCGTGGGTGGACCGCGCCAACACGGTGGAGGAGCTGGTCGAGAGCAACAACACCCGGAGCGGCACCCGCGTCGTCGTGGACAACGGGCCGGACTTCACCATTGCCTCGGTGGTGGGGCCCGACAGCCTCCCGAGCAGCTCCTCCGAGCCCATCGTCCTCACTGCCACCGTGTGCAACGAGGGCAACGTGGGAGCGTCCACCCAGGTGGAGGCGTACCTCTCGGTGGACTCCGTCCTGGCGCCTACGGATCTCCTCGTGGGCAGCGCTCCCGTCGAGCACCTGGAGCCCGGCCAGTGCGCGCCCGTCAGCATCCCCGGCTCCGCGAGCGTGAGCAGCGGCCTGTGGCACGTGGCGGCCTGGGTGGACCGCACCAACGCGGTGGGCGAGCTGGCGGAGGGCAATAACATCCGCGTCGGCAACCGGTTGCCCGCGGGCAGCGCGCCGGATCTGGCGGTCTCTTGGGTGAGTGCCCCCAGCAGCGTGGCCGCCACGCGGCCGCTCCGAGCCGCCGCCACGGTGTGCAACCAGGGCACCTCCCGGAGCCCCACCACCACGGTGTCCTTCTCCCTGTCGCTGGATGCGTCCATCACCACCGCCGATGCGTTGCTGGGCCATGCGGCGGTGCCCGAGCTGCGGGCGGGTGAGTGTGCGCCGGTGGAGCTGTCCGCCGTGGCCAACGTGCGGGAGGGCACCTGGTACGTGGGGGCCTACGTCGACAGCGAGCGCCGCGTGGCGGAGCTGTCGGAGCACAACAACACGCGGGCCGGCAACCTCCTCGGCGTCGGTGATGGCGCGGACCTCTACGTCTCCAGCGTCACCGGGCCCGCCTGGCTGCAGGAGCCGCAGTCGTTCACGGGCAACATCACCGTGTGCAACCAGGGCACTCGCGGCACCACCGAGAGCGCCCGCGTCGGCCTCTTCCTGTCCACGGACGCGGCCATCACGGCCGCGGACACCCTCATCGGGGACGTGCGCCTGCCCGCGCTCGCGGCGGGCCAGTGCACCACCGTCTCCGTGCCGGGGAACGCGCGGCTCCCCGAGGGCACCTGGCACCTGGGCGCCATCGCGGACCTGTATGGCGACGAGGCCGAGCTCATCAAGGACAACAACATCCAGGTGGGCAGCACCCTCGCCGTGGGCTCCACCCTCGCCGCCTTCCACGCGCCGGCGGCCTCGCGCACCGCGCACAACTGAGGCCACGGCTCCAGCGGCCGATTCGAAGGGTGATGCAATCACCGCGTCCCCGCGCCGTTATTGAGATCCGGTGACACTCACACCGTGTCAGTGCAGACTCGCGAGCGGTGGAGTGCAGCATCCGCGCGGGCCACCCCGCGCTGACGAGGAGGCGCCATGGGGCTGTGCAGCTGGATTGTCTTCGGCCTGGTCGTGGGAGTGATCGCTCGCTTCATCATGCCCGGCCAGCAGAACATGGGGCTCATCCGCACCACCCTGCTGGGGGTCGGCGGCTCCTTCGTGGGGGGCTTCCTCGCGGCGCTCATCCGCGGCGGCAACTGGCGCACCCCTTCGCCCGCGGGCTTCCTCGGCGCCATCCTCGGGGCCGTGGTGCTCCTGGCGATCGCCGAGACGCTCTTCTCCAAACGCCGCTAGGACGCCGGTCCAGCGAGGGGCCGCTCCCCAAGGTATGGGGGTATGGGGGTGGACAGGAAGTTGGACGGAAAGCGCGAGTCAGGCTGCTTTCTGTAGTAAGTGGCCCCTTGCTGGCAGCGGTGACGCTGCCCCTAGCTGCAAGGAGAGGCGAAGACATGCGGAAGATCTGGGTATTGGCTGTGGCGCTGGCGCTGGCCGGTTGCCAGAAGCCGGCGGACAACAAGGGCGCCGAGGGTGGCGCGACGACTTCGGGAGCAGGCGCGGGTGCTGGATCGGCCACCAACCCGCAGACCGAGGATCAGAAGACGCTGTACGCGCTGGGCCTCTCCATGGGCCGCAGCATCTCCGTCTTCGGGCTCACCCCCGAGGAGCTCGAGTTCGTGAAGGCGGGCCTCACCGCCCAGGTGAAGGGCGAGAAGCCCGCGGTGGAGATCGAGCAGTACGGGCCGAAGATCCAGGCGCTCGCCATGAGCCGCCAGGCGGCCAAGTCCGCCGGCGAGAAGGAGAAGGGCAAGGCCTTCCTGGAGAACGCGGCCAAGGAGCAGGGCGCGGTGAAGACCGAGTCCGGCATGGTCTACAAGGAGACGCAGCCCGGCACCGGCGAGTCCCCCAAGGCCACGGATCTGGTGAAGGTGCACTACCGGGGCACCCTCATCGACGGCAAGGAGTTCGACAGCTCCTTCAAGCGCGGCGAGCCCGCCCAGTTCCCGCTCAACGGCGTCATCCGCTGCTGGACGGAGGGCGTGCAGAAGATGAAGGTGGGCGGCAAGGCCCGGCTGGTGTGCCCGGCCGAGCTCGCCTACGGCGAGCGCGGCGCCCCGCCGGACATCCCGGGCGGCGCCACGCTCGTCTTCGAGGTGGAGCTGATCGAGATCGTCCAGCCCCCGGCGGCGCCGGCCATGGGCGCGCAGCCCGGGGCGCAGAAGCCCCCCCCGCCGGCTCCGAAGAAGTAGCGCTCCCAGGCGCCCTCCTCGTCTCCGGACGGTGAGGGCGCCGAGCCCCTCGAGGCCCCCGGTCGGACCCGCGTGTCGGGTTCCGGCGCGGGGGCCTTTCCTTGTGGCGCTCGGCGCGCGCTCACGTTAGGCCCAGGGCCTCGCGGCGCATGCCGCCACACGGAGGGGAACCATGGAATACCGCAAGCTGGGCCACAGTGGCGTGAAGGTCTCCAGCCTGTGCCTGGGCACGATGACGTTCGGCGAGCCGGACCAGAACTCGTTCATGCACCAGGTGGGGTGCGACGAGAAGACGGCCTTCGCCATCATGGATCGCGCGCTCGAGGCGGGCATCAACTTCTGGGACACGGCGGACGTGTATGGCAATGACGGGCTCACCGAGCGCGTCCTGGGCAACTGGTTCGCCCAGTCCAAGCGGCGCGACGAGGTGGTGCTGGCCACCAAGTTCCGCTTCCGCATGGGCAAGGGGCCCAACGGCACCGGGGCCTCGCGCTACCGCATCCGCGCCGCGGTGGAGGAGAGCCTGCGCCGGCTGAAGACGGACCGCATCGATCTGTACCAGGTGCACATGCAGGACAACGACACGCCCGAGGAGGAGACGCTCCGGGCGCTGGATGATCTGGTGCATCAGGGCAAGGTGCTCTACCTGGGCGCGAGCAACTACGCGGCGTACCGGCTGGTGGACAGCCTGTGGACGAGCAAGGCGCAGCACCTCTCGCGCTTCGTGGCGCTGCAGGCGCAGTACAGCCTGGTGTCGCGCGAGCTGGAGCGCGAGCACGTGCCGCTGTGCGAGCAGTTCGGCCTGGGCATCCTCCCGTACTCGCCGCTGGCCAGCGGGTTCCTGTCCGGCAAGTACCGCAAGGGTCAGCCGCCGCCGGAGGCCTCGCGCCTGGCGAAGTGGAAGGATCGGCTCTCGCAGTTCGACACCCCGCGCCACTGGCGCACCCTGGAGGTGGTGGATGCGGTGGCCGCCGAGCTGAAGGCCACGGCCGCCCAGGTGTCCCTGGCGTGGGTGCTGCGCAAGCGCGCCGTCGCCTCCGTCATCTTCGGGGCGCGCAGCGTGGCGCAGCTCGAGGACAACCTGAAGGCGGCCGAGCTGAAGCTGGACGACGCGCAGCTCAAGCGGCTGGATGAGGCGAGCGCCCTGGAGCTGGGCTACCCGTACGAGTTCATGAACCGCATCATGGGCCGGTGGTAGGAGAGGAGCGGGCGATGAGAGGACACACGCTGCTGGGAGTGGCCGGGCTGGTGCTGTGCGCCTGCACGGCGGGGCGGTCGGCCGAGGTGGCGCGGGAGCCGGCGAACACGGGCGCCATCTCCGAGAAGGAGTTCATGGCGCTGCACACGCTGAAGGCGGAGGCGGCCCCGCCCCGCAAGGGCCAGGAGCTCGAGGTGGCCGGAGCGCGGGCGTACCTGAGCCTGCCCCCGGGCGCTCAGGGGCCGCTGCCCGGGGTGCTCATCATCCACGAGTGGTGGGGGCTCAACGAGCACATCATGCACTGGGCGGATCGGCTGGCCGCGGAGGGCTACGCCGCGCTCGCGGTGGACCTCTACGGGGGCAAGGTGGCCACCACGCCCGAGGAGGCGATGGCCACGATGAAGGCGGTGGACGTGGCGCGCGCGGCGCAGGTGCTCAAGGCGGCGCACGCGTTCCTGGGCTCGGATGCGCGGGTCCAGGCGCCGCGCACCGGTGTCATCGGCTGGTGCTTCGGAGGCTCGTGGGCGCTGCGGACCGCCATGATGGAGCCGGAGCTGGACGCGGCGGTGATGTACTACGGCCACCCCGTGACGGACGTCGCGGAGCTGTCGAGCATCCGAGCGCCGCTGCTGGCCATCTTCGGCACCCGGGACGCCTCCATCCCCGGCGACGTGGTGGATGCCTTCGAGCGGGCCCTGGACGACGCGAACGTCACCCACCGCATCCTGCGGTACGACGCGGAGCACGCCTTCGCCAACCCCTCCGGAGCCCGCTATGACGCGCGGGCCGCCGCCGCCGCGTGGCAGGAAGTGGACGCCTTCCTCGAGAAGACCCTCCAGCGCTGAGAGGGACGGCGCTCCATCTGTCCGCGGATGAGCACACCGAGCCTCCACCACTCCACACGTGCGCGCGGGCCCTGGCCTTTCTGGCCCGGGCCCCCTTGGAGGCTCGGGCGGCCTCCCTAGATTCCTGGCACTCACAGGGGGTGCCATGAGCCAGATCAAGGAGTGGACGTTCGGGACCCACAGTGCCCGCTGGGCGGCTCCCGATCTGCTGCGCTTCACCTATCGAGGGCCGACCCGCGTCGAGGACGTGCAGCGCATCATCGAGATCTGCCGGGAGGTGGCCTCCGAGCAGCCCATCTTCGTCATCTCGGATGTCTCCGAGTCCACGATCGACAAGGCCGCCCGGGAGTACTTCTCCCAGAACCTCCACCCGGAGTGGTTCCACGGCCTGGTCTACGTGGGCGCGGATGCGCTCCAGCGAGCCATCACCAAGGCGATCATGATCGCCCTCTACTTCACCGGGAAGTGGAGGGTGGACATCGAGTTCGCCGAGACGGAGCAGGAGGCGCTCCAGATCGTCTCCCGCATCCGCCGGACGCGCGGGGAGGGCGCCGGCGGTGAGCCCCAGCACCTGGAGGAGCAGGAGCCGCGGGCGCTGGCCTGAGCGGCGGGCTACTCGGCGGCCTGCTGGCGCAGCCACGCGCGCAGCGCCTCGGGCTCCAGGGGGAGATCATCCCGCCACAGCCGCACGGTGCCGTCATACCCGGCCGACAGCACGTGGCGCCCATCGCGCGTGAAGGCCACCCGGAGGACCGCGTCCTCGTGGCCGCGCAGGGTCCGTCCCTCGCCGCTCTTCAGATCCCACACGCGGATCGTCCCGTCCATGCTGGCGGTCGCCATGCGCTGGCCCTCGGGCGAGAAGGCCACCTGGAGCACGGAGTCCTGATGGCCTTCGAGGTACGAGAGGAAGTGGCCCGTCCTGGCATCCCAGCGGCGCACGGTCGGATCTCCCATGCTCGCGGTGAACAGCTCCTGCCCGTCCGGGGAGAAGCGGAGCTCCTTGACGCCCGAGGCCCCCAGCTCCAGCAGCTTGCCGGCCCCCGCCTCCAGCGGCTGCAGCCAGGCCGTGTGATCAATGCTCCCGGAGGCCAGGATGCGGCCCTCGGGCGAGAAGGCCACGGCGGAGACCTCCAGCTGGTGGCGGTGCACTTCGCGGCTCGTGCCGCTCGTCAGGTCCCACAGGCGCAGCGCCCCCTGGCTTCCACCCGAGGCCAGCAGCCGCCCATCCGGTGAGAAGGCCAGCGCGCTCAGCGAGCCGTCATCCTTGCTCAGGACGCGCCCTTGGCCCGAGGCGGTCTCCCACAGCCAGAGCTCGCCCGAGCTGTCCCCCGCCGCCACCCGGGCTCCGTTCCCCGAGAGGGCGAGGGCCCGGATGCGCTGGGCGGGCCCCACGAGCCGCTGGAGCCGCTGCCCCTGGCCGTCCCACAGCTCCACCGTGCCGTCCGGCGCCGCGGTGACCAGCCGGGTACCATCCGGCAGCGCGACGGCCGCCGTCAGCCCGTCCGCGTGGGCGAGGGTTTCCCTGACGGAGCTGCCCTCCAGGGAGGACCGGCGCACCAGGCCGTCCCGTCCGCCGACCGACAGCACATCGCGCCCGTCCGACGTAGGGAGCAGGGCAGCCACCCTGTTCCCCAACAGCGTCAGGGCCTTCGGCGCTGGCATGAGGGGCGAATCCAGCGCCTCATGCGAAGTCAGGGCCGGCCCGACGTGCCTGGACAGGATGCGGGTGGAGCGATCCTCCAGCTCGTGGAGGCGGAGCTTGCCGTCATGGCTGCCGGCGATCAGCCACTTCCCGTCCCGGTTGAAGGTCAGCGAGCTGATGGCGCCCAGGGCTCCATGCAGCACGCGGAGGTGAGCGCTGGCCACCTCCCAGACTCGCACCTTGCCCTCGCGGCTCCCCGCCGCCAGCCACCGGCCATCCGCGGAGAAGGCGAGCGTGCCCCACCAGCCCGGAGAGCCCGCGAGGCTCTGCTGGGTGCCTTTCACCAGATCCCACAGGTAGACGGTTCCGGCGGAGTGTTGAGCAGCCAGGTAGCGCCCGTCCGGCGAGAGCGCGAGGGCGCGAAGGGGCGACTTCTCCGATTCCAGGGTGCGGTAGGGCTTGTCCGGAGACGTCCACACGAAGAGCTGCCCCTGGGCGTTGCCCGCGGCGAAGGCGCCGGCGCGAGGCGCGACGGACACGAGGGTGAGGGCGCGGGGCGGGCGGAGGAGGAGCCGGCTCGAGCCGTCCTCCAGGTTCCACAGCCGCAGGGCCGGCTCGCGGCTCTCCGAAGACAGCAGGTGCCGCCCGTCGGGCATGAGGCCGACGCTGACCACCAGATCCTCGGGGGTGCCCAGCTGGCGGCCGGTGCCCGCGGCCACGTCCCACTGCCAGAGCTGGCCATCACGGCCCGCGCTGATGAGGGTGCGCCCGTCCCGCGCGAACTCCAGGGAGACGACGGAGTGGAGATGGCCCTTCATCAGACGGGAGTGCCCCGTGGCCAGCTCCTGCAGCCGGACCTGCCCGTTCTTGCTGGCGGAGGCCACGTACCGCCCATCCGGCGAGAAGCGGCCCTTCCACGCCTCGTCATCATAGGTCTCCAGGACGCGGCTCTTGCCGGTCCCCAGCTCCCACAGGCGGACGGTGCGGTCATCGCTGGAGCTCACCAGCCAGCGTTCATCCGGCGAGAGGTCGATACCGTTGAGAGAGTTGGTGTGATCTCTCAGGGTGGTGGGGACGCCCTGGGCCAGCGCGTCCGCCATGAGCGTGCGAGCCCTCCCCCACTCGGCGAAGGTGGGCGACAGCGAGGCCAGCCGGCTCAGGACGCGGGTGGGAGACTGCGCCACCGCGTTGCGCGCATCCATCAGGGAGAGCTCGTCGGCGCGCTGGAGGGCCTCGCGCTCGGCCCGCTCCGCCGCGGCCTGCTTCTGCTCGGCGCGATCCCTCTCCGCGCGGATGTGCTGGTGATCGAACGCTTCGCCCACCAGCAGCGCCACCACCGCCACCGCGCCGACGATGAGCGCCGTCCGGTTCCGGCGCGCGAAGCGCTTCATGCGCTCCCAGCGCGTGTACCGGTGGGCGCCCACGAGCTGCCCGGTCTGGAAGCGGCGGAGATCCTCGGCCAGCTCGCGGGCGGAGGCGTAGCGCCGCTCCGGAGCTCTCGCCATGGCCCGGGAGACGATGTCCAGCAGCTCCTCCGTCAGCCGGGGCTGGAGGCGGGCCAGCGGCGTGGGCTCCTCGTTGAGCACGCGCTGGAGCACCTCCTGCGAGGAGGCGCCGGTGTAGGGGGCCTTGCCCGACAGCAGGTGGTAGAGGATGGCGCCCAGCGCGTAGACGTCGGCGCGCTCGTCCACGGGCTGGCCCGCGGCCTGCTCCGGCGGCATGTAGGCCGGCGTGCCCATCACCGTGCCCAGCTGGGTGTGCTCCGGCTCCGGCGAGCCGGGCGGCGTGGCGCCGTGCTCCGCGGAGGGCTCCTCCAGTCGGTCCAGCTCCTTGGCCAGCCCCCAGTCGATGACGACAGTCTCTCCGAACTCGCCGACAAGGATGTTGGAGGGCTTGAGGTCGCGGTGGACGACGTGCTGGCTGTGCGCGTACGCCATGGCCTCGGTCACCGCCAGCACGTGGGGCAGCGCGGCCAGGCGCTCGCTCAGGGTGCGCATGGACTCGATGAGGTACGCCAGGGAGCGGCCCGACACGAGCTTCATCGCGTAGAAGGGCTCGCCGCCCGGCCAGCGTCCGGCCTCGTATACGGGGACGATGGACGGGTGCTGCAGGCGCGCGGTGATGCGCGCCTCCCGCAGGAAGCGGTCCTCGGTGGAGGTGCCCGGGGAGATGGGCTCCTTGAGGGCCACCATGCGCTCGAGGTGGAGATCCTGCGCCCGGAGGATGCGGCCGTGGCCGCCCTCGGCGACGACGCCATGGAGCAGGTAGCGCTCACGGTCCGCCTGGGGCAGGTTCCAGGCTGGCGCCCCGCGAGCGACGCCCCCATGCGAGGGAGTTCGGCTGCTGGGGTGCAGGGTGGTGGCGAACTCGTCGGAGGCGGGGGTGAGCGCCACGTTCGCGGGGCGCTGGAGGGTGGAGTCCTCCGCATCCTTGGAGTGTGGAGCTGACTGGGCGGACTCTTTCATGCTTGACCCCAAGTCTAGACTGGAGGCCCCGCCGGCTCCCAATCGAAGGGGAGAAGGCGTGCTCCGGGTCCGTACCCACCCGGCTCTTGAGGAGTGGTAAAGGCCCTGTCGAATTCGTGGATCCGCCAGGGTCCGCTCATTAAGGAAGGAGTTGGAGTTCCATGGCACGTCCGACGCTCTCGCAGGACAAGGTCTCTCCCGTCGTCCACGACATCATCTCCCGGTTCCACCCCGACATCGTCGAGGCGGTGGCCTCCACCGTCTCGCGCGAGAAGCTCGTGGTGGTGGGGATGGCGCAGAACCCGTTCGTGAAGCGGGCGCGCAAGCTGCTGGAGGCCGAGGGGATCAAGTTCACGTACCTCGAGTACGGGAGCTACTTCGCGGGGTGGAAGCAGCGCCTGGCCATCAAGCTGTGGGCGGGCTTCCCCACGTTCCCGATGGTCTTCATCGACGGGACGCTGATCGGAGGCTTCACGGAGCTGCGCGCGCTGAAGGAGCAGGGCAAGCTCCCGAAGTGAGTCCTCGGGAGCGCTCGGCGATGCGGCCCGCTCAGGAGGGCCGCTGGCCGACGTAGTTGCCCGGAGGCGAGGAGTTGCACAGCTTCGTCGCGCAGCCCACCTGGGTGGTGCTCCTCCAGACGATCTGCGTGTAGTGGCCGCACTGCTTTCCTGGGGCGCAGGCGTTCGTGCCGTAGTCGTACGACGCCGCCTCGGAGGCCCAGCTCTGCACCACCCCCGCCGTCGTCATGTGGTGTCGTCGTCGACGAAGTCACAGCCTGCCAGGTGGAGGGAGCGCTCGCCCGGCTGCCAGGGAGGGCAGCCCTGTGCAGCACCGTCACCTCGGCCACATCTTCCGGGAGGTCACCCTATGGAACAGACGCGCCCCGAGCCCGATGACGACTTCCAGCTCCTGGTGAGCGTGCTGCCCGCGCCGCTGCAGCTCGCGGTGCGGGCGCTGCCGCCCGCCGAGGTGCTCGAGGTGGTGATGGATCTGGGGCGGCCGCCCGAGGCGCGGCTCGTCAGTGGCTCCGTGCGGCTGCGCGAGGAGCCCGTGGCCCAGGGTGACCTGGAGCACGTGCTGGCCCAGGTGGGGCCGCCGGGCGAGGACAACCGCGCGGGCATCGAGCGCACGCTCCACCGTGTCTCCGCCATCCGCAACCGGAAGGGGCGCGTGGTGGGGCTCACGCTGCGCGTGGGCAGGGCGATCTTCGGCACCATCGACATGCTGAAGGATCTCATCGGCACCGGGCGCAACCTGTTGTTGCTGGGGCGGCCGGGCGTGGGCAAGACGACGAAGCTGCGCGAGGTGGCGCGCGTGCTCTCGGATGACCTGCGCAAGCGCGTGATGGTGGTGGACACCTCCAACGAGATCGGCGGCGACGGGGACATCCCCCACCCGGGCATCGGCGGCGCGCGCCGGATGCAGGTGTCCCGGCCGGATCGCCAGCATGACGTGATGATCGAGGCGGTGGAGAACCACATGCCCGAGGCCATCATCGTCGACGAGATCGGCACCTCGGCCGAGGCGGCGGCGGCGCGGACGATCGCCGAGCGCGGCGTGCAGCTGGTGGCCACGGCGCACGGCAACACGCTGGAGAACCTGGTGCTCAACCCCACGCTGTCGGACCTCGTGGGCGGGGTGCACACGGTGACGCTGAGCGACGAGGAGGCGCGCCGGCGCAACACGCAGAAGACGGTCAGCGAGCGCAAGGCGCCGCCCACCTTCGACATGGTGGTGGAGATGGTGGGCCGGGACGAGGTGCTGGTGCACCTGGACACGGCGGAGGCGGTGGATCGCCTGCTGGCGGGGCGCGAGGTGGGCGGCGAGCGGCGGCGGCTGGATGGGGGAGAGGTGAGGGTGGAGGCGGTGCCCCAGTCCACGGCTCCGCTGCCCGCGCCCAGGAGCAAGGCGGGGCCGGCGGCGCCCGCGCAGCCCCAGGGGCCCACGCGCCTCTACGCGCACGCGGTGAGCAGAGAGTTGCTGGAGCGCGTGCTGCGCGAGCTGAAGGTGGACGCGCGGGTGGTGGGGCGGCTGGAGTCCGCGGACCTCATCCTCACGCTGCGCTCGCGGGCGAACGATCCGAAGATGCGGCGCGCCGTGGAGCGGACGGGCGCGCGGGTGGAGGTGGTGAAGCGCAACAGCTCGGCGGAGCTGCGGCGGGTGCTGCGCGGGGCCTTCCTGTTGATGGAGGGCGTGGACGAGGACCTGGTGCGCGAGGCGGTGGCGGAGGCGGAGCACGCCATCCAGCGGGTGCTGAGCGAGGGCGTGTCCGTGCCGCTGGCGCCTCGCCCGCCGCGCCTGCGCAAGCTGCAGCACCGGCTGGTCACCCGCTACCACCTGGAGACGGTGAGCCAGGGCAGCGAGCCGGTGCGCCACCTCATCATCTACCCGCTGGGCGCGGAGGTGGAGGCCGCGCTCCAAGAGAGCGAGGCCGAGGCGAACGCCTGACTCCCGGGAGCGCCTTCCCGCTGCTTCTACGAGGAGAGGAGCGCGGCCGCGGCGCCGGCCCCCAGCGCCGCGTAGATCACGGAGATGCCCAGGTTGGCGAGCGCGCACACCAGAAGGAACCCGCGCCGGGGCATGCGGCTGACGCCCGCGAAGACGATGGAGATCTCCGCCAGCACCGGGACCGCCCTGAAGATGAGCAGGAACCAGTGGCCGTGACGCTGGGCCATCCGCGCCACGCGGGCCCGCTGCGCCTCGCCGGCCATCCGCACCAGGGCGGGCTCTCCAGCCCTGACGCCAAGCTCATAGCCCACGTAGCAGCTCACCATCATCCCGACCCAGGAGGCCGCTGCTCCGAGCCAGAAGCCCAGCACCCCGCCCCCGGCTGTGCTCACGAGGCTGGAGGGCACCGGCAGCACGATGTCCCCCGCGAGCAGTCCGCTGATGAGGACTGCCACCTGCCAGTCCGGAGGGCGCGCGGCCAGGAACGCGCTGGCCGTGGCCTCGAGCCTCGCACCGAAGAGGAAGAAGGGGCCCAGGATGGCGGCCAGCAGCAGGCCGCAGAACCCCGCACAACCCACCATCCCATATCCGGCGCTCACCGGCGCACGGCCCTCGGTTTCCTGGGGAGCCATGGTGACCGCTCAAGGCTCCCCGAGCGGCAGCCTCGCCGCCGCGGCCATCAGCGCCCGCTCTCGCTCGGGCGGCAGCTCCCCCTCCTCCATGAAGGCGATGCCCACCACGGCTCGCACCTGCCCGGCCTGGTCGAGCACGGGCAGGGCCACCGCGGCGCGCGCATCCACGGCCTTGGCCCCTGGCTTGATGCGGCCGGTGTCGTCCGTCTGCAGGTTGCAGGTCTGCACAGGCTCCTTGCGCACCTGGGCGAGGCCCGCCATGCCCTTGCCCCGCGGCACATGCCGCACCGCCGCGACGACCGGGGGAGGGATGTTGAGGGCCGCCGCCAGCTCCAGATCTTCCCCGCGCTGGAGATGCACGGTCCCGGCCATCGCGCCATGCTCGGCGGCGAAGGCCTCCAGCCACTTCTGTAGCGCCGGGTTCTCCACGTCCATCACCTGGGCCTTTCGCGGTAAGGGGCTCAGAAGCCAACGCCGAGCGTGAGGCTCGCGCTCGGCTGCCAGGAAGACTGAGGCTGGACCAGCTGGGGCGCATTCGGGAACCAGGCCGCCCCCACTCCCAGCTCTCCCACCAGCTCCACCCCGGAGGCCACGGGCATCAGCGCGCGGAGCGAGGCGCCCATCTCCGGGCCCGCCGTCTCGACGCCCGTGGCGCCTGTGCCGGTGAAGTCGAAGCCACTGCCATCCTCGCCGATCTGCAGCTCGGCGAAGCCGGCGCTCAGGCGCGGCTGGAGCCACAGGCGCCCCACCTTCCAGTCCGTGAGCTTCACGTTGGCGCGGAAGTGGGCGATCTCTGGCTCCGGATCATGGTGGAGGAACCCCGAGCCCGTGCCGCAGCCCTCCACGCTGAGCCTGTCGAGGGGGGCCAGCTCCAGGCAGATCGTCGGGTGACGGCTGGACAAGGAGCCGCCGATCCGCAAGTTCCCATAGTTGCGCGGAGCAGCCTCATGCGCCGCCTCGACCGTGTCGACGGGCTCGTTCGCCCAGACGAGCCCGCCCCAGAGCAGCGCGCAGGTCGCCATGAGCCGGGAGAAGAGGGGATCCATCGACATGGGGCACTCCCTTTTCGGCAGTGGAGTGGGTGCCTGGGTACACCCACGGACAGCTCACGAGCCGGGACTCTAGGCCGGGGGGAGCTCCTATTTCCAGAAACCTGGCCTCTCGGTGGACCGCCAGGCCCTATAGTGCCTCCATCCACCACACGCTCGAGTGGATGAGGAGGGGGGCCATGAGCTACCTGGGCATTCCACGTTTGATCTTCGCCGGGAAATTCCAGGCGGATCCATCCACCGTCAACAACGACCCGGAGCACTTCAACGCCGCGAAGTTCCGCTCGAACTACCAGCTGCCCGGCGCTGGCGCGAGCAACGGCTGGTGGAACCCGCGAGGCACGGGCGCCTGGCGCTTCCAGGACTGCAAGGTGACCCGGGTGCTCTACGGCAACGGGACGTCGTGCGATGACCCGAACGTGGACCCCCTGGTCGGGCAGTCCGTCAACGGCGCCGAGGCCCGTGTCGAGGGCAAGCTGGTCGATCTCGACTCGGAGCAGCAGATGGTCTCGGAGATCTGGGGCTTCCGGGTGGTGATCGGCTCGGTGCTCAAGGGCTTCGGGTTGGGCGGAGACTTCCTCGTCTCGCCCTTCGCCGACATCTGGACGCGCTACCCCCAGGGCCAGCCGGACTCCTTCTTCGGGGCGTTCTACCAGTCGGTGCTGGAGGGGGTGCAGTGGGCTGGCGTGGAGAAGTCGCCCTCCCTGAAGGAGCTGCTGGCCCAGGGTTCCTTCAAGGGGGCGCTGAGCATCAAGTTCAACGTGGATGGCTTCGATGATGACGCCTCGTCGCCGACGTTCACGTTCGGCCGCGTGGTGGGCTCCATCGGCCTCTACGTGCCGGGCGAGCCGAAGCGGTTCGTGGCCGGGCGGCGCCTCGCGCCAGCAGCGCAGACCGTCAACACCGCCTATGCCCAGCTCCAGGGCAACGTGCTCGCGCTGGATCTCGGCAACAGCCTGCCCACGCAGTCCGTGGGCGGGCCGCTCGTCAACCAGGGGCCGCTGTACGCGGCGCTCCTGCCACCCGCCCCCGAGAAGCCCGTGCTCCTGGGGGAGATCCCCTACCAGGAGCCGGGCTGGTACGAGAAGACGGCCGGCGTCGTGTCTCTGCCGCTGAGCCCTGACCAGGTCAAGCAGGCCGCGAGCATGCCGCTGGGGATCGTCCAGTCCACCCAGCTGCCCTACCAGGCGCCCCTGCTCTCCGAGCTCCCCCAGTGGGTGCGCGCCGATGAATACGTCTTCCGGCTCAACCCGGGCGACTCGGCCACCACGACGCTCTACGCCTTCCAGTACGGCGCGCCGCTCTCCGGTCAGCAGCTCAGCGTGAACTTCGACGCGAGCGCCATGGTGTCCCAGACGGTCCAGGGGCCGATCCCGGGCCCCGAGGACGTAGGCGAGCCCACGCAGGTGCTGCAGCTCTCTCCCAGCGCGCTCGTCACGGGGGGGGATGGGACCGCCGTGCTCACGCTGAAGGCAGGCGATCCCGGGCGGCCGCGCCAATACATCGACGGCCAGGTGTACGGCATCACCTATGGGCTGGGGAGCACACCGCCGCCGTGGGGGAGCGTCCAGAACCCCAGCGACATCCTCAACCTGCTGGTCTGGTCCGGGTACAAAGTCCCCGACAAGCCAGACTGGATGCGGGACGTGCGCCCCATCTTCCAGCAGTACGCCGATCTCTATCCGGTGATGAAGCCCATCGTGGACCTGGCGGACTTCGCCAGCGTGCTCTCGCGGCGACGGCTGCTCCAGAACGTGTTCAGCACGCCCGTCACCGATCCCAACTACATGCCGGTGACGCGCGACCTGTCCGCCAACAAGCGGACCCTGCTGCTGAAGTGGCTGGCGGAGCCGCGCTACATGTCGCTCGACTCCGTCCCGGATCTGCACATGGCGCTGCAGCAGGCCATCGAGCTGGAGCACGCGACGATCCCGGCGTACCTGTGCGCGCTCTACAGCCTCAAGCCGGGGACGAACCAGGAGGTGGCCTCGAGGCTGCGGAGCATCGTGACCGAAGAGATGCTCCACATGGCGCTGGTCTCCAATCTGCTGGTGTCCCTGGGGGGCAGTCCGCGCATTGGCCACCCCGGCTTCGTGCCCAACTACCCGGGGCCGCTGCCGGGAGGCCTGCGCGCCAACCTGACGGTCCGGCTGCGCAAGTGCTCCATCGCGCAGATCCGCGACGTGTTCCTCTCCATCGAGGAGCCCGAGAAGACCGAGGAGCCGGTCAGGGGGCACGTGGACCCGAGGGATCCGACCCAGGTGCACGCCTTCACCATCGGCTGGTTCTACGACGAGATCACCCGGGCCCTGGAGCGGCTAAGCGCCGAGGGGAAGATCTGCTTCGGCCACGAGGAGCGGCAGCTGAGCGAGAAGTGGTTCGGCAGCAGAGGGAGGCTGTATGTCATCCGGAGCCTCGCGGACGCGCAGCGGGCCATCTCGGAGATCAAGCGCCAGGGGGAGGGCACCTCCGCGCAGGTGCCTGTCGACGGCCAGCACGAGCTGGCGCACTACTTCAAGTTCGCGGAGATCGTCGAGGGCCGGCGCATCGTCAAGACGCACGCGGGCTTCGCCTACCAGGGAGAGAAGATCCCGTTCGATGAGAGCGGCGTATGGCCGATGATGGATGATCCCAACATCGCCCTGCTGCCGGCCGGGTCGAGGGCGCGGCTCCTGGCCGAGCAGTTCGCCCGGACGTACCAGACGCTGCTCAACGCGCTGCACCGCACCTTCAATGGAGAGCCGGAGGCCATCAATCAGGCCATTGGGGTGATGTACTCGCTGGACTTGGCGGCGCAGGAGCTGATGCAGACGCCGTCCGGGTTGCCGGATGGCTCGACCGCGGGCCCTTCGTTCCAGCTGCCCTTCCCCGACTGACGCGCGACTCCCGGCCTCAAGGCGTGAACCCGGGGCGCAGGCCATGACGGATCGCGAGTGTGTGGAGCTGTTGCAGTGGGCAGCGCCTCGGCTGCGCCTGCGCTGGGAGGGCTTCCGGCGGGTGCGCGGGCAGGTGTGCAAGCGCATCGGCCGCCGCGTGAAGGCGCTGGGCCTGGAGGGGGGCGCTGCCTACCGCGCGCGCCTGGAGGCGGAGCCTTCCGAGTGGGCGGTGCTCGACGCGCTCTGCCGCGTCACCATCTCCCGCTTCTACCGCGATCACCGGGTGTTTGATGCGCTGCGCCAGGAGCTGCTGCCCTCGCTGCTGCGCGAGGCGCGCGCCCGGGGCGAGGCCGTGCTCCGCGTCTGGAGCGCGGGGTGCGCTTCGGGAGAGGAGCCCTACACCGTGGCCATCCTCTTCCGGCTCGGGCTCTCGCCGGACTTTCCCGAGGTTCGCCTGGAGCTGATCGCCACGGAGGCGGACGACGACCTGCTCACGCGGGCCCGCCGGGGCTGCTACCCGCCCGGCACCTTGCGCGAGCTCCCACCCGAGTGGGCCGCGCGAGCCTTCACCCGCACGGGGGAAGGAGAGCAGTGCCTCGCGCCCGAGCTCCGTGAGGGCCTCACCTTTCGCTGCGAGGATCTGCGCGCGGAGATGCCAGCGGGCCCGTTCCACGTCGTGCTCTGCCGCAACGTGGCCTTCACGTACTTCGCCCCGCCGCTGCAGCGGGAGGTGCTCGCGCGGCTCGTGGAGCGGCTCGTCCCTGGCGGCCTGCTGGTCATCGGCGCCCACGAGTCCCTGCCCGAGAGCGCCATCCCCCTGGAGCGCGCCGCCGGGCCGCTGCCCATCTTCCGCAAGCGATGAGAGCTGGCGTGAGACCGATAGGGGCGCTGCCTGCTCGGCCGCTTCCCCACCTCCACCTCCATGCGACCCCGGCTCGGAAGAGGCTTTCCTTCCCCGGCTGTTCCTCTTCCTGATCCGCCTTCGCGGCGCTCTTGGGAATTCTGGCTGGAGCCATTCTCCGGAGGTCGACGCACGGCGATAATGCGCGGGGGCCGTGTGGGGGAAGTGGATGATTGAGATTCCAGGTTACACGCTCCTCAGCCCGCTGCAGGAGAGGGGCTCCCATCTCCTCTTCCGCGCCATCCAGGTGGAAGCTCGGTTGCCGGTCGTCCTCAAGACGCCTCGTTCCGAGCACCCGGGGCCTCGCGAGCACGCCAGGCTCGAGCACGAGTACAGCCTGCTGCGGCGCCTGGACGGCACGCCTCGGGTGATCAGGGCCCATGCCTTCGAGGTGCACCAGGATCGGCCCGTGCTGGTGCTGGAAGACATTGGAGGAGGGGAGCTCTCGGAGCAGGCGGGGGCACCGCTCGAGCCGGCGCGCTTCCTGGCCCTTGCCATCTCCCTGGCGGCCACGCTCGCGGAGGTGCACCGGCGCGGCGTCACCCACAAGGATCTCAAGCCCGCCAACATCCTTCTCTCTCCCGCGGGAGCCCCCTGGCTCATAGACTTCGGCATCGCCACGCTGCAGCAGGTGGAGCATGTGCAGGCCGCGCCCCTGCAGCTCATGGAAGGCACGCCGGCCTACAGGTCCCCGGAACAGTCGGGGCGGATGAACCGCTCGCTGGACTACCGCACGGACTTCTACTCGCTGGGGATCACCTTCTATCAGCTGCTGACGGGCAGCCTCCCCTTTCAGGGGAAGGACGCGCTGGAGTGGCTGCATGCGCACCTGGCCCAGGCTCCCGTCCCGCCGCACGAGCGGCAGCCCTCCATTCCCCCCATGCTATCGGCGGTGGTGCTCAAGCTGATGGCCAAGGTGCCCGAGGAGCGCTACCAAAGCGCCGAGGGGCTCAAGGCCGATCTGGAGAGCTGCCGCGAGCGACTCGAGCGGGGGGCGCGGGAGGGCTTCACGTTGGGCACGCAGGACTTCCCCGCCCGCTTCCAGCTCCCCCAACGGCTGTATGGCCGCGAGGGCGAGGTGAAGGCCCTGCTGGGAGCCTTCGAGCGCGTGGCGCGCGAGGGGCGCTCGGAGTGGATGCTGGTGCGCGGCTACTCCGGCATTGGCAAGTCATCGGTGGTGCGCGAGCTGCACCAGCCAGTCCTGCTGCGGCATGGCTTCTTCCTCAGCGGCAAGTTCGATCAGTTCCAGCGCGATGTGCCCTATGCCACCCTGGCGCAGGCCTTCAAGGGCCTGGTGCAACACCTGCTGGCCGGCAGCGACGCGGCGGTGGAAGCCTGGCGCCAGCGGCTGCTGGAGGCCTTCGAGGGCAACGGGCAGGTGCTGGTGAATGTGATCCCCCAGCTGGAGAGCATCACGGGCAGGCAGCCGGCCGTCCCAGAGCTGCCCCCTCAGGAGTCGCGGAACCGCTTCCACCGCGTCTTCCAGCGCTTCCTCAACGTCTTCGCCACACCCGGGCGCCCGCTGGTGCTGTTCCTGGATGATCTGCAGTGGGCGGACTTCGCCAGCCTCCAGCTCCTCAAGTACCTCACCACGCATGCGGACACGCTGCCGCTGTTGTGGGTGGGCGCCTACCGGGACAACGAGGTGCACCCTTCGCACCCGCTCAGGCTGGTGCTGGACGAAGCGCGCAAGGCGGGGGCGCGGGTGGGGGACCTCCACCTGAACGCCCTGGGGCTGGCGCAGACGCGGCAGCTGGTGGCGGATGCCCTGCCGGGCACGCGCCCCGAGGTGGTACAGGCCCTGTCCGGCGTGCTGCAGGAGAAGACGGGAGGCAATCCCTTCTTCCTGCTCCAGCTTCTGCAGACGTTGCACCAGGACGGGTTGCTGTCGCGTGCTCCGGAGGGAGGCTGGAGGTGGGACGAGGCGGGGGCCAAGGCCCGGGGGTACTCGGACAACGTGGTGGACTTCATGGCGGGCAGGCTGCGGCTCTTCCCAGAGAGCACGCAGCAGGTGCTGCGCCTGGCCGCATGCCTGGGCAACGCGTTCTCCGTGCCGACGCTGGCCCTGCTCCGCGGCCGTGAGGCCCCCGAGGTGGAGAAGGAGCTGGAGCCCGCCCTCCACGAGGAGGTGGTGGTGCGGATGAGCCCCGGCCAGTACCGCTTCCTGCACGACCGCATCCAGCAGGCGGCCTATGCCCTCATTCCCGAGGGGGATCGCAAGGCCACGCACCTGCGGATCGGCCGCCTGCTGCTGGCGGGCCTCTCGCCGGAGGAGCTGCACGAGCGGCTCTTCGACGTGGTGGGCCAGCTCAACGCCGGCGTGGAGTTGATCGCGGACGGCGAGGAGCGCCACCGCCTGGCGCGGCTGAACGCCGAGGCGGGCTGGCGGGCCAAGGCCTCCGCGGCCTACAGCTCGGCCGTGGGCTTCTTTACCGCCGCCTTGGCCCTGCTGCCCGGCGATCCGTGGGAGGGGGAGTACGCGCTCGTGTTCAAGCTGCGGCTGGATCAGGCGAGCTGCGAGCTGATGGGGGGAGACACCGCCGGGGCGCGCAGCGGAGTGGACGAGCTGCTGCCCCGGGCGCGCACGCCCCAGGATCTGGCCGAGGTGTACCGCCTCAAGAGCACCCTCCACCTGGCCGCTGGTGAGGTTCAGCTCGCGGTGGACTGCCTCCTCGAGTGCTTGGAGAAGTTCGGCATGCCCCTGCCGCCCAGCCCTACCTCGGAGGAGATTGCGGCCGCCAACGCGGAGGTGTGGGCGCTGCTGGGAGCGCGCCCCATCGAGAGCCTCATTGAGCTGCCGCCCATGACGGATCCCCGGATGAGGGCGGCCATGGGCATCCTCGCGGACCTGACCGTGCCCGCGCTCTACTCGTCCGGGGGGCTGCTGGCCTTCCACATCTGCCGGATGGTGGCCCTCTCCCTTCGCTACGGCACCACGGAGGCCTCCGCGCATGGGTACGTCTGGTACGGCTACGTGGGCTGTATCGCGCTGGAGGAGAAGTATGAGGCGGGCCATGCGTTTGGCCAGCTCGCGCAGCGCCTGGTGGAGCGCCCTGGCTCCTCCGCCCAGCGCAGCGGCGTCTTGTTCGTCCTGGCGCTCATCAGCCGCTGGGTCCGGCCGTTCTCCGTCTCCCATGGGCTCTTTCAGGAGGCCTTCAGTCAGGCGCTCCTCAGAGGCGACTTCCGGATCATGTGCTACTGCTGTGACAACATCGTCATGGATCAGCTGCTCATGGGGCGCGAGCTGGGGGAGCTGTATCAGGAGTCGGTGGCACGTCTCGAGTTCGTGCGGAAGGCGAACTACGAGGACATCGGCTTCTTCATCATCCTCTATCAGCGCTATGCGCAGCAGCTGCGAGGGCTCTCGGAGTCGTTGGACTCCCTGGACGGGGACGGCTTCGACGAGGCAGCGCTCGAGGCCCGGTTGGAGAGCAGGGGCCTGAAGATCCTGTCCGCCTTCTATTTCCTCAACAAGATGAAGTCGCGCTTCATGGGGGGCGCCTACGAGGAGGCGCTCCAGGCCTCCGAAGCCGCGGCGAAGGTGGTGGGGGCGCTGTCCAGCTATATCGCCCGGTTCGAGTTCTTCCTGTTCCGGGCGCTGATCCTCGCCGCATGCTTCCCGGGCGCGCCGCCGCCGCGGCAACGAGAGTTCCTGGAGATCATCCAGCGGCATCACCAGCAGCTCACCATCTGGGCAGGGCTCTGCCCGGAGAACTTCCGCCCGGCGGAGAGGATGGTGGCGGCCGAGCTGGCGCGGCTGACGGGGAGGACCGAGGAGGCGCTGCGGGCCTACGACGAGGCCGTGCAGTCGGCCCGCGAGCACAGCCATCTCCCCAATGCGGCGCTGGCCGCGGAGCTGGCCGCCCGCTTCTCGAAGGAGCGGGGGCTGGGGCGGGTCGCGGCCGTCTACGCTCACGAGGCCTGGGACGCGTACCGGCAGTGGGGCGCCGAGGGCAAGGCGCGGCAGCTCGAGGCCCAGTGGCCGTCCGTGGCGCTCCTCAGCGCGGGGGGAGACAGCTCCACGAGCCAGGGCTCCTCCCAGCTCGATGCGCTGAGCCTCGTCAAGGCCCAGCGGGCCGTCTCCAGCGAGATCGTCCTGGAGCGGCTGGTGGACACGCTCATGCGCGTGGCGCTGCAGAGCGCGGGCGCTCAGCGGGGAGCGCTGCTGCTCAAGCAGGGGGACACGCTGGAGCTGGTGACCGTCTCGGACGCCACGGGGGGCAGGCTCCCGGAAGGGCCGGAGGCGCTGCCCTGGACGCTGCTGAGCTATGTGCGGCGCACCCGCGAGCCCGTCCTCATCGACGACACAGCCCAACCGCACGCCTTCACGAGCGAGGGCGAGCTGCTGCGCGGCCGGGCCCGCTCCGTTCTCTGTCTGCCGCTGCTTCGCAAGGAGGAGTTCTACGGGGTGCTGTACCTGGAGAACTCCCTCACGACCCGGGCGTTCTCCCAGGGGCACCTCTCCCTGCTGGGCCACATCGGCGCGCAGGCGGCCATCTCCATCGAGAATGCACGGCTGTACGCGGAGCGGCAGCAGGCGGAGACGGCCCTGCGCGCGGCCAACCAGGAGCTCGCGGAGAACGAGGAGCGCTTCCGGACCCTCATCGACCGCAGCCCGGATGCCATCCTCATCCACCGGGACGGAGCGCTGATCTTCATCAACCCGGCGGGCGTCGTGATGCTGGGGTATGAGCGCGCCGAGGAGCTGCGGCGGCGCCGCATGGCGGAGCTCGTCCTCCCCGGGGAGGAGAGCGCGCTCACCGAGGCCCTGGGCGGCGGCGCCACCGAGATCCGCTGGCTGCACCGCACGGGCCGGCAGGTGCTGGGCGAGGTGGTGTCGTTCACGCTGGGGTTCGACGGACAGCCAGCGGAGGTGTCCATCGTGCGCGACATCACCGAGCGCAAGTCCGTGCAGGCGCGGTTGCGCGCCGCGGATCGCATGGCCTCGCTGGGGACGCTGGCCGCCAGCGTGGCACACGAGATCAACAACCCCTTGTCCTTCATGACGAGCAACCTGCGCTACATCGACGATGAGCTGCGCGCGTTGGCGGAAGCGGGAGAGAGCCTGGCGGGGCCTCGGGGCCAGGAGGTGCGGCAGGCGCTTCAGGAGACGCTCCTGGGAGGCAGCCGGGTCAGCGAGATCGTGCGCGATCTCAAGACATTCTCCCGCGGAGACGAGGAGCGGCGCGGGCCTGTGGATGTGCACGCGGTGTTGGATCTCTGCGCGAACATGGCGCGCAGCGAGATCCGTCACCGCGCGCGCCTGGTCAAAGAGTACGGACCGCTGCCTCCCGTCACCGCCAGCGAGACGCGGCTCGGGCAGGTGTTCCTCAACCTCATCGTCAACGCCGCGCAGGCCATCCCCGAAGGCACGGATGCGAAGGCCCACGAGATCCGTCTCACCACCCAGCGGGATGACGCGGGGTGGGCCGTGGTGACGGTGAAGGACACCGGGGCGGGCATCCCTCCCGAGAACCTGAGCCGCCTGTTCGATCCGTTCTTCACCACCAAGCCCGCGGGAGTAGGAACGGGGCTGGGCCTGTCCATCTGCCACGGCATCATCACGGGGCTGGGCGGGCGCATCACCGTCGAGAGCGAGCCGGGACGTGGCACTGCCTTCCGGGTCTTCCTTCCCGTGGAGGGCGGATGAGGCCCTCCCCGGCCGCTCATGGGCGACGAGCCGATGACGCGCCCCCTTCCCGGGAGGAGCCCGGGGGCCCGAGCCGGGGCCGGGAGCTCGGGAGGGAGAGCTCGGCCCTCTCTTCCACGGAGAAGTAGGACATGAGCTGATGCAGCGAGTCCGCTTGCGCGGCCAGCTCCTCGGCCGTGGCCGCCAGCTCCTCGGCGGCCGAGGCGTTGCGCTGGGTGACCAGGTTCAGTTGGTCCATGGCCGTGCCGATCTGCGCCACCTGGGCCGACTGCCCTTGGGAGGCCGTGGCCACCTCCTGGACCCGCTCCGCCGTGGCCCGGATCGAGGGGAGCAGCGTGGTGAGCCGTTGGCCCGAATCCTCCGCCACGCTGACGCTCGAGCCCGCCAGCCCGCTGATCTCACTGGCGGCAAGCTGGCTCCGCTCGGAGAGCTTGCGCACCTCCGTGGCCACCACCGCGAAGCCCCGGCCATGCTCGCTGGCTCGGGCCGCCTCGATCGCGGCGTTCAGCGCGAGGAGGTTGGTCTGGTAGGCGATCTCCTCGATGATCGAGATCCTCTCCGTGATCTCCCTCATCGCCGCCACCGTCTCGCGCACCGCCGTGCCGCTCTCCTCCGCGTCCCGCGCGCCCTGGAGGGCCAGCTGCTCGGTCCGGCGGCTGTTCTCGGCGTTCAGGCGGATGGAGGCAGAGATCTCCTGGAGGCTGGCGGTGGTCTCCTCCACCGAGGCGGCCTGCTCGCTGCTGCCCTGGGCGACGAGCTGGGCGGAGGACGAGACCTGCGCTGACGCGGCGTTCAGCGCCGTGGCCCCGGCGCGCACCTGGCCGATGATCGCCGCCAGCCGCTCGGACATCTCCTTCACCGCCGCCTGGAGCTTGCCGGTCTCGTCGCGCCGGGTGATCTCGATCTTCTGCAGAAGGTCGCCCTGGGCGATGCGGGCCGTCAGCGCCACCACCTGGCGGATGGGGACGGTGATGCTGCGAGTGACGGTGAGGCCGAGCAGCGCCGCCAGCGCCACCGCCGCGGCGATCAGGATCAGCGCCAGCGCGCGAGCACGCTGATAGGTGACCCGGCTCTGCACGGCGCCCTCGTTCAGCAGCTCGCCCTGGTAGTCGACGAACCCGGCCCACGCGCGCTCGAGGTTCTCGATGTTGGGGATCACCTCCTGGGTCATCAGGTCCATCGCCTCGCTTCGCTTCCCCTCTTGCAGCAAGGAGCGGGCCCTCATGAAGCTGTCCACGTAGCGGATCCGCAGGGCCTTCACGGTGGCGAAGAGGGACTTGCCCTGGGCCCGCTCGAGGCGCTCCTCGAGCTGGGTCATCTGGCTGGAGATGGTGCGCCGGTTCTCATCTTGCGCGGCGAGGAGCCGGCCGATCTCCGCGCGATCCGTGACGAGGAACAGCTCCAGGGTGATCCGGCTGTTCTCCTCCGCCAGGCGCATGGCCTCCTGGGCGAGGCGCACCTGGATCCAGCGCTTGCTCGCCACCTCTTCGAGCGACTCGTGGAGGGCGGCCATCCGGCTCAGGCTCAGCCAGCCCACGCCGACGAGCAGCGCGATGAGGACGGCGAACGACAGGATCAACCTGCTGCCAATGCTCAGGCTCTTCATGGGTCTCCCAGTATCAGCGGCGGAGGCGGCGTGAAAGCAGGGGACCTGAAGGCTGCCAGCCTTGGGAGGGGGCGTTGCCTGGCGGCGTGGCTCGCGATTCGTAAAAGGCCCGTTGCCCGGATTTTCCCCTCGCGGGTCTGAAGAGGCGTCCTCCCGCAGGGTGCGTGAGTCGTCATGGATCCATGGAATGAGAGCAAGCCCATGTCGTTGGGAGCGGGCGAAGCGAGCCGAGGCGCCGCATGCCCCGCCCGCCTGTCCGCTGGCACGTGGCCCAGGCCCTTGGTGATGGGTGCCGCCTCCCTTATGCTAGGTGCCGGATTTTCCCACACTCCGGGCGCCCGTGTGAGCCGTGCCGACTCGCAGCAGATCTCCTCGCTCTTTCAGCAGCACGGCCCGCGAGTATACCGACGCGCGCTGCACCTGCTGGGCAACCCAGCCGACGCCGAAGAGGCGACCCAGGAGATCTTCATCCGCGTGCTGAGCAGCATCCGCGGCTTCCAGCAGCGCAGCCAGCTCACGACCTGGCTCTACCAGGTCACCACGAACTACTGCCTGAACCTCATCCGGGATCGGTCCCGCCGGACCGAGCTCTACGAGGCGCACGTCGCGCCGATGGCGGGCGACTCCGAAGCCGGCACCCCTCACTCCGACGACCTCGTGCTGCTGCGCAAGCTGCTCGCGGGCGCCGATGAGCAACAGGCTCAGGCGGCGATCTACGTGTTCCTCGATGGCATGTCGCACCAGGAGGCGGCCGAGGTGCTTGGCGTCTCGAAGCGGACAGTGGGCAACCTGATCGAGCGGTTTCAGAAGTGGGCCAGTGAGCAGAGCGCCGAAGCCGTGGCTGCGGCCGAGGCGTCGCCGGCCCGCAAGGCCTCGGGCTTCTCCGGTGGGGGGCAGTCATGACGGTTCCCGACTTCAGCAGCCTCCGACACAGCCGCCCGGAGTGTCCGTCGGACTGGATGCTCGATCGGCTCCACGCGGGCGAGGTTGCCGAGTCCGAGGCAGGTGAGGCGCGGCAGCACATCGCGGGGTGCGAGACGTGCACCGCCCGCATGGCTGAGCGCGAAGCCGGATTCAGCGCCATCGACGGGATCGACCCGCGGGCGATGCTTGCGCGCATCCGCGCGGGCGTCGACTCGCGTGCGCGCACGTCGCTCTTCGATCGGATCCGCGCGTGGGGACGAGGCCTCCTCACCCCCGTCGCGCTGGCCGCCGCCGCGGCGGTGGCCGTCGTCATCGTCACCGGCGGCGAGCAGATCGAGGTGGACACGCGGATGAAGGGCGGGCTCGCGCTCCACGTCTTCCGTCTCGCCGGGGACCACGCCGAGGAGGCCCTGAGCGGCGACCGCTTCGCGCCCGGTGATCGCCTCCGGTTCAGCGTGGATCTCCCGGGAGAGGGCCACGTCTCGGTGCTCGGGATCGAGGCGGGTGGGGCGCTCTACACCGCGTGGCCTCTCGAGCCCGGCGTGCAGACCCGCTTCGCGGCAGGTACCGGTATCGAGCTCCCGGGCGCCGTGGCGCTGGACGATCAGCCGGGCCGAGAGACGCTCTACCTCGTCCACTGCCCGAGCACGGTAGGCACACCTGCCTGCACCCTCGACACCAGCGGTAAGCCGCGCTGTCCGAAGAGCTGCGCGATGACCCCGTTCGTCCTGGACAAGGCGAGATGAGAGCCTCGCTTGCCATCGCCCTGGGGGTCGCCCTCGTCCTGCCGCTCACGGCGCGCGCGCTGCCGGACGAGACTTGGGTGGTCGCTATCGGCCACAACGTGGGAGTCCAGAGTGAGGTGGGCCTGCTCTACGCCGAGCAGGACGCCCGGGCGATCGCCGACGCCCTGCGCGAGCACGGGCACGTCTCGCCGCGCCGCACGATGCTCCTGCTGGGCGAGGATGCGGCCAGCGTGCGCCGGGCCTTGCAGGACGTGAACGCGGAGATCCGTTCCCGCGTCGGCGAGGGCAAGCACACGGCGCTCATCGTCTTCTACTCAGGCCATGCTGACGCGAGCGCGCTCCACCTCGGAGGCACCGAGCTGCCGCTCGACGAGCTCAAAGCGCTCGTCGAAGGCTCCGCCGCGGGCATCCGCGTCCTCATCATCGATGCCTGCCGCTCCGGCTCCGTCACGCGGGTCAAGGGTGTGCGTGCCGCGGAGAGCTTCCGCATCGACCTGCAGGACAGCATCGCCACCCAGGGGCTCGCGATTGTCACTTCGAGCTCTGCCGGAGAGTCGAGCCAGGAGTCGGATCGGCTGAAGAGTTCGTTCTTTACCCACCACCTCGTCAATGCGCTGCGAGGCGCGGCCGACAGAGACGACGACGGCAGAGTCACCCTCGGCGAGGCGTACAGCTACTCCTACTCGCAGACGCTGCGCTCGAGCGGGCAGACGGTGGCGCTGCAGCACCCGACCTATTCGTGGGACCTGAAGGGACGCGGAGAGCTCGTGCTCTCGGTGCCCGCGGACGTGCGGGGCAGCACGGGACAGCTCAGGCTTGCCGAGCCCGCGCTCTACCTCATCATGGCCGAGCGAGAGGGGGGCGCTGTCATCGCCGAGGTGTCGCCGCAGGGCACCCGGCGCGAGCTTGCACTCCGTGCCGGGGACTACTTCGTCCAGCAGCGCAGCCCCTCCGAGTTTCGCGAGTATCAGGTCCATGTCGCCGCTGGCTCCGTCGCCGATCTCTCGACGCTCCCCTTTCAGACCGTGCGCTACGACCGGCTCGTGCGGCGGCGTGGCGGACCCGCGGAGCACGCGCATAGCTTCACGCTGCTCGCGGCCGGGCGCGGGCCGATGCTTCAGGGCCAGGGTGCGCAGCCACAGCTGCTGCTCGGCTGGGGCATGGACTTCGAGTGGGGCTCGTTCAGCCTGCGCCTGCGCGGCATGACCGCCGGCGCGACCAGCGCGGATGGGCTGCTCCCGCGCCGCAACTCCGAGCTGGGCCTTGGGTTCGCGCTCCAACGTTTCGTCGATCTGCCGCACCTGAGCTTCGCCTTCGGCCTGTACGCGGAGGGCGTTGGCCACCATCAGCGCTTCGACACGCAGCGGCTCGTCACGGACCGCTCGGCCTGGGGGGCGGGCTTCGGCGGCTTGCTCGCGGTGGAGCGGCACCTCGGCGCGGGCTTCGCCCTCCGCCTCGAGGGCGGGCCGGTGGCGGGGATCTTCAAGCGCGCTGTCATCGAAAGGGGGGCGGAGGTCGGCACAGAGATCGCGACGCCGCTCACCTGGTGGGCTGCGGGAGGGCTCGTATGGCGCCAGTGAATGGAGTCTCGGGCGCGGTGGGGGGCGGTCGCCTTTTCGTGCCAGTCTGCCTCGCGCTGGGTGCACTCGCCTGCGGAGACACACTCGTCGACTCCGCTTACTCCGGCGCGCCCCGGTTCACGCTGCAGGGCGTCGTCGGCGGGAACCCCGACGCACCTTTGGACCCCGAGTCCCTGGTCATGACGGCGATGTTCTGGAGCCCCCAGGGGCCCTTGGCCCGCAACTACGACGAGCTTGTCGAGCAACTGGGGACAGCGAGTGCGGCTCAGGTCGCGCAGCCGTATGTCATGAACCTGTTCGACGAGCCGGGCCCCCAGCACCTCTACACGACGCCGTCGGGTGCGCGCTACGCCCTCGGCCGCGTGGTGGCCTACCTCGACACGAATGGCAACGGGCGGCTCGATCCCTCCGAGCTGATTCTCGGCGCTTCTCAGGGCTTTGGAGTGCTCTACGCGCCGCAGGCGCTCGCCGCTGGAGACTCCCCGACGGGCAGATCGCTCCCGGCTGGCTGGCACACCTTCATGCTCCCGCTCCGCTGCCCCAATGCTGGTCCCGAGCCGGAGCCTGTGCCGGTGGCAGACGGCGACTGCGGTGTACCGCTCGGCGCTCCTTGCGACGTGGATGACGATTGCCACGGCGGCGTATGCCTCGGCGCGCTCATCATTCCTCTGCCACATCGGCTGTGCGCCATCCCCGAGCCGCCTCCCAACGGTTGCCGCCAGCGCGGGTCGGTGCTCGTCAGCGAAGGGCCAGCGCGGGACTACTGGATCCAGGGCTGCGCATCCCAGTCCGACTGCACGCGCGGCTACCCCTACCAGTGCGACGCGGGGCTCGCGGCATGCTTTCCGAGCGCTGAGGTCCATGTGACGCTCAACGAGACTTCGATGCGGCCTTTCTGCGTCTCGGGGCCCCCACCTCCGTAGCGCTCGGAGGCCTTTGACGCTCTCCAGTCAGGCTTCCGCGTCGGGCAGGAGCGTGCGGAGCAGTTCATCGTCGGGACCGAGCGGGCGCCAACCAGTAGGGGTTTCGCACCGCCCGGCGCGGGTTCGATTACCGCAGCATCCAATAGAGGTTGCTCGTCGCTTCCGGCAAACACGAACTCGGTCGTGTCGTGAATGGCCAGGCACTGGCCCACCGAGCACGCGCGCTCCAAGGTGGCCTGAACATGGC
>JAFGNZ010000334.1 GCA_016926755.1 Myxococcaceae bacterium | reverse complement strand
TAGGTGGTTAGAAATACCTAACTTCCACTGTGCGCCTAAGCGCTACTCATGTTTATACCAGCGCAATCGTCCTCATTTGCGGGCGTCGGAACGCGCGCGTCGGAACGCGGGCGTCAGGACGCCCGGGCGAGACGCCGCTGCAGCGCCGCGACATACCCGTCGGCACCCATGGCCGTGAAGCGGTCGAGCGCCTCCTCATAGGCCTGACGCGCGCGCGCCCGGTCCCCCGGACCGTCGCGCCCACGCAGGGCATCGCCCACCCGGATGAGCCAGCGCGCGTGCAGCCAGCGCGCCCCACCCCTCGCGTAGCGGCCCACGAAGGACTCGGCGATCGCCAGCGCCGCGTCCCAGTGCCCCTCGGCGCGAGCCAGGGTGTACCTGGCCTGGTCGCCGTAGTCCACCACGTCCCTGCTGGTGATGCCGGGCACGGGCGTGTGTGCCACGATCTGCTCAGCCTCAGCCAACAGGCGCCGTGCCTCGTCCAGTTGCCCCCGGTAGGTCATGGCCTGACCGAGGCCGAGTATGTAGAACACGGCCATGCCCGACGTGGGATTCTCGCGGATGATCTGCAGGCACTCACGCTGGGTCGCTTCAGCTTCAACAAGGTCGCCCTCGCCGGTCATGTCGAACGCCTCGAAGCAGCTATCCACGATCCATCCGCCGCGCTGCAGAATCGTCGCCAGGTCACCGCGCTGGCGCGCTTCGTCCAGCTCGGCGCGCCGCAAGTTACCGGCCTCGGCCCACCTCCCCTCGTGGTAGAGCAGTCTCGCGGTGACTTCCTGCCGGATGTCGATGGTCCGCGACTCCGGCGCGTTGATCGCCTCCAGCGATTCCGCCAGCAGCGTGGGCACCTCGCGCACCATGCCCGCGATCAGATAGTCGCCGATCAGCGCATGCAGGCTGAACAGCACGCGAGGGATGTGGCCTACCCGGCGGTCGAGCTCGAATGACCTTCGACGGGACTCCACGGCTCCGGAGAAGTCATCGTGGCTCAGCTTCGCGCTCGCGAGGTCCAGATGGGCCCTGCTGGCGATCGACAATAGGCCGTGCGCCTCCGCCTGCGCCGCGACCTGCTCAAAGACACGCATGCTCTCGTCAACATCCAGGCTGGCGAGCCCCAGGCTGATCATGGCGTCCAGCTTCACATCGACCAGCCCCAGACGCTCCGCCATCTCCATCGCCCGCCGCGCGTATTCGGCGATGGTCTCCACCGGCAGACGAGCGAAGTAAGCGGACCGGCCGACCTCGCCGAGCAGCCGCGCGAATCCCGGGCTATCCGGCGCCCCCTCCAGCTCCCTCACGAGCTCGCGGCAGGTCGCCCAGGCCTCCGACGCGCTCTGGAGCTCCCCTCGCCACTGCACCCAGGAGAGCTGGTAGAACGCCTGGGCCAGGCGGTCGGTGTCGCCCAGCGTGCGCGCCAGATCGATCGCCTGGCCCAACACCTGGACGGCTTCCTCGCGCCGCCCGAGGTTGTACAGCGCCCTCCCCAGACCCTGCAGCGCCGTCGCCCGCTGATCATCGGACACCTTGAGCGCCAGCGCCTGCCTGTAGAAGCGCTCGGCCTCGCGGCTGCTGTACGCCGCAAGCGCCGCCTCG
This sequence comes from Myxococcaceae bacterium, assembly GCA_016926755.1. Classification (GTDB taxonomy): domain Bacteria; phylum Myxococcota; class Myxococcia; order Myxococcales; family Myxococcaceae; genus Hyalangium. The sequence continues at coordinate 2,662 of JAFGNZ010000334.1, read as the reverse complement.
CCCGCCTGCAGCAGGTACCCGATGGCCTCGTCCCCCCGTCCCCCCAGCACCAGGTGCTCCCCGATCAGCCCGGCATACTCGCTGATCCGGCCCCCGGCGTTGGCGATGAGCCAGTCGGCCACCAGCGCGTGATGCTTCTGCCGCACCTTACGCAACACGCTCTCGTACGTCACCTCGCGCAACAGATCGTGTTTGAAGAGGTATTCGCGCGCCTCGGCAAACGCCGAGGCCTCCCGTCGGAAGATCAGCTCGCGCCCGCGCAAGCTCGAGAGCCGCTCACGGAGCAGCCCCGTGGTCGGCTCGGCAAGGCCGCCCGCGTCCAGGTAGGACACCACGCGATCCCAGAACTGCCGCCCGACCACCGAGGCCTCCTGCAGCACCCGGCGCTCGCCCGGCGGCAGCCCATCCAGGCGCGCCTGCAGCACCCCGGTCAGCGTCGTCGGCACGGCGGTCCGCTGGAGTCGCTCCGGCGCCACCCCCCACGTGGTCTCCCCTTTCACGATCACGCCGTCCTCGATCAGCATCTTGATGAGCTCTTCGAGGTAAAACGGGTTGCCCTCGGCGTTCTCAACGACCAGCTCGCGCAGGTCGTCCGGCAGCCGGGGGACGTAGCGCAGGATCTCGTCCACCAACTCGCGACTCTCACGCTTCGTCAGCGGCTTGAGGGCCACCCGCGTGTGGCGCGCCTCGCCCTCGCCCCAGTAGGGTCGCCGCTCGTACAGTGCCCCGCGCCCCGCACACACGATCAGCAGGCGCAATCTGCCCATCCGCTCCTCGAGCCAGTTGACCGTATCGAGCGTGCTATCATCCGCCCAATGGATGTCCTCCAGCAGCATCACGACAGGTCGCTGCTGGCATATCGCCAGGAAGTACTCGCCCAGGTACATCATGCCCCGGCTATGCAGCTGCTGGCCCTGCTCCACCCCTCTCAGGTGCTCGCTATGCCGGAAGTCGTAGCCGAGGAGCTGGCCCAGGACGTGGGCCTTCATCTCGGCCTGCTCAACCCAGCCCTGCTCCAGCCCGTCCACGAGCTTTTCGCGCACGGCTTCCGGGCTATCATCCTCCCGAATCTGGAAGCGATCGGCAAAGACCTCCCGCAGCAGCCCGAACGGCAAGGCCTGTCCCTCGACCCGCCCGCGTCCCTGGTACAGCCGCACGCGCTCTGGTCGCAGCTCGAGCCAGTCCTGGAACTCCTCGAGCAAGCGCGATTTGCCCACGCCGGCCTCGCCGCTGACCGTGATCACCTGACCTTCACCGGACTCCATCGCGTTGAGGAAGGCATCGCGCAATGCCGTGAGCTCCGCCTCACGCCCGACCATGCGCGTCTCGAGTCCCTCCACACCGCGGAGCGGCTGGCGGAACGCGCGGGCCTTGACCCGCAGAACGTGATAGGCGCGCACCGGCTCGGTGAAGCCCTTGGCGACCACGGGCTCGATCTCCTGGATATCGAACACCCCGCGCACGTGGCGGTACGTCTCGTGGGAGATCAGGACGCCGCCCACCGGCGCGGCACTCTGCAGGCGTGCGGCGAGGTTCACGGCGCTCCCCATCAGCGTGTCCTCCGCCTCCGTCTCCCCGCCCACGGCGACCAACCCGGTGTTCACGCCCACCCGGACCGCAAAGCTCTCGATCGCGAGCGCCGCCCCAACCGCCCGCGCTTCCTGGGCGATCTCGAGCCCCGCCCGCACCGCGCGCTGCGGGTCATCCTCACGCGCCGCCGGCACGCCGAAGACCGCCAGGAGCCCGTCCCCCATGTAGCGCGTCACGCGCCCGCCCTGGTCCTCGACGACCCTGCCAAGGCGTGCCATGGCGCTGTCGAAGACATCCATCGCCTCCTCAGGATCCATCGCGCTGACCAGCTCGGTCGAGCCGACGACGTCCACGAACACCACCGTGAGCTGCTTGCGCTGTCGCTCCACATCAGCGGCCTGTTGCTGCGCCTCCAGCTCCGCCAGCTTCTCCCAAAGCGGCGCTACCGCAGCCGACACCACCGCGCCGCCCAGCACGGCCCGCTGCGCCTCGAGCGCCGCGATCGCCTGCTTCAGTGCCTCGATCTGTTCGCCGTGAGTATCAGCAATCGACATGGCTATCCCTCAACAGTCTCTCGGACGAGTCCACGAAGTCCACGCCTATTGTAGGCGGGAACGGATCGAATGTCAGCCCACGTTCGTGGGTTGGGTGACCGTCGCTGTTCCGCAGAGCCGTGCGCTCCCAGGGCTTCCGTAGGGCGAAGTTGCCCTTCGGCCATCCTCCAGGCGTGTCTGCTCAGGGTAGCGCCGGCACTCGGCCGCCGGGGCGAACGCCAAGCTCGCCCCGCGCGGAGAGCGCCTGCCGGCGCAGCATACCTGGCTATTCGTACTGGAGCAGGCGCGGCGGAGCGCCCTCGCCCGCGATCAGCGGGAAGATCGTGAGGTGCAGCTCGTCGACGATGGGCTTACGCGCGGTGACCTCCCGCGGCGTCGAGGAGGCCGCCGCGCTGAGCCCTCAGGGCCTCGAGCACGAACGCCAGCCGCTCCTCCGTGGGCATCACCGGCACGCGCACCACGGTGTAGCCCAGGGCCTCATAGTCGCGCCGGACCCACTCATCGAGGAACAGCGACGCGACATCGCCTTCGACGCGCACGCCGTCCTCTTCGTACTCGAACGGGTCGAGGTGAAACAC
>JAFGNZ010000333.1 GCA_016926755.1 Myxococcaceae bacterium | reverse complement strand
GGGAAGGCGGACTCGAAGCGGAGGATGAGCCGCCAGCGCCCATCCGGCAGGCGCACCACGTCCGTGCCCGCCATGGAGATGGGGAGGATGCGCAGGTGACGCCGGGTGCGGAAGGCGCCGGCCACTCCGTGCACGGGGGAGAGCCGCAGCTCGGTGCCTCGGGGAAGCACCACGCTCTCGGTCATCTTCTCCGCGGGCAGCGCCTGCACCAGCGCCACCGCGGGGAGCGGCTGCAGCAGGAAGTCGAAGAAGGAGGAGAACAGGCGCAGCCAGGTGGAGCGCAGGTTGTGCTGTGTGGCCAGGCGCGTCTGCACCGAGAAGAAGGCCATGGACTCGATGAGGCGCCGCACGTGCGGATCCTCGCGATCCAGCGGCACGGTGGGGTGCGCGCTGAGGAAGCGCTGCCGGAAGCGCTCCAGCGCGTCCAGCTCGCTCAGGTAGTCCAGGTAGATCCGCTGCCCCGACGAGTCGCTCACCGCACCCTCACCCCAGCTTCACGAGCGAGCCGCTCACGGAGGTCATCGCGCCCTTGAGCTCGGCCATGCCCGAGGACTCGAGCCCGAGCTGCCCCTGGGCGGCGACCTTGATCATCGCGGAGGCCAGCTCCGCCTGGGTCTGCCCGGACATCTTCAGGGTCAACCCCTCTATCTTGTTCTCTCCGCCGGAGGCGGCCAGGCTCGTCTGCATGCCCTTCATGTCCAGGTTGGAGGTCGCCTCGATGGCGATCTTGGCCTGCGAGGACAGCTTCGCGTCCTGGGTGGCGCTCTGGGTGAGCTTGGCCTGCGAGGTGAAGGTCATGTCCTTGGTGCTCTCCACCGTGAGGGTGTCCTGGCTGTTCCAGCTCGAGGCCTTCGCGGACTTGAGGGTGAGCGTCCCGGTGGCGTCCACGGTGAAGTCCTTGCAGGTGATGGTGACGCTGTCCTGCTTCTGGACGATGGTGCTGGTCTCCTCGGAGCCCTTCACCGTGATGGTGATGCTGGTGCCATCCATCACCACCGTCTGGGTGATCTGGTCGTCGGCGTTCTCCACCTTTACGGTGACGCCTTTCTCCTTGTCCAGCTCGACGGTGCAGACCAGCTTGCCCATGGTTCCTCGCTTCCTCGACGGAGAGCCGCCGGCGCCCCAGCCTTCATCACTGCTCTTCCTTCACCTCGATGAGCAGGTTCCCCTCGCCAATCTGGATCTTCTGCGTGTCCTTGACGTGGGTGCGCTGCATGAGGAACACGGGCTTGTCGTCCGTATAGTAGTGCTTGATCGCGGTGCCCTTCTCCGGCGTCTTCCCCACCAGCAGCTGCACGCCCTGCCCGTCCTGGGGCATGCGCGCGCCGGTGCGCCAGTCCAGGAAGCGCTTGATCCACGCGCGCTGGAAGTCCAGCGCCACCAGCACCCGCTCGCCCTTGTAGGCGGGGAAGTAGAAGTGCCCGGGCAGCAGGTTGGGGTTGAAGGGGGCGGCGATGATCTGATCCTCGTAGAGCGGGATCTTCACCTTGTACCCGTCCAGCGACGTGGCCGAGTCGGTGTAGGCCTGCCACGTCTCGTCCGCGTCCTCGCCCTGCTCGCTGACGATGAGGCCCTCCACGTAGCGGGGGTAATGCGGGGGCTGCCAGGCGGGCAGCTCCACGTAGGTCTCCGCCTTGGGCTCCAGCCGCGTGCTCATGCTGAAGGAGAAGAGGGCGTGCGGATCGCCGTACACCTCCTCCTCGCCCTGTTCGCCCGTCACCTCGCCGTGCAGGCGCATGCTGCGCACCCGGAACGTCTCGTCCTTGGCCACGCCCGCGGCGCCCCAGGCGTCGTTGGCGGGCAGCTTCACCAGCGCCCCCGGGGCCACCGCCTTCTCGGGGAAGGAGCGCCAGAGCACCTCCACCTCCGGGCCCCGGGCCTTCAGCCGGTTCGTCTCCAGCGTCGCCCGGGCCTGCACCTCGTCCGCGATGGCGGTGACCAGCAGCACGTCCTGGCGGATGCCGGTGACGGCCTGCGCCTGCGTCACGGCCTTGATCTCGGAGCCCTCGGCGATGGCGTTGAGCACGTTCACGTCGTGGCGGATGACCTCGGGCAGCAGCAGCTCCAGCGAGGCCAGGTTGTCCTCCTTGAGCGCCAGCGGCGTGCCCGAGGCATCCTTGGCGGCCGCGAGCTTGTAGCCCTGCGCGGTGTAGTCGTAGGTGAAGACGCCCACGCGGCTGTGCACGAGCCACAGCACCCAGTCGTAGAAGCTGACCCCGTCCTGGGGATCCAGCCCCACGAAGATCATGGGGTGCTGGGCGCTCAGGACCGCCGACCAGTCATAGGTGAGGCTGATCTTCTCGCCCTTGTGCGCGTCCAGCACGTCCTGGAGCGTCTTCTGGGTGTAGAGGACGCAGGGGTGGTGCTGCCGCCACAGCAGCCGCGCGGCGTCCACGAAGCGGATGCCGTAGCGGCGGTGGATGATGAGGTTGCTGCCACCGGTGGCGATGGCCTGCTCCACGAGCGACTTCTCGGTGACGTAGCCCTGGACCTTCAGCGCGGTGTGCGTCGGCTGCCCCGAGGTCTCCGGGAGGACGGCCTTCACCTCCAGCGTCACCTGGACGAGATCCGGCTTGAGGAAGTCCGCCAGCAGCTCGTCCTTGTCCTGGCCGCCGTGCCCCTGGGTGTCGAGCAGCAGGAACTCGGCCTCGCCCTCCAGCCCCCAGCTCCACAGCTCCAGGGAGAAGCGCTTCATGCTGCCGGCGATGACCTTGTGGGCCTTGCCGCCGATGGTGAGGGTGAGCGTGACGGCCAGCCGCTCGTTGACGATGTGCTGCGTCATACCGCCTCCTCGTCCTCTTCCACCCGCACCTGGCCGCTCACGGTGTGGAAGAGGACGCGCAGCGTGCAGGGCGCCCCGAGCAGCGTGCCTTTCAGCACGAAGTGGAGCCACAGCCCCGAGTCCCGGCCGCGCAGCGTCAACTCCACCTCCTGCAGGCGCGGCTCATGCCGCTCCACCGAGTGGAGGATCTCCCCGGTGAGCGTCTTCATCAGATCCTGGGTGCCGAACTTCTCCGTGTAGCGGCCCAGGCCGAAGCCCTCGACGAAGTAGCCGTAGCCCTCCTTGGTGTTGAGCACGGCCTCGAGGTTCTGGCGCACCTGCTCCAGCTCGCCATGAGCGCCCTGGCGCTGCCAGGCGCTGGTGAACTTGTCGAGGAAGGAGGGGCGTGCCATCTCAATCTCAAGCCCTGCGCCAGAAGAGGAAGACCTGGTGACCCTGGAGCGCCGGCGTCACGTAGAAGGCCATGCCGTTGTCGCGCAGGGCGTACTGCCACTCCTCCCCCAGCGTCAGCCGGTACCAGGAGATCTCCGGGCCGAAGGCGTGGGGAAAGGCCGGGTGCGGCACGTGCTGGAAGGGGATGCCGCGCAGCGCCAGCCTGCGCACCACCGGCAGGCGGGAGGGGCTGGCCACCTTCACGCCCTCCATGGAGGGCGGCTGGCTGGGATCCTCGCTGCGCACCAGCAGGTACAGCTCGCTCTGGACGCCCGCATCCAGCTCCGGCAGGGGCGTGAGGATGAACTGCCCCTCTTTCGCCTCGAAGGCCTTGTACGTGAGCCGCGTGTCCTCCGGGCGGAAGGCCCGGCTGAGCAGCTCCACCCACCCCCACAGGCTCGCGCCCAGCTCATCGTGGCGGTAGGTGGGCAGCTCGCCCTCCGGCTCCAGCTCCAGGTAGCAGCAGACCTCGAAGTAGAAGCGGCGCAGGGCGTCGAAGAAGGGGTACGGGTGGGGGCAGATGCCCACGCGCATGTCACTGCGCACCGCCTGCAGGCGGCGCACCTCCAGCAGGGTGCGGCGCGCGCTGGCGAGCCGCTCGGCGCGCTGGTAGCTGTCCAGCAGGAGGGTGCGCAGCTGGCCGTGGGCCTTGTCCAGCAGCAGATCCAACTGGAAGAGCAGCTCGTTGAGGAAGGGGTTGGGCCCCACCAGCAGCAGCGGCGGCACCTTGCGGACCGAGGGGCGCCACCCGCCTTCGAGGCTCTTGGAGAAGGACACCAGCGCCAGCGAGGAGATGCTGCGCTCCACGGACTGCTCGCTGGACAGCTGCATGCGCCGCAGCAGCCGCTGCACGTTGGGCGGCTCGTCCGCGTAGAGCGGCACGCCCTCGGTGCCCCGGGTGTCCTCCAGCAGGTGCAGGTAGACCGTCACCTCGGACTTGCCGGTGGCCTCCAGCGAGAAGGAGGGCACGGCGGCGTTGCCCGGCACCTCCACCAGGTGGCCGCCCGGCATGACGGCCGTCATTCCAGAAATGGACAGGCCGCCCTCGGCCAGCAGCGCCTCGCTCCAGATGAGCGAGGCGATACCGACCTGGGGCAGCCCGGACAGCTCGGCCTGCAGCCGCGTCTCGGACGAGAGCGCCTCGTCCTGGGCGCGAAAGTGCTCGGGAAGGAGCGTCTGGCCGACCTGCCAGCGGACCCGCGCGAGCTTGTGGCGCTGCATAGCCTGGGTTCCTGAGGAGGGTTCTTTACGCCGCGGCGGACTCGGTGACGCCCCACTCCTTCACCAGGTTCTTGCCGGAGCCCGTGGCCATGTTGATCGTCTGCGACTGGGTCTGCGGCTTGATGCCGACCTGGAGCGTGAAGTTCTTGGGCGACTGCACCTCGGCGGACGGATCGTCCGCCACCGACAGGTTCAGGTCATCCCCGTTCTTCTCGAGGATGCCCTTGAGCTCCGCGTCGATGAAGTTGGACTTGTAGTACTTCTTCTGGAGCGGATCGTACTCGTAGATGACGTACTTGAACACCACCTCGGTGTTCGCCCAGGTTCCCGTCAGCGCCGCCGCCAGGATCTGCTTGTTGGCCGTGGAGATCTGCGCGGAGAAGTACATCGCGTCCGTGGTGCCCAGCTCCCACATGTAGTGGTTGAGCACGCCCACCACCTTGTCCGTGAGCGCCTTGTCCGGCTGCTCCGGATCCTTGATGGTCTCCTGGTCGGCGGTGAGCGTGATGTCACCCAGCTTCAGCTGGGTGATGTAGCCCACGGACGACTGCTTGTCCTTCTTGAAGTTGTACCCCTGGTACACATCCAGCGCACGGGCGAATTGAGGCATTGCTCCCTCCTTCTACTTCCTGAGTAATGAACTGCGACAGGTGCCCGGCTATCCCAGGCGAGACTCGAGCATCAGCTCGACGTTGAGGCCTTCGAACTGGATGTGCGGCAGCACGGCCACCTTGCAATCATACCAGCCAATCTCCCCGGGCCGCGCCTCCACCATGACGTTGGTGGCCTTGAAGGGGAAGCGCCGCAGCGTCAGATCATCCGGGTTGATCACCGTGGTGACATACCCCGTCAGCCACGAGTCGATCTGCCGCTGCACGTAGCCGGCATCCGCGGTGCTGCCGATGTTGTCGCGCATGATGCTCTTGATGTAGTGCGCCAGCCGCGTGATGGAGAACGTGTAGGCCAGGTTGGTGACCAGCTGCGAGTTCTCCGAGTCCTTCGGATCCTTGAACTTCTTGGCCCGCTTGATGGACTGGGTGCTGAAGAACGTCGCCTCACCGGAGCCCTTGCGGTACACCAGCGGGATGAAGCCGTTGCGGGCGAACTCGTACTCGCGGTAGTCCGGGATGGCGATCTCCACCGGCGCCTGGATCATCTTCTGCCCGCGCAGGGTGAAGGTGTCCACCGGCAGGCCCTTGACGAGGCCGCCGCCCTTGGGGCCGCGGATGGACTGGCACCAGCCGGACTGCTCGAAGGCCTTCACCAGGTTGCGGCCCAGCAGGTACGAGGCGTTGCCCCACAGGTACTTCTTGGAGTCGCCCTGGGCGTCCTCCTTGAAGTTGAGCACGTCGCAGGGGTTCTTCTCCGGATCCCACGGCAGGCGCACCACGTAGCGCGGCAGCGTCAGGCCGATATAGGCCGCCTCCTCCTTGTCGCGCAGCTCCGCCCACTTGCTGTAGCGCGGGTGGCTCAGCACGCCGTCCAGGTTCTTGAGCGACTCGAGCTGCTCCACGCTCTCGCAGTCGAAGAACTTGGGGCTGGCGGACGCGATGAAGGGGCAGTGCGCGGCGTTGGCCACCTTGCCCATGCGCTCCAGCCAGGACATGTCCGTGCGCGAAGAGGTGAACTCGTACAGCCCGAGCATCACCCCGTACGGCCGGCCACCGAACTGGTCGTACTCCTTGATGTACATCTTGTCGAAGAGGGCGCTGGAGAAGATGTTGCTCGAGTTCTTCTCGAAGTCCTCCGACAGCTCCTCCTTGTCGACATCCAGGATGTCGATGGTGATGTCCGCCTGGAAGTTGGTCTCGTTGACGAGATCCTCCAGGCCGCGCCAGGACGCCTCCATCTTCTGGAACTTCTCGTTGTGGAGGATCTCGTTCATCTGCGACTCGATGAGCTCATCGACTCGCGCGATCGCCTTCATCACCTCGCCCTTGTCGAAGCGGGTCTGCCCCAGGTCGTCCTCGATCGGATCGACGTTGTAGAGCAGCGCCGCCAGGGCGGACATGAAGCGCTCGTCCCCGGGGACCTGCACCTCATTGGGGGTGGTGGGGACCAGGCCCGTGCCCACCATCGGCTGGGCGTTGGTGGGCATGTCGAGCCCGCGAACCTGGAACAACTCCTTGAGATATTCTTTCTCGGCCATGAGCTACGTACTCCTCGGCGTGCGGAAGGGCGTGGGAAATCAGGACTTGGCGGTAGCCACGGCGGGAGCGGTAGCCGGAGCGGCGGCCACGTTCGCCGGCAGCGCGGGCTTGGCGTCCTCCGCCTTCGCCGTCGGCAGGCGCATGGACACGTAGCTCTTGAGTTGCTCGCTCTCCAGGAGCTTCTTGAGTTCGTCCTTGTTGGAGAACAGCTCGTAGAGCTTGCGCCGCAAATCCTTGCGGTTGTCGATGTCCGCCTGCATCTCCAGCAGGAGCTTGCGCAGCAGCAGCAGCGCCTTGAGCTTGGGCACGTGGTTGACGATCTCGTCCGGGTGGAAGGACTTCATCCGGTCGATGGGCAGCTCGACCATCATCTTCCCTTCCCCGTCGCTGCTGAGCTTGTCATCCACATCGAACGAGATGGACATGCCCATGTCCTTCATCAGCTCGCTGAGGTTGTTGCCATTGACGGAGCGCAGCTTGCGCTCCTCGAGGTCCACCTGTCGGTCCGTGGAGCTCCCGAGCGAGAAGTCACCAAGGACGACGACACGGAAGGGGAGCTTGACGTCCTCCTCCTGGCCATTGATGTTGGTGCGGTAGACCAGCGTGATGCGCGACTTGGGCAGCTTGTCCTGGATGGGCACGTCTTCTCCTTCACACGCGGCGGCTCGCGTCTGCTGGGAACCCTATCGCCCCCCAACTACCGGCGCAGGACACGCCCGCTGTGTTGTGATCGACACTCTAGGGAAAAGCAATTGGGGGGGTCAAGGGAGCTTGCCCTGCTCGGCGCCACCTTTCCGCAGGCTGGAGGTGTCCCCCGAGAAGAGCAGCACGTGCTGGGCCTGAGGGGGAGCCCCATGTAGCGGGTCGTATCCCAGGTGGCTGTCCCTCTCGATGCGCAAGAAACCCTCGCGCTCGCGCAGCACGACGACGACGGTGAGCATCAGCCCCGTCTCCGAGAGCAGCGGCACCAGCTCCTCCTCGAAGCGGCGCCGGGCCTCCACGGCCCACGGCTTTCCGCTGGCGGCGAAGGGCTCGTTACAGTGGATCTTCACTTCCATCCCACCCGTCGGGATAGAGGCATACCCACCCATCGCATCTCCCTCACCCAGGGCGCTGGCGCCCAGCCGCATCTCGCGGGAGGGCACTTTCTGGTGGCGCACATGGCGGCGCACGGCGAGCTCCGCCTCGGGGTACGTCTTGGAGAAGAGCCAGTGCAGGGTGCTGGGGCAGGGCGGGCGCAGCAGGCGCAGGCGATCCCGGGCCGCCTCATCCCAGCCGGGCAGCAGCGCCGCGTCGCGCTCCGGGTAAAGCCCGGAAAAGCACTCCTCCAGGAGCAGGTGATCGAAGAAGCCAATGAGGCGCTCGAGCCTGTCGTGGTCGAGCTGATCCATCGTCCGCATCATGAAGGACGGCAGCGGAGACTGCGCGCTGAGCAGCCCCACGTTCACCGTGATGATGATGCGCTCGCGCGGCTGGTGGAAGAACTGGATGTCGTGCACCAGGTGGGACTGGTGCACGGTGGTGCGGTAGCTGCGGTACTCGATCTCGGCGTCGCCGTAGCCGTTGGCCTGGAGCACCTCCAGCAGCGCCGGGATGTCGAAGCTGCGGATGCGCTCGCGGAGGCGCTGCTCGAGCGGGCCGTTCACGGCCCTACTCCTCTGCCCCGTTCGAGCCGTCGCCCTGCTCGAGGAAGGCGTCCAGATCCACGCGATAGAGCTGATCGAGCGCGCGGAAGCCCAGCGACTCGGTGCCCTGCAGCAGCGGCTCCACCTCCTCCGCGTGCTGGCTCAGCCCGGCGAAGAAGCGAGAGAACAGCGCGGGCAGGTACACGCGCGGATCGAAGCGCTCCAGCAGCGCCAGCACGTCGGCCGCCACCACGGTGGCGCGCCGGAAGTCCTGGCGCTCCACCAGCGTGTCGAACGCGGCCAGCTTGCGCATCAGCTCCGCCAGCGCGGGAGAGACCGGGAGGGTGGGCCCCCCGGCGTGCGCGGAGCGCCTGGCCTCGCCCGCGCCGGCTCCCGCCCGAGGCTCCTCGTCGGGCTCCTCCTCGGGCTCCGGCTGGGAGTCCTCCGGCGCGGCCGGGACGGGCAGGGACTGCAGGTGGCCCTCCAGCCACTGGCTGAGGCGCCGGAACGGGGCCTCGCAGCCATTGCGGGGCATCACCCTGCTGAACGCGGAGAAGATCTCCTCGCTGAGCGCGAGCGCCTGCTCCAGGGGCTCGCGATTCTCGGGGGAGCGCCAGCGCTGCCACGTCTCGTCCTTGAGGCGCTCGTGGTGCTCCAGGTGCTTGTTCAGCACCTTGAGCAGCCAGCGCAGGCCCCCGTCGGCGAAGACGTCCTTGCGCTCACGCGGGCCGAAGAACTCCCAGTTGCGCAGCAGGGTGCTGGAGAGCGAGTGGAACACCGCCGGCATCGCCGCCATGCCGCCCTCGAGGAAGAGGCCGAGGAGGTAGGGGCCCACCAGCCGCACGTCGTACAGGCCCTCGCGCAGCAGCGCCTCGGCCGCACGCCCCGCCTCGAGGTAGGCGCTCTTGGAGATCAGGCCGTTGACCTTCTCCAGCCGCTCGTCCGAGCTCTCCAGATCCGGAGCCTCGGCCTCCAGCAGCTTGTCCAGCAGGTGGCGATCGATCGGCGCGAATACCTGGGCGGGCTCACCCATCTTGCACCGTGAACTGGCCCGGGGAGACGACCTGGATGACACCGCCCCAGTTGCACATCAGCTTGCAGTTGCTATCCACGGCCGGCATGTTGCCGATCAGCACCTTGGGGCAGCCGGGGACCCAGGGCGCCGCCGTGGCGGGGATGCACGGCATGGGCGTGAGCACGCCCATGGCCGCCGCGGTCGCCGCGGCCACCGTGGGGTTCGCCATGGACATGCACATGCCGAAGGGCAGGACGTTCACCATCGGCTTGTTGTCCATGATGTTGGCCGCGGGTGTCGTGGCCATCACCTTGTTGGCGGGCAAAACCATCAGCGAGGAAGGGGCCGCGCCGAAGCTGCACTGCAGCATGGCCCCCGTGACGACCTGGACTCCCATGGCGCACTCCGTGGAGAAGGCTCGCGCGAGCCCTCATCCTCACACACCCTGCTCCGCTTTTTCCAGCAACTGACCTCTCAGCCCGGTGAGCGCCTGGAACAGCGGATCCGAGCTCTTCCGGTGGAGCGCACCTGTCAGGTATTGCGCCTGGCACCAGGCCTCGTCTACCTGCCCCTTCACCTTGCGAGGGTACAGGGGGAAGAAGTCGGTGCGGTCGGGCAGGTGCTCGGCCCCGAGCTGGAGCTCGAGGTTGCGGCGGAGCTCCTGCAGCCAGCCGCCGGCCTGGGAGGGCTGGGCCCCCGTGAAGACGATCAGCACGAAGCGGTAGTGGCCGGCCACCCCTCCCGTCGGAGCCTGGACCACGGCGGCGCCCCGGACGAAGGGCAGGCCCTGGACGGCCTCGGCGACCTCGGCGGCGGGGTAGACGCGCCCTTCCCTCCTGGCCGTGCGCGGCCCGCCGTAGTGGAACACGCCATAGGAGCGCGTGAGCACCACGTAGGGAGGCGGCCGCTCTTCGGCTGGCAGCAGGGTGAAGACGCCCACGTCTCCTGGCGCCTGCTGGCCGCTCATGTTCACGTCATTCAGCACCCAGCGGCGGCCCGGCGCGGGCGGGGCCTCGGTGTGCAGATCCCGGATCCGCCGCGGCGAGCTGAGCACCGCGCCGCCCGCGGCCGGATCCACCAGCACGTTGGCGGAGGGCACGGCGGCCATCCCGCACTGCTTGACCCAGGAGCGCCAGGCGATCCAGTCGATGGGCTCCTCGGGGTTGCGGAACCAGTGGGCCACGTTCTTCAGCTGCGTGCGGGCGCGCAGCAGCACGTCCCGCAGGGCGGGGTTGACGCCGAGCGCGCGCACCGGGTGCTCGGTGAGCAGCGCGGGGTTGCTCTCCACGTCCGCCAGCTCCAGGTGGAGGTACGTGGCCCCGCGCAGCAGCGTCGTCATCAGGAAGGCCGGCAGGTGCTGCAGCGGGTGGCAGCCGGGCGCCGCCAGGTGATCCCCGGGGCCGAGGCCGAAGGTGAGCAGCCCATCCACCATGGCCCCGCGCCAGGCATCCTCCGCGGTGAGCGACACCAGCGTGCCCGGCGGCTCCACCAGGGGCGAGAAGAGCATCCCCAGCGGCTCGGCCGGCTTGTACGTGTGCGAGGTGAAGGCCGGAGAGGCCTGGCCGCGGCTGCTCAGCAGCTGCTTCTCGAAGCCCTCCAGCAGCATCACCTGGTGCGGCTCGGCGGCGAGGTGATCCGGCCCGAGCGCGGCCAGGCGATGCTTGATGAAGCGGCGGCCCTGGGGCGGCAGGTAGCTGATGCAGGCGCCCAGGCCCAGGGCGGCCGCGAGCGAGATGAGCAGCTCGCTCCCGATGGAGTAGACCAGGCACACCTTGGCGCCGGCCTTGACGCCCTGCCGCGCCCACTCGGTGGCCCGCCGCGCGGCCTGCTCCTGGAGCTGGCGGTAGCTCAGCGTCTGCCACCCGCTCCGCCGATCGTAGGCGCGCAGGGCGAGGCGATCCGAGGTGCTGTGGCGCACGACGAGATCATGGAAGAAGTCATAGTGCTGGCCCGCGCGGCTCTTGAGGGGCGCGCCGCGGCCCACGTGGGCCGCGACCAGCGCGGCGGCGAAGCCGTCTGGATCCTCCCAGCTCTCCTGCTGCCAGGCCGACACCCCCGGCTCGGCGGGGGTGCCGGTCTCGAGCTGCTCGAGGATCTTCTTCACATCGAAGGGCATCCGGCTACGCGCGCCTCCGCCGCGAGCCCAACACCAGCAGGGCCAGCATCGCCAGCGCGCTGCCCACCGTGATGCCGGTGCTGGAGCACCCGCCGCCCTGCCCTGTCAGGGCGCGGCCGGACCCTGTCAGGGAGATCGACGCCTCGGGCTCGGCCGCCCCCTGGAGCCACACCTGCACCTCGTTCGTCTCCTCGCCCGCCTTGTCGGGCTGGAAGCTGACCGCGAAGGTGGCGCTGCCCTCCGCCGGGATGGGATCCGTCAGGCCGCTGGCATCCACCGAGAAGGACGTCCCCGAGGGCTGCGTCAGCGTCACCACCACCCGCTGCTGCTGGGAGGACTTGTTCACGACGGTGATCTGCCGGGGCTCCACCGGATCGCGCACGTCCACCCTGCCGAAGTCCAGGCTGCCAGGATCCACCGTGAGCAGGCGATTCGTCGCCCTGCCCTTCAGCTGGATGTCCGTCGAGCGGGGCCGCGGCGGCGTGGTGGTGCCCAGGGACAGGGTGGTCTCCGACAGCGTCTCCGCCTGCGGCTCATAGCCCATCGTCACGATGATGGACGAGCCAGGCCCGATCGTGCGTCCACCCAGGCTGTCCGGATCATAGAGGAAGGGCTCGCCGGTCTTGTACAGCACCTCCGGCGCGTCGAGGGTGATGGTCTCGCTGCTCAGGTTGGCGATGGTGAGCGGTTGCTCGCGCTTGGTACTCCCCACGCGCACCGTGCCGAAGTCCAGGGGCACGGGGCTGACGGAGAGCACGGTGGGGATGCCTTGACCGTGCAGCCCCACCTCGAGTTGCAGCGGCGGCTCGCTGAAGGTGACCTTCAAGGTGCTGTTCGCCTCGCCCTCCGCCACGGGCGTGAAGGTCAGCGCCAGGTCCACTCCCTTGCCAGGCTCCAAGGGCCTCGGCAGCGGCACCGTGGCCAGCGCGAACTGCGAGGCTCCAGATCCTTCCACCGACAGCCCGGAGATGGTGGCGCGGGAGGCGCTGCTGTTGGTGACGCTCACGATGCGCGTCCTCGAGGGGTGGTTGACCAGCTGCCGCCCGAAGTCCAGGCTCGACTCCGAGAGCTGGATCTGCTGGCGGACGCCCACCGCGGTCAGCGGCACCGTCACGTTCGGCGAGCCCATGTTGTTCGTCACCATCGAGAGCTGGGCCGAGAATGGCCGCTCCGCATCTGGCTTCACCGCCACCGCCACCTCCACGAAGCCCTGCGGCTGCAGGGTGATGTCCAGCGTGGGCGGCGCCAGGATGAAGGCGGAAGCATCCGCCCCGGAAAGCGTCATCCCGCTCAGCGTGAGCGGTCCGTTGCCAGTATTGGTGATCCTCAGAGAGATGGGAGGCGAGGGATTGCCCACCAGCACGTTCCCGAGGTCCAGCCTGGACACGGGCTCGCCGGCCACGGTCAGCGCCACCTGCGGCGAGGTGCCGACCCCCAGGAGGTTTGCCTCCACCTCCCCGCCCACAGGCTTGTTCTTGGCATTCGAGAAGACGATGGCCCGGGCGGTGCGCTCCCCTACCGCCCTCGGGGTGAACTTCAGCCTGACGAGGGAGCTCTGCCCGGGCGCCACGAGCAACGGAAGCGTCACGTTGTCGAGGCTGAAGTCCAGCGAAGCCCCCTGGGGACCCGTCTCCTTGTCCGCGAAGGAGATGTTGGAGACAGACAACTCCTTCTCTCCAATGTTCTTGATGGAGAGATCCTGGGTGACGGACACGCCGTGGTTGGAGTGGCCGAAGTTGATGTCCTGCGGCTGCAGCTCCACGGCTGCAGCCACCCCCGTGCCCGACAGCGTCAGATTGAGCAGAGGGTTGGTGACGGCATCGCTCTTGATGATGGCTGACGTCGACACATAGCCGCGCGCCTCCGGCTTGAAGGTGACGGTGAACGGCCACTTCACGCCCTTCTGTAGCACCAGGTTTACGGGTAGCCCGGCGATGGTGAAGGCCGCATTGGAGGGAGCTACCACCTCCAAGATCTCCAGTGGGTAATCGCCGCTGTTCTCGAGCTGCACGGTTTTCTGCATCCCCGCGCCCCCCACCTCCGCGCTCCCGAAATCGACGACGCTGGTGTCCACAGTCATCTGCCCATCCACGGCGGTGCCCGTCAGCGGGAGCGGGTTGGCAGGCACGAAGGCATTGCTGATGATGAAGAGCAAGCCATCCGCCGCCCCCAACGTCGTTGGCTCGAAGATCACCTCCAGGGCCACCTGGCCACCCGCGGGGATCCCCGCCGTTGGCGCAGGAGTGGCGAGCTTGAAGGCGGGGTTGGAGAAGATGATCTGCGTGATCTGCAGCGCGGCCGCGCCCGTATTGGTGACGATGAGCGGCTGGACACCACTGCTGTGCCCCACGCGCTGCGCGGCGAAATTGAGCGCTTCCGCGGAGAGCGTGACCTTCGAGACGATGCCGTTGCCGTTGAGATCGACCTTCAACGACTCTGCATTGCTGATGTCGGTGACCACGGAGAGGGAGCCCTTCGCGGCCCCCTCGACCGAGGGCTTGAAGATGACATCGAAGGTGAAGTTGGAGCTCGGGATGATCGTGTGAGGGATCTGGTCGCCTGCGCGGAGGACGACCGCGAAGGCCCCCTCCACGGGCAGGCCTTGCACATTGACGGGAGCGTTGCCCGTATTGGTAATGGTGACCGCCGCCTTGGTGCTGTCAGAGCCGACCCGCCAGTCGCCAAAGAAGATCGTGCTCGGGCTGCGGCTCAGCTGAGGCGAGGCTCCGAAGCCCGACAGGCTGAGCGACGTCGGACTGTTCACGGCGTTCGAGATGACCGTCAGGATCCCGTTGTACGGAATCGTGTCCGTCGGCGTGAAGGACACGTCGAAGTCGATGAAGCTGTCGGGGTTGATCGTGATGGCGGGCGGGCCGAGATAGGCGAAGGGGGAGGAGGAGGTGGGCGTCTCGCTGATGATGAGCGGGGCTCGGCCTGTGTTGGTGAGCCGCACCGTCCTGCGCAAGGTGGTGTCCTTCAGCACGCCCTGGAAGGCCAGCGACGTGATGGTCCCCCCGCTAGGCAGAGAGAACTGCGCCTGAGGGATAGCGCCCGTTCCCTTGAGCGTCAGCACGTGGGGGCTGTTGTGAGCATTGCTCTGCAGCGTGAGCGTCGCGTTGACCGCCCCCGCGCCGGTGGGTTTGAAGCTCACGGTGAACGTCTTGGCAGCACGAGGATCCAGCGTCGTGGGGGTGCTGAGTCCCGTGATGGTAAATGGGAGACTCACCGATGACATCGCCGAGATCTCGATGGGCGCCGCCGTGGCGTTGGTCAGGGTGACGCTACGCGTGACGGTCTGATCCTTCGCCACCTCACCAAAATCGAGCTCGGTCGCCGGATCCATCACCAACCAGGAGATCCCGGTGCCGGTGAGCGAGACGGGAGAAGAGGACGGGGTCGCCTCGTCCGTCACGAGGGTGAGGAAGGAGTCCGTGACTGCTCCCGTGGCAGTGGGGTTGAAGATCACCGACAGGTCCTGACTTTCGTTGGGCCCCAGATCAAACGCCGTGCTCGGCGAAACCGTGAAGGGCTTGCCCGCGGTGATGGCCACGGAGTTGATGCGCACAGGGCCGGAACCAGCGTTGTGCACCGTCACAATCTTGGGCGCGCTGGGATCGCCTACGTACTGCGTTCCGAAGGCCAGCGTGGTGGGGGAGACCTCGATGGAGGGCTTCACCCCTGTGCCCGTCAGCGTGGCGGCGGGAGACTGAATGACCGGGTCATCGGTGGTGAGCGTCAGAGAGGCCGTCTCACTGCTCTCGACGTCGGGAGCAAACTTCAGTGACAGATCCACGCTCTCCCCCGTCGCCAGGGAGAAGGGGGT
The DNA here is from genome assembly GCA_016926755.1 of Myxococcaceae bacterium. GTDB lineage: Bacteria > Myxococcota > Myxococcia > Myxococcales > Myxococcaceae > Hyalangium. The sequence goes on along the minus strand of JAFGNZ010000333.1, from coordinate 658 downwards.
GTTCGGAGCGACCGTGAAGGGCGCACCTGGGGTGATGGCCAGGGATGTGATGTTGAGGGTGCCACTCCCCGAGTTACGGACCTTCAGGATCCTGGCCGTGCTGGTGGTGCCCACACGCTGAGGTCCAAACGCGACGGTGGTGGGGAGCAGTTCGAGGACGGGCAGGATGCCGGTACCGGACAGAGAGATGGTGGCGTTGGGGCTGTCCGGGTCGTCCGAGGCCAAGGTGATGGTGCCGGGGGAGGCTCCCTCGGACGTGGGAGTGAAGGTCACCGTGAGCACCCGCTGCCCGCCATTCGCGGCCAGCGTGAAGCCCGTGCTGGGGGTGACCGCGTAGGGGCCGTCCACGGTGAGGCTGCTGACGATGAGCGGCAAACTTCCCGTATTGGTCACTGTCACCGGCTGCGACGTGCTGGTGGTGTTCACCCGCTGCTCTCCAAAAGCCAGAGAGGGGGTGCTCAGCGATACCGTGGGCTTCACGCCAGTTCCCGTCAGGTCCACCGTGACAGTGGGATTGGCCGGATCATCGCTGGCAATGGTGATGGAGCCGGGGGCTGCTCCCGCGGCTGTGGGGGTGAACGTCACCGACAGCACCCGCTGCCCGCCATTGGGCGCCAGCGTGAAGCCCGTGTCGGGGGTGACCGCGTAGGGGCCCGCC
>JAFGNZ010000332.1 GCA_016926755.1 Myxococcaceae bacterium | reverse complement strand
CGCGGGGAGATCGCGATCAATGGCGGGTGCTGGGCGTGGTGGACCACCCTCACTCCCCCCTGCGGAGAGGACGCCTACGAGTGGAGGGGGCGTTGTTACTGGCCCCTCATGAAGCAAGGGAAGCCTCGGCCGCCCACCACCAAGAAGCCGCGGTAGCCAGCGATGGGCTCGGCCGGCCCTCGTCCTCAGGGAGGCGCTCATCTTTCGGGCCAGGGTGATAGCCTCCCGAGCCGTATGAGCCACCCTCATTGGCGCGGGACATTCCTGGACCGTCAGCTCCTTCACCGAGGAGCCGCCGCCCTCCTGCTGGCGGGGCTCCTGCTGCCCGGGCTGGCCGTCTCGGCCGAACCGGGCGAGGACGTCCCGGACTGGGCGCTGCCCTGGAAGCAGACCTGGATCGAGGGCAGGAAGAACGGGACCCTCCAGTTGTCCGGGCGGCTCACGCCGCGGTTCATCGGGAGCGGGCGCCAGGAGCTCTTCGCCGTCGTGGAGGTGCGCGCGCTCGACTTCCCCCAGATGGAGTCCCCCCCTGCGAGCGTGATGCTCGTGATGGACCGCTCGGCCTCCACCCAGGGCAGGCAGTTGCTCATGGCCAAGAAGGCCGCGCTGGAGGTGATCTCCCAGCTGACGGAGCGGGATCGCCTCGGCGTCGTGCTCGTGAGCGACAACCCCAGGGGCTTCCCGATCGCGCCGGCGACCGCCGAGCACCGGGCGAAGATGAAGGCCCTGGTGGAGGGGACGCTCGCGGATGGCCGCAGCGACTTCGGCACCGCGTTCGACTACGCCTTCGCGGATCTCTCCCAGCCCGCGGAGCAGGCGTTCTACCGTCAGGTGATCCTCATCAGTGACGGCAAGCCCACGGACGGCATGGTGGATCCGGCGGGCCTGGCCGAGATCGCCCGCGAAGCCCGGGAGAAGCACAGCATCCACACGAGCACGGTGTCCGTCGGCGAGGACTCCAACTTCGAGCTGATGGCGGGCATCGCCAAGGAGGGCTGGGGCTTCGCCGCGCGCGTCAGCGACTCCTCGCTCATCACCCGGGTGGCGAAGCGGCAGAGGCTGGCGCAGCTGCGGCGCGCGGCCTCCGCCACGGAGCTGATCCTGAAAGTCCCCTCTGGGTTCGACATCGTGGGCGTGTACGGCCATGACGGCATCGTCGGGGGAAACACCGTGCGGGTGCTCATCGGCGAGGTGGGCCCTGGCGAGGTGATCCGAGTCGTCCTCCACCTGCGGGCCGAGGAGGTCGGCAGGAAGGCCCGTTCCCTCACCCTCGTCAAGGCCGACCTCCAGTACGAGAACGCGTTCACCGAGGGGACTCGGACGAGCAGCTTCGAGCTCAAGGTCCAGGTGGATCCGGAGCTGGTCCCGGGGCGCGTGGAGTTGGATCTCGCGGCCCTGCGGCTCGTCTCCCGCGCATTCGCGGAGCGGAGCGTGGCGCGCGCGGACGAGATCGCCGAGGAGGGAGATCTGCCCGCCGCGGAGAGGACGCTGGCGGACGCCCGCGAGGCGCTCAAGGTGATGGGCACCCACGCCCGCCTCGTCGTCATCGACGCGCTCACGCTGCTCTATGCGCGGGGCCGCGAGGTGCTCGCCCAGCACCGCCCCGCGGCCAAGAAGAAGCCACCGGAGAAGGCCAAGAAGCGGCGCTAGGTGTGTCTCGGGGGCTTCGTAAGGCGGGGCGGCGGGCACGCAAAGCGGCCTCCAAGAACGCCACCGCGGGCCTGCGATGCGCGCGCACCGCCGTCGACTGTCAGGCTTCCTCGTCGGGCAAGAGTGTGCGGAGCAGCTCGTCGTCGGGCCCGAGCGGGCGCCAGCCGGGCGGCGGCGGTGTGGCGCGGAGCGCTGCCCTGACCTGCTCGGCTCGCGATTGATGAGTCTCAGGGGTATAGGCAGACCAGCGGCCGAGTGCCTTGGCAACCTTGAAACGGTTTGCATCGTCCAGCACGGCAGGCCAGCCGTCGGGGAGGCTCTGGGACAATTCGCGCACGAGCACATCGCGCACAAAGCGTGTGACCTGCTTGCGCCGCTCCGCCTCGGCAAGCAATTCGCTCAACACCTGCACCGCGGCGACGTCATCCTTGCCAAGCTCCTCGGCCAGCGCATACAGCGGGACAGCAGGGCGTGCCTCAGCGAAGGCGGTGAGCGAAGCGAAGCCACGCTCGCGCACCCGCTCATACAGGCGGGCCTTCCAGTTGCCCTGCCAGGGGCGTCCGTCGCTCATCGCCCTCTCCAACGGGTGAAGCGCATCGGGATGCTGTAGTCCCTCATGCTCTCCGCGACGATGTTCAGGATCTCGTTCCGCGTCAACAGCCGGCCAGCCTCAACCTCGGCGTCGCGCAGCGTTTTCATGATCATCTGGTTCCATTCATTGGGCCATGCGCGCCCCAGCCGCCAGTTGCCGCCCCCATGAATCGCCTGATGGTGCGCCAACTCCAGCTCGACGCAGAACTGGTCGATGCTCATGGCGCCAGTGAAGCCGCGCTTCTCAAACCACCTGCGGAACTCATCTGGCAGCACGTGGTGCTGGGGCCGCTCGGCCATGCCGGCCCCAGTCTTACCCGTCTCGTGCATGGCTGAGACCTCGGGCCCCTCGCCCAGTGCGTCACGGACTCCCTGCGGCAAGCCCTGGTTCGCTTGCGCCATCATCACCTGCCCCGCATGGATGCGGACAGCGGCGCTGACGGCTGACACGGAGAGGACGCCCGCTTGCACGAGCCGGCGCATCATCTCCACCCACTCGGCCGTGACGATGAGCTGCGAGCCCATCATGATGCCGCTGGAGCCCATCACCAGGCCCATGCCCAGCCTGGTGGGGGCGGCCGGCGGCAGCCGTGGCAGGGATATCTTCATCATCGAGACCATTGTGAGCATCTCGACGAACTGCGCTGCCGCCATCATCTGACCGGCGCGCTCCGTGGCCACACGAGCTCCCTGTCGGATGGACTGGAACTCCCGGGTGAGCTGGCCCATCAGCTCAGGCAGGCCGCTGATGCGTAAGAGGGCCAGCCCCATGTCCGGCTCATCGACCTTCCAGGCCACGTCGGCCAGCGTGGTAACGCCCCCGAGCGCTCCCTGGATCCATGGCAGCTGCTTGGAGCCATAGGCGATGTAGCGGTTGAACACCCCGTTGGCTCGGCCGCTGAGGCCTTGCTTGTTCGCCGCGAGCTGGCGGAGTGGGTCGGCGGTGTCGCGCGTCAAGCGCTCCACATCGCTGACAGCACCGAGGAGTGCTTGCCGGGTCAGTATGACGCGCTGAAGCCCAGGTTCCGAGGTGGCGGTGGACGCATGCTGCTGAGCCGAGAATGGGCGGGCCGCAGCTCCCACTTCCTGCCGGTAGGTGGCGGGTGCCCCACCGCGAACCCAGGTGCGCCCGTCCCCAGCCGCACAGCTCACGAGCAATGCAGTCATGCATCCCAACGCGAGGACTGTCCGTCTCATGAGCCCACCTCTCGCAACGATGGAGGGCTGAGGCTACATGATGCTCCGGGGCTGAAGAAGCCCAGTAGCCCTTCACGAGTGCTGAGCTTCTCGGGAGGGAGGCGGAGGGAATCGAACCCGCGCCGGGCGGTGCGAAACCTCTCGCAGAATCGCGCCCTTACGTTGCAACCGTCCGGAATGATTCGGAGTCGTTGTCGTCCCGTCCTGTCCCATCCCGTTCCGCAGGCTCCTGCGACACACGTGCAACATGGCGGGACCGGGCTGAACGGCGGCTCGCCCCGAGCCATAGGGCCGGAGCAGGGCACTCCGGGGGCAAGAGCAGGTCACCTGACCGGAGTGGGCGGCACCCCGCCATCCGGAGGAAAACCACCATCCGGAGCGCCGAGGCCTTCATGCTGTGGATTCGGGCGAGAATGTTTGAGCCCACCATCCAGCCATGCCCGAGACTCGCTCCAGGTTGACTCCAGAATGCCAGCAATATCGGCATCAACAGGGGCCGTGCTCCCGCCGGCATCTCCTTTGCCGTCACCCGCATCCGGAGCTTCCGAACCTGTCGTCCAGTCCGGCTGGCCTGTGAACAAACGTCGGAGGATTCGGCCATCACTGCTGATCGCGTATTTCGCGCCAGAGTCCAGCATCATGAGCTTGCCCGCGCAAAAGGCCGGATCTGCTTGGATGCGAATGAAGAAGGTATCTCCTTGGCGGATGACCCGGTAGCGCCAGGCATCGGGTCTGTTCCAGCATGATGGGTCCCGGGAATCCGCCGACAGGAAATCGTTGAGTGCGGTCAAGAGCGCCTGCAGCGTCGCGCCCTCCACGTCATATGACCCTCCAGGCTGACTGACCACAGTGGCGGCCGGGCCGGAGAACTCTGGAAAGACAATGGACTCATCTTCCTCTAGCGACGGTAGAGCAGGGCACCTTGGCGCCCAAGGCTCCGGCCAGGGCCGAGGGCCCGCGCGTGGGCCGCGACGAGCCGTGCCCCTGTGGCAGCGGCAGGGGCTACGTCTCGCCCGCGGAAGACTCCTCCCGCCACTCCTTCCAGGTGCGCCGGGCCACCCAGGCGATCACCAGCGACACCAGCCCCAGCCACCCCAGCTCGAGCCGCCCGGGGTGCCGCACCGCGCAGGCCCCCACGAGCAGCCCCGCCAGCAAGACGAGGGGCATGGCGAGGCCCTGGTGGAAGCGGGCCACCTCCGAGCTCGGCCATGAGGTGTCCTCCGCACGCGCCCGCCGCCCCAGCGCCACCAGCCCCCGCGCCACCCCCAGCAGGAAGAGCGCGTACCCGGAGCCCCATATGATCTCGGCGTGGAGGCTCATGGCCGCGGCTGCTCCGGCTCCCCCTCTACGCGCGTGAAGAGCGGAGCGGGCGCCGGCCCGGCGTGCTCCGCGGCGGGCACGCGGTGGCGCACGCCCCGCCAGCACAGCAGCAGCAGGGGCAGCACGCCGCCCACGATGAAGACGGCATCCCCGGGCAGCCGCAGCCACTCCAGGAACTCCACCCGATCGCTGGTGAGGAAGTCGAGCTGGCGCGCCTCATAGTAGCCGCGGGTGACGGCCTCGTGGAGCTGCAGCACGCCCAGGGGGAAGAGGGTGGCGAACACCATCCACGCCAGGCCCAGGTTGAGCGACCAGAAGCTGAGCTTTGCCGCCCGCTCGGACCAGCGCTCCTCGGGGACCAGGTAGCGCAGCGCGAACAGCGCCAGCGCCACGGCCAGCATGCCGTAGACGCCCATCATCGCCGCGTGGCCATGGTTGGCCGTCAGCGCGGTGCCAATCTCGTAGTACGACACGATGGGCAGGTTGATGAGGAAGCCGAAGATGCCAGCGCCCAGGAAGTTCCAGAAGCCCACCGACACCAGGAAGAGGATGGACCCGCGGTGGGGAAAGGGCGTGCGGGACTTTGCCCCCTGCTCGCGCCCAAGCCGCAGGAAGCTCCACGCCTCCACGGTGAGGAAGGTGAGGGGGATCACCTCGGCGGCGGAGAAGAAGGCGCCCAGCGCCATGTGCTCCACCGGTGTGCCGGAGAAGTACAGGTGGTGCATCGTGCCGATGACGCCGCCCGCCGAGTACAGGATGATGTCCAGGTAGATGACGCGCAGGGCCACCCGCTCGGACACCACGCCCAGCAGCACGAAGATGTAGGCCACCATGAGGGTGGTGAAGAGCTCGAGGAAGTCCTCGACCCACAGGTGCACCACCCAGAAGCGCCAGAAGTCGGT